>QWHO01000795.1 GCA_021404945.1 bacterium CPR1
GCTTGCGAGCGAAGTCATCTGGTGTGCGTAGCGCGCAGCGAGCTTGCGAGCGAAGTCATCTGGTGTGCGTAGCGCGCAGCGAGCTTGCGAGCGAAGTCACCGGGTGAGCGTAGCGCGCAGCGAGCTTGCGAGCGAAGAAGAAGGAGTCCCATGCCGGCCGAGAAGTCCACCCCCCCCCAGACCGTCGAGATCGACGGAGTGACCCTGCACCTGACTCATCCCGACGAGCTGCCCATCAAGTGGGTCGGGCAAGACGACCTGATCGCCCAACTGCTTGCCTCCTGGGTCGTGCTCGAGCAGCGCGACCTGCCTTTAAACCCACGCCTGCTGGGCAAGCCGGGAGTGGGCAAAACCACCCTGGCCTATGCCGCCGGCAAGAAGATGGGGCGCGAGGTGTATCTGTTCCAGGCCACCATGGATACACGGCCGGAAGACCTGATCATCTCGCCCGTAGTCTCGGCCGAGCAGTCGATCCGCTACGTGGCCAGCGCCGTGGTCACTGCCATGGTGCGCGGCGGGGTGCTGATTCTGGACGAGGGCAACCGCATGAGCGAGAAGTCGTGGGCTTCCCTGGCCCCCTTGCTGGATGCCCGCCGCTACGTCGAGTCCCTGGTGGCCGGCATCAAGGTCAAGGCCCACCCGGAATTTCGCTTCTGTGCCACAATGAACGACGATTCCTCCACTTTCGAGTTGCCCGAGTATATCCACTCGCGCCTGCAGCCGCAGATCCTGGTCGACTTCCCCGACAAGGAAGAAGAGCTCTCCATCTTGCAGGAAAACCTGCCCTTCATGGACCTGGCCGTGCTGAGCTATGTAGCCGACTTCCTGCAACGCGCTCACCGGGCCGACGAGCGTTATTCTGTGCGCGACGGCATCAACATCGCCCGTTATGCCGGAAAGATCGGCCGCGAGCTTGGCCTGGAGCCCCCCGTGGCCCTCAAGCGATCGATCTCCCAGGTGCTGGGTGAAGAGGCGCTGGTGTATGGGCCGTGAGCCCTTTGCCCTCAAGCACGGTAAAGTCCTGATCGTTCCGGTCTGCCACTACCAGATGGAGTTCGCCCAGGCGGTGCGGCAGGCCATCCGCGCCTTCCAGCCGGCTCCTCTCTGTGCTGGTGTATGGAAGCGAGGAGGCTCCCGAGTTCATGCCCGTGGACCCCTGCGATGCCTTCACCGAAGCAGCTCGCTCGGCTCTCGAGCGCGATATCCCGCTGCACTTCGTGGACCTGGCCCTGAAGTACCCCGGCGTCTTCGAGCCCATGCCCGACTCGTATGCCCTCTACCGGATCGGCCTGGAAGAGTATTGGAACGCCTATCACGAGGCCGCCGCCAACGCTCCCAGGGCCCCCGAGGACGAGTTGCGTGAGGCCCACATGGCCTTCGAGCTCGAGCGCCAGCTCGAGCAGGGCTCGCTGCTGCTCGTGTGTGGCATGGCCCACGCCGCGCGCATCCTCGGGCACCTCGAGGCGGGCACTGGCCGACGAGGCCAGCATGTCCGCGAGGACCAGGTCGAGCTTTACAATATCCACGAGGCCATGTACAGCATCCTCGGCATGGACACTCCCTTCTGCGCCACCGCCTACCAGATCGCACGCAACGGCTTCGGGTCCGACCAGGCGTGGGAGCCACCCCAGGTCAAGGAGCCGCCGGTCCCCGCCAGCTCATCCCGTCTTGAGCAGCTCGAGCGCAAGGATGCCATTCAATCCCTCGAGCGGTTGCTGGGTATGACCCCAAAGGACCAGAAGGCCGCCAAGAAGGATCCCCACTGGGCCCAGGAGCTCAAACGCCTGCTGGCCCTCAAGCTGCAAGAGCTCAAGGAGCGCCAGCTGGATGTCAACACGCTGTTGGAGGGCCCGCTCGAGCGTCCGGCCGAGCTCGAGAACGCCCCTCAGGTGCCCCGCCACCTGGTGCGGGTCTTCACCTTCAAGACCTGCAAGGATCGCAAGCGCGAGTTGCGCCAGACATTCCAGAAGCTGGTGCCACTACGAAGACAACACCGGCGAGCAGATCAAGCAGTGGCAAAAGCGGGTGATGTTGCAGTTCACCCGCAACTATTGCACCCTCACGGGGGGCATTCTGCCCACCCTCTACCAATCCGTGGTGGGGGCTCGCGGGGTGGCCGACGACAACTACGCCTGGGAGCTCTGGGAGCTGGGGCTGTTCTATCCCTGGGTGGACGAAAGCGGGCGCTACGACACCATCTCGATGGAAGGCGACGAGATCAACGTGGGCGGACGCCGCCTGCGCTTCGAGACCATCTGGTTCCACCGACGCATCCCCCGACTGCGCGAGCGTCCCCTCCCCATC
>QWHO01000395.1 GCA_021404945.1 bacterium CPR1
AAGAAACCCCCGGCGAGTGGGGCGACGATTTCAAGAAAGGCACCATCTGCTCGTATCCCCCCGAGGATGTCATCATCGAAGACTACGGCCGCTATCTGCAGAAGAAGGCCATCACGGTGCTGAGCGAGGAGCGGACCCGGGTGGAGCCTTTCACTTCCAGTCTGCTGGACGGACTGGACATGCGCGAAACGATCCGGAACTGGGCCGACGGGCAGCAACTCTACGTGCGCGAGACCCAGAAGATCCGGGGCGGCACCGGCTCGGTGGTGCTGATCTTCGATGAAGATCTGGATGACCGGCGCTTCCCCTGGAAGATGACCTGGCACGGCGAGCACGCCCAGGAGTCGGACATGGCCTTCTACGCCACCCCGGCCCAGGCCAAAATCGTGGGCCCGGGAATCGCTCGTTGCGAGTATGGCGGCCTGATGCTCACCTATCCTCCTCGACGCTTGCTGGATGTGTGGAGCGATCCGTTCTATCGCGAGCAGTGTAAGACCAAGGCTGAGATGTTGCTGCTGGCGGGCCTGGAGTATTCCGAGGACAAGCACGTGGCCTATGTGGCAGCCAAGCCGCCTCGCACCTACTTTCGAACCCTGGCCAGCCGGCTCAACCGCAAGATCGTCTATCTGCCCATCGGGCAGCTCTCCCCGGTCAGCCTCAAGAAGATTCGTGTCTTTCACGTGCTGTCCGGGCACCGTCTGCGCAAAATAGCCAGAGACTACATCTGGTAGTGTTGTCGCTGCGCTGGCCCCGGCTCTGCAGGCTGGTGGAGAAACCTGGCACGACTGCGATCTGGCTGCACGGACAGGTACTGCGGCTGCGCGAGGAAACCGGTGAGTACGAGGGCGATCATCAGTACGCCGGTCACCTCGACTGGCACTTTGCCGAGGTTCTGGCCCGGGTCTTGAGCCTCAGCCGCCTCACTCCCCAGGGACCTGACGAGCCCCTGTCGGCGCCTCGAGATGTCACCGTCAACTTCGATCCCTTCCCGGACGGGCTGCGCTCGGGGGTGGAGTTTCGAGTCGCCGGAAGGCTCTTTCCGGATGGCCGCATCGAGCCCCTTACCGAGAGCCTGGAGCTGATCAATCGCGAGCAGTGAAGTCCGCGTCGGCCAGCAGGCCTCGAAACCGAGGGGAACTCAGCGAGGTAAGAAGAACCCCGCCGGGATGGAGTTCGACGACCAGCGTCTGGGTGAGCGTCTGCGCCAGGCCCGCGAGGCCCGCGGCTGGAGTCTTTCGGAGCTGGCCGCCGGGGTAGGCTATCCGCCCGAGATGGTGGCCGAGTGGGAGGGCGGCCAGCGTTCCCTCAAGCCTCGCCTGCTCTATCGGCTGGCCCAGGTGCTGGGTATACCCGTAGCCCGCCTTTTCGACGAGGACGAGAACCGTTTCATCCCCTGGAACCCCAATACCGGCCGACTGGACATCTGCCTTCACTGCGGCGCCCGCGAGCACGCCGCCGAAGCCGCCCACTGCAGCGAGTGCGGCTACCAGCTGGAGACTTCGCAGTGCACCGGCGAGTTGGAGGATGCTTACCTGGGCATGTCCCGGCCCTGTCTCAACCTGATCCCGCCCGGCCAGATGCACTGCCAGAACTGCGGCACCCCCTCGCTCTGGGCCGAGCTCTCCGACCGCCTGCCCCGGCGCGGCCTGCATGCCGTGGAGGGACTGGTGGAGGCTCCCGCTCGGGGTGAGCTGGAGCTCGCCCTGGAGCGGCTGGAGGAACTGGAGCAGGGCCTTCGCGAGGTGCGCCTGCAGCTCGCGCGGCTGGCCGGCCGCCCGAGCAAGGTGGAGCGCAGCTCACATCCTGACGCAAAGCGTTAACACTCTCCCGGGCACCCTCAACCGGCTGACCTCCCTTGGCGGCAAAATCGATCGTGGATCGATAAGCTTTTTTTCAGTCCGGAGGGGCACACTCTGCGCGTATGATGGTATCTGCCCCCGGATTGGCCTCGCGGGCCGGACCGGTTCGCTCCGACCGAGGCCCGTCCCGCCCTGCCCACCAGGGCGAGCCTGCAGGCCGCCGTTGGCCCGGGCCGGCGGGCCGAGCGCGAGAGCTTCTTCGCCCTGGCCAACGATCTGTTCGCCCGCGAGGGGTCGGTCCGAGAGCTCGAGCCCCGCTGGGCCAACCACCCCGATGGGGCGGTGGTAACCGCTTACCGGCAGGCTTCCCAGGAGCTGGGGCGCTCCAACATGTCCGAAATGGAGCGCCAGGACCGGGTCAACGGCACCTACCACGCGATCGATTTCCTGCTCGCCCAGGCCCCCGAGGAAGTGGAGGATCAGCGCGTCACCGAGTTGCTCGACCGGCTCGAGCCCACCGATCTGTCCATTCGCTTCTGCCTGCACCTCTACCGCGACGTGCCCTGCAAGGCCGACCTGGCCGAGCAACGCCTGGTGCAATGGGGAGTTCGGGGAGAGGGGGATCTGGGCCAGGCCCGGAGGGTGCGCGCTGGAGTGATCGACTTCACCCCCGACTGCCCCAACCCCGAGGTCCTCAAGTGGCTGGAGCGGCTGGATGAGCTCGAGGCGCTTCCAGGAAAACGCCTGGAAGCCCTGGGAGGAGAGATCGTGGCCGAACTGGCCCGTTTCCCCTACGGTCACCTCGACAAGGCTCAGGAGCTGGTGGAGCGGGCCGGCTCGAAGCCGGCTCTGAAGGCCATGTTCGAGCCCCACCGCGAGGCCTGGTTGGGCCTGGCCGAAAGCTGGGTGGAGCGGGGTATCGATGATCGATTGCGCTTTAACGGGGTCTACGGGTTCGACCTCTACCAGAGCATGGCTCAGAGCTTCCCCGACTGGCCGGTGGTGGACCACCTTGACTCCATGCTGGCGCAGGATTTCCTCGACAACGGCCACGGGGCCAAGTGGCTGGCCCGGCTGGGCCAGGAGCGACCCGAGCTGCTCAAGGTCATGAACGACCGGCCGCGAGCGCCGGGGGCCGAGCGTTGGAAGCTGCTGGAAGGAGCCATCCGTCGTGGCCACAAACTGGATGCCGATCAGAAAGACTTTATCCTGAGCTGGTTTTATCCACTCCACCAGGGAATGATCCACCTGCCCTGGGACTGGAACGGACAGCGCTCCGAGTCGATGAGCTGCCTGGCGGCCGCTCTGCCGCAGCTGAAGGACTGCACTCTCCCCGATGGGTTCGGCGGCCACCTGCCGGTCAAGCTGGCTCTGCGCGAGCACTTCGTGAGCGGACCGGACGCCGACCTTACCCTGGCCTTCGGGCTGGGCAGCACGCGCAACGATTGGATCGAGTCGCTGCAGCAACTGCTCGAGCACACCGAGCTTGAAAAAGACCTGCTCGCGGAGCTGCCCGAAAAATTGTCGAGCGGCAAGTGGGAGGAGCTACCCGTGCGCACTCGCAATGCTCTCGCCCTGCTCTCGCTGCGCCAGAACCCGGCCATCGCGGGGCTGGTGGAGCCTCTGCTCGAGACTCACCAGGGCCAGCAGGACGTCTTCCTGAGCCCCTACCGGGCTCGCTCGGTGGCCCGCCGGCTGGCTTCCGGCACCCCTGAGGATCTGGCAGCCGTGGCCCGCATGGCCACTGACCGGCGTTTTCAAGAAACCCTCGAGTCTCTGCGCGAGCACCTGGCGGCGATGTCGCCGGCCGATCAGGATCGCCTGGCCGATCAGCTCAAGCTCACGCCCGGCTCGCCCGAGCTGGCCCTGGCGGCGCTGCTGGCCGGATCCAACTCGCGCCTGGCCGAAGGGGTGGAACGGGTTCTGGTCGCCAACCGTGCGGATCAGCGCTTGCTCAGCTCGGAGCTGCGCTCGCTGATGATCGAGAGGCTGGCCCAGGGCGGGTCGGACGAAGCTCACCGGTTGAAGGTGATGCGCATGCTCTTGCCCTTCGATGACGAGCTGCTCAGCTTCCCGGGCCTCCAGCCGGGACCGCCAGCCAGCCTGACCGCCTGGCGAACCGGCCTGGGCGGCTGGGCGGGCGAGATCTCCTCGCGCCTCAAGGGCGCCGACGACCGCCAACTGGCCGACAGCCTGGAGATCGTGCTGAGGGAACGAGACCCCGCCGCGGTGGGCCTGGCCCTGCTTGAGGCGGTGCAGGCCGCCTCAGTCCTGCGCCAAGACGGGAAGGACGGCGAGCGTTTCCACGCCCTGGCTCAGGCATTCCAAGAGCAACGCCGAGGCGGGCTTTCGGCGGAGCAGGCGCTGGCGATCGTGGCCCCGCCCCCGAGCCTTCCAGCCTCGCCAGGAGTGGCCGAACGGGAAGACCGTGTGGTGGTGGGCGGCACCCAGCTCAGGCGGCGCGAGCGCAGCCAGGGAGGCCTTTCCTGACCAGGGCCGGAAGATCCAGGTGGGGTGCGGAGAAAACTACGCTTCGAGGATGAGCAGCTTCCCGACCGCTTCGAGGTGATCGAGCTGTTGGGCCGCGGCGCCATGGGTGAGGTCTTCCGGGCCCACGATCGGGATCTCGGCCGCGAGGTGGCGGTCAAAGTGCTGCTCGAGTCGGCCTGGACCCCCGAGCTGAGCGAGCGCTACCAGCGCGAGGCCCGCGAGCTCGAGCGGGTGCGCCATCCCAACGTGGTGGGCTTCTATGGCCAGGGCACCCACGAAGGGCGCGCCTTCCTGGTGCTCGAGTATGTTTCGGGAGGCGACCTGCGAGCCTACCTTCGCAGGCCGCGCGAGCGAAACGAACTGCTCTTGCTCTTCGTGGGCCTGTGCCGGGGTCTGGCCGAGTTGCATGCGCGGGGGCTGGTCCACCGCGACCTCAAGCCCGAGAACGTGCTGATCGGCGCGGACGGGCAGGCCCGACTGACCGACCTGGGGCTGGTGCGGGCCACCGACTCGAGCTCCCGCCTCACCTCCGAGGGGGCCCTCGTGGGCACCTTCTCCTACCTTGCTCCCGAGCAGATCACGGCCGGTCGGGCTTCCCCCGCTTCCGATCTGTATGCGCTGGGAGCCTGCCTGTACGAAGCCCTGGCCGGGCGCCCGGTGTTCGAGGGGCGCACCGAGTTCGAGCTGCTCGAGCGCAACGTCCGGGCCCAGCCGGAGCCTCCCGGGGTCTCCCCCGAGCTCGACAGCCTGATCGTGCGGTTGCTGGCCAAGAATCCGGAAGACCGACCCAGCCTGGAGGAAGTCTCACGTGGGCTGCTCGATGGCCTGACCCCTGCTGGGGATTCCTCGACGAAGCCGGCAGGCCGCGAGCCGTCCCCTGGTTCGGGCCTGGTGCCGCCAATGGTCCAGGGCAGCAATTCGTCCCAGGAAGGGCCGGGCCAGGCGCAGCCCGTGATCCAGAGCGGCGATTCGTCCCAGCCAGGCCTGACGCAGCCGACAGACCCGAGCCAGGAGCCCGGGTCCGACCACGACTCCAACACGGCCCGCTTCCAGATGGTCCTGGCCTCCAAGCTGGAGCTGGAAGGGCGGCGCAAGGAGGCCCTCTCGGCCTATCACAGGGCCTACCGACTGGCCGAGGAAGGCTCTGCCCAACAACGCGAGCTGGCCATCATCCTCGAGGAGCTCCAGCCGCGCAAACGCTCGCTGGCGCTGCCGCTGCTGCTGGCCTGTTGCCTGGCAGGCTCTTCCTGGTGGTGGCTCCAGCGGCAGACTCCGGTACAACTGGCCGCTCTCCCGCCGATCGAGCTGAAGGGTCCGGCCACCGCCAGGGTGCCGGTCAGCATCTCGGTCCTGCCCTTCGGGGCCCGGGTCGAAGTGGACGGGCAGCCGGTCGAAGGCCCGCTTGAGCTCTGGCCCGGAACGCACCGCCTCCAGGTCTCCCACCCGACCCACCTGCCCCAGGAGCGCACCCTCACCGTTGAGGAGGGCAAACCGCTGGAGCTGAGCCTGAAGCTCGAGCCGGCACCGGTGGCCTTCCGGATCGTGGTGACCCCTCCGCCGGTGCGGGTGGCCCTGCTCGACGCCCGGGGTAAGAAGCTCTCCGAGCAGGTCGTGACCAAGGGGGGCTTGGAGCTGAAGGCGCTGCCTGGAGAGTACACCCTGCGGGCCAGCCGTCAGGGCCACCGGTCTCTCAGCCGCAAGCTGTCGGTCAAGCCAGGCCTGCAGCCGGTCAAGCTGGCCCTGAAACAGCTTCCTCCTCCCCCACCTCCACCGCCGCCGGTCTATCACGAGCCGGTCTACGTGCCGCCGCCCCCGGTTTACTATCCCCCGGCCGGGGGAGGCGGACGGAGCTGGAATACGAAGTAGCCTGCCCATGCGCATTGTTCGGCTCTGGCTGGTCCTGCTGGTCGCGGCCTGGGCCGCTCCCCTCAGCGATCGCACCGTCATCATGGTGGTGATGAGCGATGCCAGCCGGCTGGATGAGGTCTCCGATCTGGTCAAACAGGTGCGCGACTCGAACGGGTTCAGCGAGAGTCAGGTGCCTATCGTGTTCGCCCGACGCGATCAGCTCACCACCCGCGACTACTCGATTCTAGGCTTTTCCCCGCAATCGCTGCCGGTGATCGCGCTGGTCAAGATGTCCTCCTTCGGCAATCCGGAGAAGGTCGTGGGTGAGCCGCCCATCATCATGCGCCAGGTCCATCGCTACGACCTGGCAGCCCGGGTGATCGTGGCCCGCTGGGCCCAATGGCGCGGTCTGACCGTCCCCGAGAGCCTGGCCGGACCGCTGGCGCTGGGCTCTCCCGAGCAGGTCTACGCCCTGGTGGTGGACGATGACGCTCTCCGTCGCGCATCGGGCGTGAGCCAGGTGGAGAAGCTGCGAGCCCAGCACGGGCTGACCTTTGCCGATCTGCCGGCCATCGGGGTCAACTCCGACTTTCTGACCGAAAAAGAATATGCGCGCCTGGGCTTCTCGGCCGAGGCCCTGCCGGCGTTCCTGGTGGTGCAGAACTCTCCGGCCGGCAACCCTTCGCTGGTGGTGGGTCGCTCGCTGGTACGAAACTGCGCCGACCCGGTCTTCGGGGCCACCAGCCTCTTTCGCAGCTTCAGCGCCGCGCGGGGCTTGCCCGTTGCCCGGGAGCTTCCGGCCACCAGCTTCTCGGAGGCCGATGCGCTGCTGGTCACCGTGCGAGCCGTGGGACCCCAGGAGGTGGAGGTGGGCTACAGCTACTCCCTCCAGGGCGCTTTCCCCCACCCCACCGGCTACTGGATTCAGGAGCAACGCTCGGTGCGCGACCCGAGGGGAGACAGCGTCGCTCCAGCCCTGGCCACTTTCGACCTGCGCGAGCCGCTCGGCAGCACACCTGGCGTCACCCGCACTTTGAGCATGCCCACCACCGTGAGCGGCACCTATCGCTTGCGCCTCTTCCTGACGGACAAGCGTAGCGGCACAAGTCTTACTTTGGAGAGCCCTTTCGTGGTTCCCTAGCATCGGGCTGCAACCAGCTCACGGCCACCTGCACGCGTCCCAGAGCCCGCTCGGCGGTGGTGTTCCCGTTCACGGGAGTGCGCTCGAGTCGGCCCCCGTATCCGCTCAGAAAGTCGAGGTTGGCCTGGATGCCGCGGGCGGCCTGATACTCGCGAACCTTGACCTGCTCGGTGCGGCGTTCGGCGGCGTCCACCAGGCTGTCGGGGTCGGCCAGGGTGCTCCACAGGTCGCGAAGCTCCGGGCGAGAGAGCTCTCCGGCGGCAGTTTGGCGAGCGTTTCTGGCCTCCAACCGCAGGGAGGCCGACTCCTGGCGAAGACGGGCCCCGCGCGACTCGGCCCTGGACTCTTCGCTCAGCTGGTCGTAATCGGCATCGGCCTTCTGGCTGAGCTTGAGCAGGCGCTCGAGCTCGAGCTCGAGCTTACGAGCGGTCTCCTGATCGCTGACCAGCGAGTTGCGAGCGTAGTAGTTCAGGTTGTCCAACCGCTCGATCTCCTCGAGCTGTCCCAGGAAGTCGTTGTTGGCCAGTCGGTCGCGCTCGGCCTCGAGCTCGAAGAGGCTGGAGCGAACCTGGG
>QWHO01000396.1 GCA_021404945.1 bacterium CPR1
ACCTGGGCCATGGAGTTGCAGTAGCTGTTGAGATAGCTCAGAAGGCCGATGGGACTGTCGTCGTCAGCCATCAACCGGTCGAGCACCTCGATGGCCTCCTTCAAGCTTCCCTGCCCGATGGCGGCTGTGAGCCGCCAGATCTGGACACTGGCCGAGAACGGGACCATTTCTCTCACCATGGAGCGCGTGACCGGCTCGGCTCCGGCATAGAGGGCCAGTCGGGTCAGGTGGCTCTCCAGCAGTCTCAGCTCATCGCCAACTCGGGTCAGCAACTCCTGCTGGGCGTCACTTTCGAAGCGAGCCTTGTGGAGCTTGAGGCGCGCGCGTAGCCAGGCGGGTCGATCCGACTCGCTGATCTCGGCCTGAACCGTAACGCCAAGTCGGGCAGCGGCCGACAGCAGGCTCTCTTTCTTGGGCAAGCTGGCCGCTGTCAAGACCGTGACCACGCCTGGATCGCGGGCCGACTGCTCGAGCCCGGTCACGGCCGCCTGGGCAACCGGCGGGGCCAGCTCGTCCGCCCCGCGCAGCTCGAGCAGGCGAACCGAGGTCAGCATGGGCAGCTCGGCCAGCGCATCCAGTACGACCCCCGATTTCATGGCCTTGGAGCAGCGAAGAACACGGTGATTGAACTCGGCCAGCCCGGGCTCGAGCGTGTGGGAGCGCAGGTGATCCAGGGCCAGATCGACCAGGAACTCGTCTTTTCCCAGCACCAGGTAGACAGAAGACCGGGGAGGCTCGGCTCCCAGCAGCTCGAGCAAGTTCAAGGCTGGCTGGCCACCTGCGACAGGATGGGCGAGAAGGGGGGGCGGTGGACTCCCTGCTCGGTAATGATGGCCGTGACCAGCTCGGCCGGGGTCACATCGAAGGCTGGATTGAAGACCTGTACGCCGGAGGCGGCCACGGGCTGGCCGGACAGGTGGGTGACCTCGCGGCTGTCGCGTTGCTCGATGGGGATGTCGCGGCCGGACTCGATGGCCAGGTCGATGGTGGAGCCAGGCGCGGCCACGTAGAACGGGATGTCGTGCTGACGACAGAGGACGGCCAGCGTGTAGGTTCCGATCTTGTTGGCCACGTCTCCGCGCGAGGTGATCCGGTCGGAGCCGACCACGACCAGGTCGACCTGGCCCTGCTGCATGAGGTGCCCGGCCGCGCTATCGCAGAGCAGGGTGGCCGGAATGCCCTCGTGGGCCAGCTCCCAGGCGGTCAGGCGGGCACCCTGCAAGAAGGGACGGGTCTCGTCCACCCAGACGTGAATGGACTTGCCCTGCTCATGGGCGGCCCTGATCACGCCCAGGGCTGTACCGTAGTCGCCGGTGGCCAGCGCACCGGCGTTGCAGTGGGTGAGGATGCGGGCACCGGCAGGCACCAGCTCGGCCCCGTGACGACCCATGGCCCGGCACATGGCCTCGTCTTCGGCGGCGATGGTCCGGGCTTCCCTGATCAGTCGCTCGCGAAGCTCGGCCAGGCTCGTCGCTTCCTCGGCCGCTGCGTTCATGCGTCGGATGGCCCAGAACAGGTTGATCGCCGTTGGCCGGGTGGCGGCCAGCTCGGCGGAAACTTCGGCCAGCTCCGCCCGCACAGCCTCGAGAGAGTCTTGCTTCGAGTGCAGGGCTGACAGGGCCAGCCCGTAGGCGGCCGTGATTCCGATGGCGGGGGCCCCGCGGATCCGCATGCTGCGGATGGCCTCGGCTGCCTCAGGGCCGCTGCGAATCTCGCGCCACACCTCTTCCAGCGGAAGCCGGGTCTGGTCGATCAGGCGGGCGCTCTGGCCCTCGAAAAGAATGGGTTTCACTGCCTGGCTCCTCGCGTTGTGGGCGTTCCGTGCTGAAGGTATTGCCTCTTCTACCGGGGCGCCTGCATGCCTGTCTCGCTTGCTCCTGGAAAACCTTAAGCGGCTTTGCGCTTGAGAATGTCAGGGCTCGTCGAGCTCGCGGTCGAGCAGACCGAGCAGCTTGACGTTCCACCACTTGCCTTCCGAGTAGTGAGACTCACGCTCGACTCCTTCGGTCTTGAAGCCCACCTTTTCGAAGATGCGGCGGGCTCGCTCGTTGTGCTCGAGCACGCGGGCTTCCAGCCGATGCATTCTGAGCTCTTCAAAGGCAAACTTGCACAGGGTGTAGACCGCATCGCTGCCGATGCCCTTACCCCAGAAGGAGTGCTCGCCGATCAGAACCCCCACCTCGGCCCGGCCCACCCGCACTTCCATGTCGGCCAGCTCGATGTTGCCAAGATACTCGCCGTCCAGGCTCTTGATGGCGAAGATCTGAGTATTGGGGCTGGTGGTGGAGGTCTCGTACCAGCGCTCGACCTCCCAGACCGACTTCGGCAGCGGGTTCATGCCGGCCAGGCGGATCAGCTCCCGATCGTTGGCCCACTGGTAGTTCTTCAGGAGATCGTGGCGTTCCACGCTCCAGAGGCGGATCAGCTTGCCTTGAATCACTCCCGGCCTTTCGAGCAGCCCGCTGAAACGCCTCCAGCGCATTAAGGGAAGGAGGATCCTTGGCTTTCATGGAAACAGGCAGAGCGTTGGAGGCGCGCGGTTTGAAGGCAGGAAGGGATCCGTCGGACTCGAAACCGGCGACACGGATACGATTCACACCAGAGCCCCGGTTCGAGGATTGAGCCGAGTCAGGGCTCATTCGTAGTTTTCCCGCAATCTAGAGGAGAGAGCAGAAAAGCGGAACAATGGCGGAGACCACCACCACCCAGTACCAGGTTCAGAAGTATCTGACTCTGGTCAAGCTCCACCCCGAGAGTGCCGAAGCTCATTTTGGGCTGGGGATGGCGTATGAGGAAGCCGGTCAGACCGCCGACGCAAACAAGGAATATGAGCAGGCCATCAAGCTCGACTCCAAGCATGCCAAGTCCTATCTTCATCGTGGCTTTCTCCTGGCTCGCGGGGCCGAGCTGAAGCTGGCTCTGGAAGAGTGGCGCAAGGCCTTCAAGAACGACCCCAATCTCCACATGTTGTTCAGCGACCCGGACACGGCCGCTATGTACAAAAAGAAGATCGGCTCAGCCATCCAGCAGTTCGAGCGTCCTATCGTGGTCAACCCCAAGGACTCGTTTGCTCATTACCAGCTGGGCTCGGCCTACAAGCTGTTCGGTCGTCTGGAGCTGGCTCTCCAGAGCCTCAAGCGAGCTCTCGACGTCAATCCGCGCCTCTGGGAAGCCTACGAGCAGTGCGGCGAGATCTACACCAGGCTCAGCCAGAACAAGCTGGCCATCGACAACTTCAAGAAGGCGGTCGAAGCCAATCCACGTTACGCCGACGCCCATTTTCAGCTCGGTGAGGTATACGCCCGCGAGAATATGGGCGCGCTGGCGGTGCGTCACCTCGATCGGGCCATTGAGCTCGATCCCGAGCAGCCCCGCTTCTACTTTGCCCTGGGACGCGTCTACTTCAACCAGGCCAAGTTCAAGAACGCCATGCAGCAGTTCCAGAAGGCCCTCGACCTCAGCCCTACCACGCCTGAGATCCACTTCCATCTGGCCGAATGCTGCAAGAGCATGTATCGTCCCGACCTGGCCATTCAATGCTATGAGAGGGCGATCGAGCTCAATCCTCGTTATGGCGAGGCGGTGCGCGAGTTGGGCCAGATTGCCATGCAACTGGGCGACATGCCCAAAGCCATCGAGACCTTCGTCAAGTCTTTGGAGGAAAACCCTTCCGACCCCGAGATGCACTACAGCCTGGCCCAGGCCTACCAGCGCACCGGGCAGCTCGACAAAGCGGCCGAGCATTACCAGCAGTCGATCTCGCTCAGCCCCAAGGATGCCTACGCCACCTATACCCTGGGAACGGTCTACCAGACTCTGAGCAAGCACGAGGATGCCGTGCAGGCGTTCCGGCTGGCGGTCGACCTCAAACCCAATGACGCCCAGTATCATCTCAGCCTGGCCAAGGCGCTGCTCAAGCTCGGCCGCAACCAGGAAGCCATCGACGAGCTGCGCGAGGCCATCAAGCTCAATCCCAACGACCTCGAGACCAATGTGATGCTGGCCGAGGCCAACTTTACCGCCGGTCGTTTCGACGAGGCGATCGACATCTACAAGCGGCTCACCCAGATGAAGCCCGACTCGGTGGACGCGCATTTCCAGTTGGCTGAAGCCTTCATGAAGCTCAATCTGGGCGAGTATGCCTTCGAGTCCTACCAGAACGCCGTCAAGCTTTCCCCCAAGCACGTCGGCGCTCTGCACGGGTTGGGCATGGTCTACCTGCACACCAAGGGCAAGCCCAGCATCGCGGTCGATTTCTTGCGTCAGGCTCTGGATCTCGAGGCGGGACATATCCCCTCTATCGTGGCTCTGGGCGATGCCTACGTGCAGCTCAATCAGCCCGAGCGCGCGCTGGATAGCTTCAAGAAGAGCCTCGAGATCGAGAAGAACAACCCCCAGCTTCTGGTCAGCTACGCCGACGCCCTGGCCCGCGCCGGCATGTCCGAGCAGGCCATGGACGAGATGGGCCGGGCCATCCAGCTGGCACCGGAAGATCTCGACATCCGCGTGCGCGCGGCCAAGATCTACATCGTGCAGGGCCGCCTGAATGAGGCGTTGGATCAGTATGAGCGCATGACCGAGATGGCTCGCGACCGAGAAGACCTCTGGAACGACCTGGGCAAGATGTACGAGCAGGCCGGCCGGCTCGAAGACGCCAAGAAAGCCTTTACCCGTGTGCTCGAGCTCGAACCGGATCATCATGAAGCCACCCAGCACCTCGACGCGCTCTTCGAGGGGAGGGTTATCCAGACCCAAGCTGCGACCCCGGTGGCCAAAGCCCGTCCCACTCCCACTCCCCGCCCTGAGCCGGTGCGTCCTGTTCCCGAGCCCGTGGCGCCCGAGCCCGAGCCCGTGGCGGTTGCGCCCGAGCCCGAGCCGGCTCCAGAGCCTGTGGCAGCCGAGCCGATCCCTGAGCCCGTCCCAGAGCCCGTGGCAGCCGAGCCGATCCCTGAGCCCGTCGCGGTCGAGCCCGAGCCCGAACCCGAACCGGTCAACCCGGTGCTGGCCCAGGTCGAGGCTTTCGCTCGCCAGGCCGAGGATGCTCGCGCCCGCGGCAAGCTGGGCGAAGCCAAGCAAAGTCTGACCGAGCTGCTGGCTATCCAACCGGACCACTACCAGAGCTACTATCAATTGGCCCAGATCGCTCAAGAAGAGGGAGATACCTCACAGCGGACGGTGCTGATCAATTACGGTCGAGTTCTGGCCGAAACGGCTGGTGATACCAGCTACGTCGAGCTCTTTGACGCCGAAGCGGCGTCCGCCATGGTCGAGCCCACGCCCGAGCCCACGCCCACGCCCGAGCCCGAGCCCGAGCCCGAGCCCGAGCCCGAGCCCGAGCCCGAGCCCGAGCCTGCGCCCACGCCCGAGAAGGCAGCCGCCCCGACCAGGGTCGAGCCCGAGAAGGCCCCTGCCACGACAAAGTCCGAGCCCGTTCGTCCGGCCGCTGGCGTGGAGCGGGTCAAGACGGCCAGCGACGAGGAGATCGCCGAAGTCTACGAGATGGCCACCGATTTCCTGGAGCTGGGCAAGACAGAGAAGGCCCAGAGCAAGCTTGAAGCTGTTCTGCGGATGGATTCCGGGCACACTCAGGCCATGGACAAACTGGCCGGGCTCCTGCTCGAGGCCGGTCAGGCCGAGGTCGCCCTGAGCTGGCTCGAGAAAGCCACCCTGCTCGAGCCCAGTGCTGAATCGGTGGCCCGGCTCGTCGAGGTGTGCGGGCAACTGGGCAAGCCCGAGGTGGCCGTGGGAGCCATCCAGAGCGCCCTGGCCACAAACCCCGACAACGCCGAGTTGCGGGCCACGTTCGACAAGTTCGTTCTGGACGAGGCCCGCTCCCATGAGCAGGCCGGGCGCTATGAAGAGGCCCTGACCAGCTACCAGAAGCTTGCTCAGAAAGCCGCTCAGGCCGAATCAGGGCGCCTCTTCGCGTCCT
>QWHO01000397.1 GCA_021404945.1 bacterium CPR1
GGTAGCCGGTCAGCTCGGCGGCGTCGGACGGGCTCATGCCGGCCGCTGAGGGCAGTCCGCACATGGAGTGGATCTGCTCTTCGGGCAGCTGGAAGGTGCCGTGCAGGCCGCTTCTCGTGGCCCAGTAGGCCGAGCGGGAGTACATCTGGCGCAGGTGGTTGTTGCGTGTCTGCTCGTCCATCGTGGTGTAGAGTACCTTGACCACGTGAAAGTCGGTCTTCAGCCCGGAGAACAGGTTGCGCGACTCGGTCAAGAGGGCCCGCTTCCACTCCTCGGTGCGGCCCGCCGCGATGTCGGCCGCCAGGCCCGTGACGGCCCGCTCCAACCGCTTGAGCACGGCCTTGCTGACCGCCTGCACCGTCTCGGTGCCCTTGACGTAGGCCGGGTAGTACTTGCTCTCGATGTCGGTGGGCTCGTAGAGCACCAGCGCCTGGGGCTGAGGATCCTTCTGGCTGAAGTACTTGAACCCGCCCAGCAACTCGTTCTTGAGGCCCTCCAGATCGCGGGCCAGGGAGGTGAGCTGATCCACCATCCCTCCGCCCCGACGCCCGTCAGGACGCTCGCTGCCCTGGATGGCCCGGGCCAGCCGCTCGACCAGCTCGGCCCCCTCCTTGTAGACCCGGGCCTGCAGCTGACAGCGCAAAAGGCCGGGAGTGCGGCTATCGCCCACCAGCGACTCGAGGTAGCGCTCGGCCACGTAGGCCAGGATGATGCCCTTGCGCCCGTCCAGGTTGGAGCGGTTCTGGTAACGCCCCACTTCCTGCAGCCGGCGGGTGGCTTCTTTCTGGCGCCGGACCAGCACGTCCTGAATGTCTGTCTGCTTCTTCTGGAAGACCGTGACGAAGGAGCGCAACACCTCGACCGTCTCGTTCAAGACGGCCTCGGAGTACTTCAGGCTGTCGTGCTTCTGATCGACGAGCTGGAAGGCTTTCTTGCGGATGTCCTCAGTGGCCCGCTGCTCGAGCGTCGTCAGGTTGGCCCGGATGGTGCGCGGGAAGTGGCCCCACTTCTCGGGCTCGGCTCCCAGCTCTTCAGCTTTGAGGCGCTTTTCTTGCTCGCCGAACTTCTCTTCCAGAAAGTCGCGCAGGGTCTGGCGCGGGCCGAGCTGCCCGCGCTCCACGCTGCGCAGCACCTCCTGCGACCACTTGCTCAGCTCGTCGAGCAGGCCCTGGTTGCGCCCCTTGTCGGGGTCGGCCAGGCCCCCCGGATCGAGCAGCGAGAAGAGGATCTCGTTCTTGCGCTTGGAGTCGTCCTCCTGAAGGTGCAGGGCGGGCAGGAAGTCTTCCTTGACGAAACGGGGCAGATCGGCCTGGTTGAAAGAGGCCTTGCTCTGGCCCGACCACAGGTCTACCACCTCGGTGGCCAGTTTGTAGGCGCAAGCGGTGGTGATGCGGGCGTGGGGCACCATGATGGTGGACATTCCGAAGGACTGGTAGCGCTGGATGAAGTTCTGCTTGAAGCGCGGATGGGCGTGCTCGTAGGTCTTGTTCATGTACTGGCGCAGGTTCACACGGGCGCTGCGCTTGTGGTCGGCGAACTCGCCGTGGGAGAAATCCTTGAAGATGGAGTCGGCCAGAAGCTCGAAGATCAGCTCCTGGCTGCCGGGCTGGCCGCCGGTGGCCTGGCCGGCGGCGTTCTGGTTGTCGAAGACATAGCAGTAGTCGAACGGGGGGAGGGGTACCCGGGCGGTGACTCCCAGCGACCACTCGGCGTCGAACGTGTGGCTGCCATACTTATAATAGTTCAGCTCCTTGAGCAGGGCGTAGGCGTTGGCCTTCATCTTCTCGTTGGTGATGGTGCCGAAGTGATCAGGGAAGACCAAAAACGAGCTCAGGGTGACGTTGCCCTCCTGGAACAGGTCTTTGATCATGAAGGCGGTGTCGAGCAACAGGCCGCTGCCGGTGCCGCCGGCGATGGAGGTGACCAGGTAGACGTTGGTGGGCTGGTTGAACTCGACCTGAGCCAGGATGCCCTGGTCCTTGAGGATGTTCGAGTGCATCATCCGCTCCATGGCGTGCGGATCGCGCACCCGGGTGTTGGCCTCGGTCACGGCCGCGCGGATGGTCTTGTAGTGGTGAAAGAAGGCCAGCCGGCTGTAGGCGCGGATCTGTCCCGCGCCCTCGTTCATCTGGCCCAGCGCGTTCAAGCCCGGGTACCACCACTTGTCGATGTGGGCGTTGTTGGGCTCCTTCAGGTTCTGGGTGATGACGGTGGTGTCGCCGATGGTGAGCATCAACCGCTCGACATCGGTCATGCGCACGAATTCGCGCACTTCCTTGCCCAGGATGTGCTTCTCGCTCTTGTCGGTATCCAGCCACAGGTAGGCCACGATGGGGAACTCCGACAAAGTGCCGTACTTCTCATAGAAACGCTTGCGCACCCGCAAGATGACATCGCCCCCGGTGCCCCCCAGCCCGATCAGGATGGTGGGACGGATGCGGATCAGGTCAGCCTGGGCGCCGGGAGTTTCCATCAGGCCCTGGTGAGCACCACACCGGCGCCGTAACCCGCGCCCAGCCCGGCCAGACAGCCCCCGCCCACCACCAGGTAGATCGCCACCTGCTTACCCCACAGAATCTTGGGGAACATGTAGAGCCCCGCCCCGCACAAGAGAACCAGGCCCAGCCCCAGCAGCACCAGCAAGTTGGAGTATCCCAGCGCGGTGGTGACCTCCATCCGCTTGACTCGCAGCATGCGGGCAAAGAGACTGCGCCCGAAGAGCACATAGGCCAGCACCACGCCCGCGAGCACGAAGCCGATCAGAAGGCCCCACTCCCAGTTCTGGTTGGGTGCCCGGTCGCGCGGCGTGCTGAGGGTGCGCGAGCCCACGGTGGAGGGGTCGCCGGCCCGCCAGGCCGTATCGCTCATAGGGATGACCACGTCCTTGCCATTGACCTTGTGCAAGAAGACCAGTTCGTAAAGCACCGGATTGCTGGCTGAATCGGTGAAGGCCACGAAGCGCACGGTGGCCCGTCCGTTCTCGAGCGGAAACTTCACGTAGGGGGCATCTTCCTTGACCTCGTAGTCCACGCCGCCGGCACTCAGCACTTCATAATCCTGGATGAACGGGCTTGTCCCTTCGGCGTCCAGGTCGAGCCTCACCCCGATCCAGGCGGTGCCTTTGGGCATGAGGAAAGGCCGCCGGAACCTGTCCAGCACCCGCACGCTGCCCTCTTCCAGCTTGAAGGTCTCGGGAGGCTCGGGTTGGTCTACGTCCTGCGCCCGAGCGGGCGCCAGCAGCGCCAACAGCAGCAAGAGCGCCGCAATGACGCGGGGGTTGCGTTTGCTCACGCGTGAAAATTCGTCACCTGTCAGGGTGCTCCTTCCCGCGTCGGTCGGGCCGCGATGACGTAGTCGGCCCCGGCCGCCAGCCCTCCGCGTCGCTCCAGGTGGCGCAGGGCCCGCGCTCGCAGGTCTCTTTCCACTGCGCCCAGGGCTCGGGCTAGATTGGCCGGTTTCAGGCTCTCAATGGTTCGTCGGGTCAGGTCGAGCTCTTCCTCGACGAAGCGCCGGGCATACACGATGGGATAGAGGCGGCTCTCGCGCACCTCAAAGCCCGACCTGCGCAGGGCTTCCAGCGTCCAGGCCAGGGGATACTCCCGGTGGGGGCGCTGGCCCGCCAGGAGGTGGCAGGCGTCTCGGAGGCGGGCGATCTCCAGCACCAGCTTCTCATCCTCGCTGGAGGGCGGCTCGGGATAGGGCTCCAGACCGACCACGTAGAGCCGTTTGCCCACCAGGGGATGGAGCCGGCGAAACAGGTCATCCTGGCGGTAAGGGGCCCAGCGGTCCAGCGCGCCCAGCAGATAGTCGGCCACGACCGTGTCGAAGCGCTCGCCCTCGAGCAGGCCCGGGTCAGCCCAGTTCCCGGTGAGGAAGCGGTCGAAAGGGCGCAGCTTCGGGGCGAAGTCGGTGCGCAGCTGGCGGGCCCAGGTCGCGTCGCCGGTCACGCCGGTGAAGCTGGCCAGGGGCAGGCCCAGAAGCCAGGAGGCCGAGCCCCAGCCCGTGCCGGCATCCAGCACGTGGCCCCACGGCTCGGCTCCTTGCAGCTCTGCGAGATAGGCAAAGAGCGGATCGGACAAGCTCTAAATCGGCATGAACACGCGGAAACTGGTTCCGTAGTTGGTGATCTGGTTGCGTAGCAGGTCACTGGCTTCTTTGCCGTTGCCCAGCGCGATGCTGATGTGCCCGTGCGGATGGCTCGCCCCCTTATCCCAGACGACGATGGCGCCCGGGGGCAGCTTCGGGAGGTCGGCCTGGGAAACCTTGATCTCTTTCACCTTGGGGTTCTTGGCCAGCTGGTCGGCGGCCATGTAGGCGCTGGCGCCGCTGGTGTTGATACCGACCTTGGCCAGGGCTCGGCCGGCGTCGCGGAAGCACCAGCCCCCGTTGCTGTCGCCGTTGGTGGCTTCTTTCTGGGCTTCGGCGGCCAGCCGGCGGCCGGTCTCGGTGCCGCCCTGGAACTGGGAGGCGTCCACCGCGCCGCCGCCGGCCCCCGTCCCCGTCCCCGTCCCCGTTCCTGTTCCCGTTCCCGTTCCTGTGGGTGCAGGCGGGGCGCCTGTCGAGGCGGGGGAGGCACCGCCCAGCGGGGAGGGGGAGCCCCCCGGCGGGCTCATGAGCTGCATCAGAATGCTCAGCATCTGGACCAGCATCTGGTTCTGCAGCATCATCGAGAAGGGATTTTGCATTCCGGAGCAGCCTCCGAGGCAGCGCGCTCCGGCCGCTCCGGGCGAGAAGGCCGAGAGGCTCGGCGAGAATCCTAAGAGCGGACTACCGAGGGGGGTGAGCTGCTGAAGAGCGTCCACGTGACTTCCTCCTGCTTTGGGTGTCTGAGTGCATCCTAACGCTGCGGGCGGGTCCTGGCAGGAAGTGAATGCTAGCAATTCGTTAAGAACGTTGCCGGTTTGTTGCCGTTGTTTGCGGGCTGATATGCACGCCCCTCTGGTCTCGCACATTCGCCTGACCGGACGAACGCGCCGGCCGGCAAGGGTCCGGCCACCCGGGTTGTCGTGGAGCGCTGGAAGGATGATTTCAACAAGGGTTCTGGGACAACCTGGAGGGAAGCGCCCAGAAGAGAGCCTTCAGCAGGTGACAACCGGACGACGCATCAGCGACCCTTAGGGGCGACCACGTCGCCTTCGGGGTGAGGCCCGGAAGGTTGTGGGGGAGCCGGCTCTCCTCCCAGGGGAACCTGGGGCTGGGGCTGGGCGCGCAATCGCTCAACCACTTCACCCTGGCTTACAATCGCGGGGCCGGCCCCAAAGAGATTGCCCCCTACCAAAAAGAGATTTTGGCCGGACGACTGCCCATCCAGGATTTATACAACATGTCGCAGCCGGTCAGCATGGCTAAGTTTATCTCGGTCTCCTTCTATTTTGGTGAGATTAACCGAATTTATTTTGAGCAAAAATTCGGGGTGACTCTGGAAGCCGCTTTTCCGGCGGAGCTTGAATTTGTGCTGCGCCAGGGTTTGATGGAGTATCGCGGCGACTGCCTCAGCCTGACCCCTGCCGGAGCCAAAGTTTACAGCGGCGTCATCGCTCTGTTTTACGCTCCGGCAGTTAAGCTGCATTTGCTGCAGCGCCCCGTTGACCTGAGCGAGCGCATGCCGGCCCAGTTACAGCGAGAACTGCGGCGGAGTTTTGAGGTTGAATTCTTAGCAATGACAGCATGAAAACTGGCAGGGGTGCAGGGGCGCAGAGGGGCTGGGGAGATTTTTCACCTCTGCTCCTCCGCTCCCCTGCTGCTTACACGGGGTTCCCAATGGAAAAGTACGATTTCGCCAACATTCTCTTTGCCGGGCCGTGTAATCTGCGCTGCCCTTACTGCATCGGCCAGCAGGTCAACCCGGCTTTAAACCGCAACAATTTGAATGAGTTTCCCCTGCGCAATTTGGATAAATTCGTGGAGTTGATC
>QWHO01000008.1 GCA_021404945.1 bacterium CPR1
CCAGAAGGTGGGCCAGGTGGCCGCCAATCTGCGCAATGTGCGTCCGCCCGAGCCCTATAAGGGCAAGGGGATTCGCTATGTGGGCGAAGTGCTGCTGCGCAAGATGGGCAAGGCCGGGAAGGCCGGGAAGTAGGAGTCGTCATGATTATTAAGCCCTCTCGCAACAGTCGTCGCGGGTTTCGCCACGAGCGCGTGCGCGACACCGTGGTGGGTACGGCCGATCGGCCGCGCCTGGCTGTTTTCCGTAGCCTCAAGCACGTCTATGCTCAGGTGATCGATGACGAGAATGGCACCACTCTGGTGGCTGCCAGCACTCTCGAAGAGTCGCTCAAAGGTCAGAAAGGCTCGCTCAAGGAGCGGGCCCGCAAGGTGGGCGAGCTGGTGGCTCAGAAGGCCGCCGAAAAGGGCATCCAGGTGGTCGTTTTCGACCGCGCGGGCTACAAGTATCACGGGCGCGTGGCCGCGCTGGCCGAAGGGGCCCGTGAAAAGGGACTCATTTTCTAGGGAGAACTGCAAGCAGCGAGCTTGCACAGAGAACAGGAGTAGTCATGAGGAAACGCATCGACCCGAGCGGTCTGGAACTGAAAGAGCACGTCGTCAAAGTCAATCGCGTGTCCAAGGTGGTGAAGGGCGGCAAGCGCTTCAGCTTCTCGGCCATGGTCGTGGTGGGCGACGGCAACGGCGTCGTAGGCTGCGGGCTGGGCAAGGCGACCGAGGTTCCCGAAGCCATCCGCAAGGGTGCCGAGGAGGCCAAGAAGGCGTTGGTGCAGGTTCCCCTGGCTGGCACGACCATCCCCCACCTGATGATGTCCGAGTTCGGCTCGGTCAGGGTGATGCTCAAGCCGGCCGCGCCCGGCACCGGTGTGATCGCCGGTGGCGCCGTGCGCGCCGTGGTCGAGCTGGCCGGCATTCGCGATATCCTGACCAAGTCGCTCGGCTCGGACAACTCCATCAACATCGTTTACGCGACTATGAAAGGCCTGCGCGAGCTGATGAACGCTGAAGAGATCGCTGCCCGCCGCAACAAGTCGGTGGAAGAGCTCGTCGGCAAGAAGCTAGCGGCCGTTTTGACCGGCCGTGGCACGGGCATCTCCGAGGAGGCATAAACCAATGCGTGGTAATGACATCAAACCTGCAAAGGGCGCTCGCCATCGCCGCCGCCGCGTCGGCCGGGGCATGACGGACGGCACTTTCTGCGGCCGCGGAATGAACGGCCAGGGTGCTCGCTCCGGCGGAGGCAAGGGTCCTGGATTCGAAGGTGGCCAGACCCCGTGGTATCGGCGCTTGCCTAAATACCGCGGCTTCAAGAACCCGTTCCGCACCGAGTTTCAGGTGGTGAACCTGGGCGATCTGGAAGCTCGCTTCGAGGACGGCGCCACGGTTGATGCCCAGGCGCTGAAGGAGCGACGTCTGGTCTCGGACCTCAAGGCGCCGGTGAAGGTGCTGGGCCGCGGGGAGCTCAAGAAGAAGCTCACCGTCACCGTGGATGCGGTCAGCGCGGGTGCCCGTGAGGCCATCGAGGCAGCGGGAGGAAAGGTTGAGGTGATCTAGGGTGTCGCAACAACAAGCCTCGTTGGCCGAGGCGATGCAGGTCGGTGACCTGCGAAAGCGCATCGGCTTCGTGTTCCTGGGGATGGCAGTTTTCGTCCTCACAGTCCACGTCGGCATCCCGGGAATCAACCTGACGGTCTGGAAATCGCTCCTCTCGCAGGGGGCGCTTTTTCAGTTTCTGGGCATGTTCACTGGCGGAGCGCTTTTCAACTTTTCGATCGGCGCGATGGGCATCACGCCCTACATCAATGCCTCGATTATCATGCAGCTTTTGACCGTGGTCATCCCTCAGCTCAAGGACCTGCAAAAGGAGGGGGGGGAGCTGGGTCGGCGTAAGATCGCCTGGTACACGCGTTGCCTGACCATGTCGCTGGCCTTCCTGCAAGCGACCATGATGGTGCTCTCTCTGCGCAGCTATCGCGGGGCGACCGGTGAGGGCGTGTTCATGATCAACAACGTTTTTTATTACGCCATGGTGATCTTTACCCTGATGGCCGGTACGGCGTTCTTGATGTGGCTGGGCGAGCAGATGAGCGACAGGGGCATCGGCAACGGCGTGTCTCTGCTGATTTTCGGCGGCATCTCCCTGTCGTTCCCGCAATACTTCCAGCAGACCATGCAGCTTGCCAATGTGCGCGGGCCGCAGTTCTGGGTGGCTCTGGGCGTCTTCATGGCCATCTTCGTGCTGCTCATCATGGCCATCATCTATGTGACCATCGGTCAACGCAAGGTGCCGGTGCAATATCCCAAGCGGCAGGTCGGACGGAGAGTCTACGGAGGCCACTCCACCTTCATTCCAATTCGCGTGAACAACGCTGGCGTGATCTCGATCATCTTTGCCATCTCCATCATGTATCTGCCCAACACGCTGCTCACGTTCCTTCCCAAAGATGCTTCCTGGTTAGTGCCGATTCAGACCTTCTACGAGCGCTGGTTCATCCCCACGGGGGTTCTCTATAACCTCTGCTACGCCGGATTGGTGATTTTCTTCACCTACTTTTATTCGGCCATCACCCTGAATGTTCAGGACCTGGCCGACAACCTGCGCAAGCACGGGGGATTCATCCCCGGAATTCGCCCGGGCAAGCCTACGGTGGACTATCTCGAGCGTCTGCTCTCGCGCATCACTCTGGTTTCTGCACTGTTCCTGGCTTTCATCGCAGTCTTTCCGACCTTCTTGATGCAGGCTACCGGGGTCACCAATTTCTATCTCGGGTCCACTTCCATGCTGATCATCGTGGGCGTGGCGCTGGACACGATGCAGCAGATTCAGGCTCGGCTTGTCATGCGACAGTACCAGGGCTTTATGAAGCAGCAGGGGAGCTGAGCTCGTGAGACTGGTACTGCTTGGCCCTCCCGGGGCCGGTAAAGGCACCCAGGCGAGCATCATCGCACAGCGCTACGAGGTCTCCCACATCTCCACCGGCGATATGCTCCGCGAGCAGGTCAAGAAGAAGACCAAACTGGGCCAGGAGGCGGCATCCTTCATGAATGCCGGCCAGCTGGTACCCGACAAGGTCATTCTGGATATGGTCAGGAACCGTCTCAAGCGCAAGGATAGCGAGAAGGGGTTCCTGTTTGACGGTTTCCCCCGTACCGTACCCCAGGCCGAATCCCTGAACGCGATGCTGGAGAAGGCCGGCAAGCCGCTGGACGCGGTCATCTTGCTGGATGTGAAGGATGACTTTCTGGTCAACCGGCTCACGCTGCGTCGTAACTGCCCGGAGTGTGGCAGCATTTACCACATGGAGAGCAAGCCTGGCCGCGTGCCCGGCTATTGCGACAACGACGGTGCCGCTCTCGTGCAACGCGAGGACGACAACGAGAAAGTTGTGCGCCAGCGCCTTCAAGTCTATCACGAGCAGACCGCTCCACTGGTGGACTTCTACCGCAAAACGGGTCAGCTGTCGGAGGTGGACGCCAGCCAGGAGGTCGCGCGCATCTCCCTGACCGTTGATCGCCTTTTGGAGAAAAAGGCAAAGAAGTGATCAACCTCAAGTCCGAGCGCGAGATCGGCATCATTCGCGAGGCCGGCGAGATCCTTCACGGGGTATTGAAGCTGGTCGAGGATGCCTGTAAGGAGAAGGTCCGCACCCGTGACCTGGATGCGATGGCCGAGCAGTTCATCGTCTCGCGGGGGGCGGCCCCGGCCTTCAAGGGATACAAGGGCTTCCCCGCCAGCCTGTGCATCTCGATCAACGAGGAGGTCGTGCACGGCATTCCCGGGCCGCGCCGCATCAAGAGCGGCGACATCGTCAGCGTGGACTGCGGCGTTCGCTACAAAGGTTACATCGCCGATTCGGCACTCACCATCCCGGTGGGGGACATTTCGGCGGCTGTACAAAAGCTTTTGAAGGTGACCGAGGAGGCTCTCTATCTCGGCATCGACAAAGCCCGCCCGGGCAACTTCGTGCGCGACATCTCCCAGGCCGTCCAGAGCCACGTCGAGAAGCACGGCTTCTCGGTCGTGCGCGAGCTGGTCGGCCACGGGGTGGGTCGCGAGATGCATGAGGAGCCCCAGGTGCCCAACTATGTCACCGATTCAAGAGGCGCACGGCTGGAGCCAGGGATGGTCATCGCCATCGAGCCGATGGTCAATCTGGGCGTTTACCACGTCACGATGCTCTCCGACAAGTGGACCATCGTGACGCTCGACCGTCAACCCTCGGCCCATTTCGAGCACACCATTGCGATTACGGAAAATGGGCCTCAGATCTTGACGAACGGGCAGTGAAGTCCTATATTACTTCGGTGTGGCTGAACCTGTGTTCGGCGTCGCTCAGCCTTTGTCCTGAGCGGACCGGGCTCGCCTCAAGGTTGTAAAACCCTGTGGCAGAAGGCAAGGAAGAGATCGACGGCGTCGTAACCGAGCTGCTGCCGAACTCCATCTACCGGGTGAAGCTCGAGAGTGGTCAGAGTGTGTTAGCGCATCTCGCGAGCGGGACGCGCATGCAGTTGGTGCGGGTTCTGCCCGGCGATCAGGTCACACTGGAGCTCTCACCCTACGATCCGGGTCGAGGTCGCATCGTTCGACGAGGCGGCGAGCGGCCCGGAAGGTAGCACGGCCAGGGTTGGATCAGGAGGAACAATGCGAGTCAAACCGTCTATCAAGAGACGCTGTGAAAAGTGCCGCATCATCCTGCGTAAAGGCAGGGTGCGGGTGATCTGCAAAAACCCGAAGCACAAGCAAATTCAAGGCTAATCTGCCAGCGGCAGCGCGGGGCGCGCTGAGCCTGGCTAGAGGAAGTAACAGGAGGATACATCGTGGCTCGAATTGCGGGAGTAGACCTGCCTCGAGACAAAGTGGTCGAGATCGCCTTGACCTACATCTTCGGAATCGGCCGTGCGCGGGCCCGGGCCATCGTGGCCAAGACCGGCGTCAATCCGCTGACGCGGGTGCGTGCCCTGACTGAGGATGAGGTCGGCAAGCTGCGTGACCACATCGAGAAGCATGAGAAGGTCGAGGGCGATCTGCGCCGCGAGATCACTCAGAACATCAAGCGTTTGATCGAGATCAACTGCTATCGCGGGGTCCGCCATCGTCGTAGCCTCCCGGTTCGCGGTCAGCGCACCAAGACCAATGCCCGGACGCGCAAGGGTCCCAAGCGCACCGTCGGGCGCAAGAAGTCGAAGGGCTAAGCTCACGAGGAGGATACAATGGCTAAGAAAGTCGGCCGTCAGCGCAAGAAGGTTTCCAAGAATATCCCTCGTGGCGTAGCCCACATCCAGTCGACGTTCAATAATACGATCGTCACCATCACCGACATGCAGGGCAACTCGCTTGCCTGGGCCTCGGCCGGTGGGCTGGGTTTCAAAGGCTCCCGCAAGAGCACGCCATTCGCTGCGGGCGTTGCTGCCGAGAAGGCAGCCCAGCTCGCTTCCGAGCACGGCATGCGGACTGTGGAAGTCTACGTCAACGGCCCTGGCTCGGGTCGCGAGGCGGCCATCCGCTCGCTCCAGGCCGCAGGCCTTGAAATCAGCTTGATTCGGGATGTCACGCCCATTCCCCACAATGGCTGTCGCCCGCCCAAGCGTCGTCGCGTGTAGGGCGCGTTTAAGGTAATAGGAGGAGAAAGAACCGTGGCCAGATACACAGGGCCCGTCTGCCGGCTCTGCCGCAGAGAGCAAACCAAACTGTTCCTCAAAGGGGAGCGCTGCTTCACCCCCAAGTGCGCCATTGATCGGCGCAACTACCCGCCCGGCCAGCACGGCCCAGGACGGCAGAAGAAGGTGTCGCAGTACGGCATCCAGCTGCGTGAGAAGCAGAAGCTGCGTCGGATCTATGGAGTCAGCGAGCGTCAGTTTCGTAGCTACTTTGCGCGCGCCGCCAAGCAGGCGGGAGTGACCGGTGAGGCGTTCCTGCGCTTCCTCGAGCGCCGTCTGGACAACGTGGTGTATCGCCTGGGATTTGCCTACAGTCGCTCGGCGGCTCGTCAGCTGGTGGCCCATGGAAACATTCGGGTCAATGGCCGTAAGGTGGATGTGCCCTCCTATCTGGTGCGGCCTGGCGAGCAGGTCTCGCTCAACGAGAAGCACCGCCAGAACCCGGTCATTCAGCAGGCGGTTCAGAGCGCCTCGGTTCGGGCCATGCCCGTCTGGCTCGAGCTGAATCCCGAAGTGGTGGAAGGAAAAATCACCGCCCTGCCTAACCGGGGCGACATCGACACGCAGATCAACGAGCAGCTGATCGTCGAGTTCTACTCGCGTTAGAGTGCCGCTGGAGGGGCGCCCGAGATGGCGCTCCTTTACGCTTTCTCCGCGAAAGTCCGTCAAGCCAACGCGCTGAGCGTGGCTGAAGTCAGGAGAGAATAATTATGCTGGATACCATCCTGGCCCAGGTGGCCAACCCGGTCGAGTTCGCCGAGCCTCGCGTGGTCTGTGTGGGTGAGAACAAGTTCATCATCGAGCCGCTCGAGCGCGGTTTTGGCATCACGCTCGGCAATTCGCTGCGCCGGGTCTTATTGTCGGCCCTGGTGGGCGCGGCCGTGACCCATGTTCGCATCGATGGCGTGTTGCACGAGTTCTCCACCCTCGACGGCGTCCTTGAGGACACCACCGAGATGATCCTCAATCTCAAGAAGCTCAAGCTCAAGCTCATGACCGACAAGCGCAAACTTCTGCGCCTCGAGTCGAGCGGCCCGGGCGTGGTCACTGCGGCCGACATCCTGCCCGACCCCGAGGTCGAGATCCTCAATCCTGACCTTCAGATCGCCACCGTCGAGGATACTCGCGTCGGGCAGCGCACCGACTTCGACCGCCTCAACCTCGAGGTCTGGACCGACAACAGCCTCAAGCCTTATGAAGCCATCAGCCAGGCCGCGCAGGTTCTGCAAGACCAGCTGTCACTCTTCACCAACCTGCAGCCTCCGAGCAAGGTCGACCACGAGCATCGTGGCCCCGAGTCGGAGATGCTGGACACGCCCATCGAAGACCTGGCCCTCTCGGTGCGCTCGATGAACTGCCTCAAGCGGGCCGGCATCCGCACCGTGGGCGAGCTTCTGACCTACTCCGAAGAGGACGTGATGAAGCTGAAAAACTTCGGCCAGAAGTCGCTCGACGAGATCAAAGACAAGCTGATGGAGCGCAACCTGTCGCTTCAGCCCAGCACGCCAGACTGAGGAGACGCCATGAGACACCGAGTCAAATCCCGCACCCTGGGTCGCCAGACCGGACACCGGCTGGCCATGCTGCGTAACATGGCCAAGTCGCTGCTGCAGCACGGGCGCATCAGCACCACCGAAACCCGGGCCAAAGAGCTGGCGAAGTACGTGGCCGGCCTGATTACCGATGCCAGGCGAGCCCACCAGCTCAAAGACGATAAGGACAAGGCCCTCAGCCACAAGCGCAGCGTCTTCCGCCACCTCCCCGGCGCTGAGCGCCGCGGGGTCGGGCGTAATGACCGCGATGTGGCCGAGAACCTCTTCGCGACCCTGGCTCCCAAGTTTGCGGCCCGCGAGGCCAGGACGGGGAACGGGGGCGGCTACACCCGGATCATGAAGCTCGGCTTCCGTAAGGGAGACGGAGCCCCGATGGCCCTGATCGAGCTGGTTCTCGACTGACGCTTTACCTCGGGGTCGCACTGCTGGGCGCGCTGGGCTCTCTGGCGCGCTTTGCTGTTTCTCTGTGGCTGCCGCGCGCGGCAGGCGGTTTTCCCTGGAATACCCTGGTCGTCAACGTGCTGGGCTGCCTTTTGTTCGGGCTGGTCTGGGCCCTGGCCGAGGAGCGCAGGCTACTGACCCCCACGCAGCGGCTCTGGCTCACGGCTGGCTTCCTGGGCGGCTTCACCACTTTCTCGTCGTTCGGTTACGAGACCATCGAGATGGTGCGGCAAGGACAGGCCACGCGGGCCGGGGTGCACGTGCTGGTGCAGAACACGCTCGGCCCGCTGGCGGTCTTGCTCGGTTATCATCTGGGCGAGCGGCCCTGAGGTCTCTCAAGTCTCGAGCTGCGGATGATAGCTTCCCACGCTCATTTCGAAGGTCCAGGCGACTGCATCTGCGCAGCAGCGCGTCGTCGGGGGGACGCGCAGAAGGTAATCCTGACCGGTGCTGGGGCAGACCACCTCCACGGCCACGATCGGCTCATCATCCACGAAATCCCAGACAAGGAGCCGTCGCTGCATTCCCTGAGCATCCTGGTCTCGGTCGGCTACCTCGGCAGTGATCAGGCTCCTCAATCTCTTGAGGCCCACCCGGGCTACCAGTCGGCGGCGCACACGGACGGCCCAACTGGTGTAGAGGTCGGGGAGGCAGACTGCAGCCACCCAGAACCCCACAGCGGGCAACCCGTGGAGCAGCTTGAGTCTCAGGCTCGGGTGCAGCATGACATAGCCACCCGCGAGCAGAGCGAATGCCTGTCCGAGCCGGTTTTCATCCTGGAGGCCGAACAGGCAGGTCAGGACGAAGAGCGCCAGGGGAAGTCCCAAGAGGCTGTGCAGGACGAAGTCGGGAAAGGAGCGTCCCAGGGCGGCCGCCACCATGCCCACTGCCACCCAGTAGTGCCCGCTAGTCATGGATGGGGCGGGGTGGGGCGGCAGGCCGATACTCGCGTTGATGGATGACGCGGTAGTGGCCGCTGGGCAACTCGAGGGTGCGGTGCTCGGGGTGGGTAATGAGGGCCCGGTCGCGGGTCTTGAAGATCAGATGTCCGTTCGAGAGAAAGAGCTCTCCCGGCGCCTCGAGGATGTGCCGATGGCCGGCTTTCTCGCCCTCTCCGAGGACGTTGGTGGGAAGCCGGAGGGCATCCTCGGGCCAAAAGTGGATCTGAACAAAGAGCAGGTCCCCCTGGCGATAGTGCATCATGACTGCCTCCATATTCGATGTTCTCTGTGTTTTTCGGGGCCCCAGCCAAGAATAGCCGCTGGATATTAGGATTTCGTTTCCGAGAGGTAACCGGCTGGTGAACATGTTTCCTGGATGTTGCCAGGTTTGACGGTACTCTCGCGAAGGCCAGGCCGCCTGGCCTTCGCCGGGTCTGGTTTGTTAAAAAGGTTTGCTGCCCGTCTGGAGGAACCGCGCCAGGAATGATTGTGGTGCGCGACCTTTCCTTTGCCTATCCGGGGGGTCACCCTGTCTTGCAGGGGATCGACCTGGAGCTAGCTGCTGGCGAGCTGGTGGTGTTGACCGGGCCCAATGGATGTGGCAAGACGACCCTGGCTCGGCACTTGAACGGCCTGCTGCTGCCCCAGCAAGGGACGGTGCTGGTGGACGATCTGCCCACCTCGCAGGCCGAAGTGCGCCGCCTGGTGGGGATGGTCTTTCAAGAGCCGGAGAGCCAGATCGTGGCCCCGGTGGTGGAGGAAGACGTGGCCTTCGGCCTGGAGAATCTGGGCCTGCCCCGTGAGGAGATGCGCCAGCGGGTGGAGTGGACGCTGGAGAGACTGGACCTGACTGGAGTCCGTCGCTCTGAGCCCCACCTTCTGTCGGGCGGCCAGAAGCAGCGGCTCGCGCTGGCCTCGGTGCTGGCCATGAAGCCGCGCTATCTGGTGCTGGACGAGCCCACCACCATGCTCGATCCCTGGTCACGCCGCGAGGTACTGGAGTTGCTCGGTGACCTGCGCCGGACCGAAGGGATCGCGATCGTCCTGGTCACCCACCGCCTGGAGGAGGCGCTGGAAGCCGATCGGGTCGTGGTTCTAGCTGACGGACGGGTGCGTTTTCAGGGCTCGCCGGCGACCCTCTTCGGCCAGCTCGAGCTGTTGACCGAGCTGGGCCTGGAGCTGCCCGATCTCGTGCGTCTGGTCGCGCATCTTCGGGACCAGGGCTTTGACCCACCCATGGAGGAATGCCAGCTGACAGAATGGGTGCTGGGACAATGATCGAAATCATCGGCCTGGAGCACGTCTACATGCGCGGCACGCCCTTCCAGACCCGGGCCCTCAACGGCGTCGACCTGAGGGTGCGCGCCGGCGAGGGTTTGGCCCTGGCCGGTGCCACCGGCAGTGGCAAGACCACTTTGTTGCTGCACCTCAACGGCCTGCTCAGGCCTCACGCGGGAAGCGTTCGCGTGGGGGGCACCCGGGTAGGGGAGAGAGGCGGCGACCTGCTCGAGCTTCGCCGGCGGGTGGGAGTTCTATTTCAGTTCCCCGAGCAGCAGCTCTTCGAAGAGACGCTGGCGGAAGATGTGGCTTATGGCCCCCGCAACTTCGGTGTGCGAGGGATCGAGCTGACCGAGCGGGTGGAGGAGGCCCTGCTGAAGGTGGGACTCGATCCTGTGCTCTATCGACAGCGCTCGGTGCACGAGCTGTCGGGGGGGGAGAAGCGTCTGGCGGCCCTGGCCGGGGCTCTGGCCAGCCGACCTGAGGTGTTGGTCCTGGATGAGCCCACCGCGGGTCTTGATGGCCGCGCCCGCCGGGCCTTGCTGGGCAAACTGGCTCGGTGGCGCGCGGAAGATGCTTTGACGCTGGTGATCGTCTCGCATCACCTGGAGGAGCTGCCCGGGCTGGTGGACCGGTTGGTGGTGCTGGCTCAGGGAAGGGTGGTGGGAGAAGGCCCCCTGGAGGAGCTTTTTGGCCGCGAGGAATGGATGAGCGAGCATCGTCTGGAAGTGCCTCCCGTCACGCGGTTGGCGGCCAGGCTTCGAAGAGCCGGCCGGCCGGTGGACCGGCTCTGGTTGACGGTCGAGCAAGCCGAGCAAGGTTTGTCTCGAATGCTGCAAGGGGGGCGCTAGTGGATCAAAGGCACAGACAGCTTTGTATCGAGCAGGCCCAGGCCATGCTGGACGTGGCCGCCCTGACCGATCAGCTCGAGGCCTTCAGCTGGAGCGAGGTCTCCCGTCAGGAAGCCCTGAGGGCTGCCGGCTGGCTGCGCGAGCAGGCGGCCCGCATTCGGCGCCGGGTGGAGTCAGACTCAGGCGACCTGGCCCTGGGACGACTGCGGGTCCGCACCCTCAGGCTGGAGAAGATCCTCAGCGAGCTGGCTCAGCATGAGAGCCGCCTGCAGCAGGCTCGGATGGACGCAGCTGCCGAGCAGATGGGTCCCGAGCGGGCTCAACGCCTGAGGGCCGAGTTGCACGACCAGCTCGAGTCGGTGCGGGGCCAGTTGCGCGCCTTCCACGAGGAGGGTCGGGCTCGCAAGCTTTACGACGACCTGGCTCAGGTGCTGCGCGACCTGACCGAGCGCGAGACCCGTCGAGGACAACTGCAGGAGGCCGAGCGTTACCGCGACCTGGCCCGGCGCTTTGAGATGCGTCTTGATGCCGGCGAGTTCGACGCCCCCCGGCCGCCCGAGGAAGACGAGCGGGACCGTAAGGTGCTTGAGTATTTTCAAGAATTGCTCGACGAGCCCTGAGGGCCTCAGAGAAACAGCCCCGGGTTCGGGGCTTCTTCCCGGAAGCCTATTTTCGTTTTTCAGGCTCCCTGGTGGCCAGCACTTTGGCGGCCGTGACCCCGCCCAGGAATCCGAACAGGTGGCCTTCCCAGGAGATGCCCACCTGGCCGGGCAGCACCCCCGCCAGGGCACGCCAGAAGAAGTAGCCCACCACCAGGGAGATGATGATGGAGAGGGGCTTGCGCTCGAAGAACCCGGCTGCCATCAAGAACCCCAGGTAGCCGTAGATGAGCAGGCTGGCCCCGATGTGCACGCTGTTGGGGGCGCCGAACAGCCACACTCCCAGTCCGCCCACCACGCTGGCGATCATCGTGACGCCCAGGAATTGCTTCCAGCCGCGGGTGAAAATCAGCCAGCCGAACAGTGCAAAGGGCACAGTGTTGGCGATCAAGTGGGGGAACCCACCGTGCAGGAAGGGCATCCAGAGAATGCCCCAGAGTCCGTCCTTGCTGCGGGGCACGATGCCGAAGTTGTTCAGCCACTGCTGCAGGACGAAGCTATCTACCGTCTCGAGAATCCAGCACAGCAGCAGAAATCCGCCCAGCACAATGATCTGGATCTTGAGGGCCCGGGTGACATTCTTCATAGCAGCCTCCAGTGTACCACATGGCGACCTCGGGGGGAATGGCTCACGCTGTCTCAGAGTCGCCAGGAGGGGGAAAAAGTTCCACCGGCTCCAGCAGAAGCGGCGCTCACCGGGATGCGAGAGGCCCTTCGCAGAGAAAGCTCACGGGGTTGCCAGGGGGACCGTGACCCAGTTCTGCCGGGCCGGGACACAGATGTACAGCAGGCCGCTGACGGGGTCTGGAGCCAGCCCGCCCAGCACGCGCCAGCTCATCCCGGGCGGAATCAGCTCACCGGGGGAGCTGGTGAAGAGCACCTGGCGGGTCGTGCCATCGGGCGTCAGGCGGACGACACGGTCAGCGCCGGCTTCGACCACGGCCAGGTCGCCATCGGGCAGTCGGGTAATCGCTACCGGGCGCCTCAGGTCGGCGCGCAGCACACGGGGGCCCTGGGAGCCGAGCAGGAAGAGGCGGCCCTGCTCCTCGTCCACCACCGCCACGCCCTGGCCGGGCAGGAAGGCCAGATCCACGGGGCATCCCAGTTCGGTGCCCACCGCCAGGGTCTCGCCTCCGCCCAGGATGACCGAGACCCGCCCGGCTGAGGGCTCGGCCACGAAGATCAGGCCCTCGTTGTCCACTGCCAGGCCCCCCGGGTCGCTCAGCCCTTCGGCCAGCACGCGGATGGAGCTGCCCCACCCGGTCAGGATGCGACCGCCTTCGGACAGGGCGTAGTAGACGTTTCCGTCCCCGTCCAGGGCACTGTCCACGATGCCCAGCAGGGGCTCAGGCGAGGAGTAGAGCGAGCGCAGCAGGGGAGCGTGCACCAGCTGGCCGGACGGGTCGAGCTCGGCCTGGGTGAGGCCGCTGGCGAAGAGGCGCGACTCGAGCTCGTAGCGCAGGCTGCCCGCCGGGGTCAGCCCTGGTTGGACCAGGGTGCGGGGCGTGGGCACGGGCTGGATGCTCACTTCCACCAGGCTGCCGCTCACCAGGTTGGAGAGGGTCAGCGAGCCGGCCGCTCGACGGTGCATGGCCGTCAGTCCCGGAAAGCGAAAATCGGCCAGCACCCGGCGCCGCTCGGGCCTGGCGAGGTCCACCTCCACCAGCTGGCCGGTCTCGCCCGAGACGATGGAGACCATCGGGTCCACGAAGGCGATGCCGGTGGGCAGTTCCACGTCCTCGATCAGCGTGCTCACGGCCCCGTCGGCCAGCCCGACCCGTACCACCCGGTCGGAGGCGGGCAGAGTCACGAAGGCTTCGGTGCGCGAGCAAGCGATCCCCTCGGCCCCCACCAGCTCCTCGGTCAGCACCCGCTTCACGAGGCCGGCAAAGGGATCCACCTCCAGCAGGCGCCCGCGCCGCTCCACCACGTAGAGTGAGCCGTCCTGGAAGGCCATGCCGGTGGGCCGATCCAGCCCTCCCACAAGCTGTGAGACCCCTTCCGGCCCCAGCCACAGAATGCGCCCCGTGGAAGGCTCGCTGCAGGCCAGATCCTCGCCGATCCGCACCAGGCCCCAGGCCTGCACCCCCTCGGCCACGATCGTTCCGTCCAGGCGCACCACTCGCGCGCGGCCCCGCTCGGCGATGACCAGCCGGCCCTGCGGGTCCGTCGCCAACCCTGCCGGGCCGCACAGGGGGTCGGCCATGGCGAAGGAGCTCAGCCAGAACAGGCAGAGCCCCCACGCCAGCCAGCGCAATCAGCCCCGCCGCAGGCGCACGAAGCGCCGGCTGACTTTCAAGACCGCCCCGTCCTCAAAGCTCACCTCGGCTGGCGCGGCCACTCTGGCCCCCTCCAGCGAAACGGCGCCCTGCTCCACCAGGCGGCGCGCGTCGCGCTTGGAGCCGGCAAAGCCCACCGTTATCAAGAGATCCACCACGTTCACCGGCGAGAGCACCGTCTTCTCCTCCATCTCGGTGGGGATCTCGCGCTGCGAGAACACGCGCAAGAACTCTTCATCGGCTCCCCGGGCCGCCTCCTCACCGTGGTAGATCTTGACGATCTCGCGGCCAAGCCAGCGTTTTACGTCGCGCGGGTGCGTGTCTTTGGCGGAGCGCACCTGGTCCATCGGCACGTCGGTGCACAGCTCGAAGTAGCGCTCCATCAGGTGGTCGGGCAGCGACATCAGCTTGCCGAACATCTCGGTGGGCGACTCGGTGATGCCCACGTAGTTGCCCAGGCTCTTGGACATCTTCTGGACCCCGTCGAGTCCCTCTAAAATGGGCATCAGAAAGACGATCTGGGGGGGCTGCCCCACCTCGCGCTGGAGCGCGCGGCCCACCAGGTTGTTGAACTTCTGGTCGGTGCCCCCCATCTCCACGTCGCTTTGCAGGGCCACGCTGTCATAGCCCTGCATCAGCGGGTACAAGAGCTCGTGCAGGTGGATCGGCACCCCCTCGCGGTAGCGGTTCTGAAAATCGTCGCGCTCGAGGATGCGGGCCACGGTGTACTTGGAGGTGAGGCTCACCACGTCGGCAAAGCTCATGGGCATCAGCCATTCGGAGTTAAAGCGCACCTCGGTCTTGTCGGGATCGAGGATGAGTGAGAGCTGCTCGCGATAGGTGCGGCCGTTGGCCTCGATCTCCTCGGGGGTGAGCACCTTGCGGGTCTCCGAGCGTCCGGTGGGGTCGCCCACCCGGGCCGTGAAGTCGCCGATCAAGAGCACGACCTGGTGGCCGAAGTCCTGGAACTGGCGCAGCTTGCGCAGCACCACGGCAAAGCCGAGGTGGATGTGGGGCGCGGTGGGATCGAGCCCCAGCTTGATTCGGAGCGGCTTGCCGGTCTTGAGGCGCTCGAGCAACTCGCTTTCGGAGATGATCTCGGCCGCTCCCCGCTTGAGAGCGGCCAGCTGGTCTTGCGGTGTTACTCCCATTCGATGGTCCCCGGTGGCTTGGGTGTGATGTCGTAGAGCACGCGGTTGACCCCGCGCACCTCGTTGACGATGCGGGTGGAGATGCGGGCCAGGAGATCCCAGTCCAGCCGGGCCACGTCGGCGGTCATGGCATCGAGCGAGGTCACCGCTCGCACCGACACTACCTCGGAATAGGTGCGCTGATCGCCCATCACACCCACCGACTGCACCGGCAACAACACCGCGAAGTACTGCCAGAGGCCTTCGTGGGCCCCGGCCTTCTCGATTTCCTCGCGCACGACCCGGTCGGCCCCCTTGAGGGCTTCCAGCCGTTCGGCCCGTACCACCCCCGGGCAACGCACGGCCAGGCCCGGGCCGGGAAACGGCTGGCGCATCAACACGCGGTCCGGCAGCCCCAGCTCCCGGCCCACCAGGCGTACCTCGTCCTTGAACAGCTCGCGCAGGGGCTCGAGCAGCTTCAAGCGCATCCGCTCGGGCAGCCCACCCACGTTGTGGTGGGTCTTGATCGTGGCCGAGCGGGCCCCACCGCTCTCCACCACGTCAGGGTAGAGCGTGCCCTGCACCAGGAAGTGAATATCGGGTCGGTGATCGAGCTCTTCCTCGAAGACCCGGATGAAGGCCTCACCGATCCGCTTTCTCTTGGCCTCCGGATCGCTGACCCCGTCCAGGGCCCGCAGGAAGCGGTCTTGAGCGGGTATCATGCGGATGTTGAGCCCGCGTCCACCCAGGATCTCCATCACCTGCTCGGCCTCTCCCTGGCGCAGCAGGCCATTGTCCACGAAAAGACAATGCAGTCGCTCGCCGATGGCCTGGTGGACCAGGGCCGCGGCCACGCTGGAATCGACCCCGCCCGACAGGGCGCAGGCCACGTGCTGGCCCTCGGTTTTCTGGCGGATCTCCTCCACGGTGTCGTGCACGAAGTGGCCCGCGTCCCACTCGAACCGGCAGCCAGCCAGCTGGAGAAAGTTCTTCAGGATCGCCTTTCCGTGGGGGGTGTGGCTCACCTCGGGATGAAACTGCAGCCCGTACCAGCGCCTTTCGGGATGCCCGATGGCGGCCAGGGCGTGCTCAGAGGAGGCCAGCGGCACGAAGCCCTCCGGCAGCCGATCGACCCGGTCGCCGTGGCTCATCCAGCAGCGCTCCTCGCGGGAAAGTCCGGCAAACAGAGGCGAGTCTTGCTCCACGACGAAGCGGGCCGGGCCATACTCACGCACCGTGCCGGGCACCACGTGGCCGCCCAGCTCGCGGGCCATCAGCTGCATGCCGTAGCAGATGCCCAGCACTGGCAACCCGCTCTCCATCAGCCCCGTGGGCAGCCCCGGGGCTCCCTGGTCGTAGACCGAGTTGGGGCCCCCCGAGAGCACCACCGCGGTGGGGCGCTCGCGGCTGATCTCCTCCCAGCTTCGGGCCGGGTCGACCAGCTCGGAGTAGACTCCGCACTCGCGGATACGGCGAGTGATGAGCAGATTGTATTGCGAGCCGTAATCGAGCACGAGAACGCGTTCGGCGTGTTGCATGGGCGGCCAGTTCGCACGAAGCTGCGAACGCTCCTGTCGAAAAGGGGCCGCTGGCTCGGGGGAGAACATCGCCGACCCATGAGCGTCCAAGAGCACCGCCGGCTGCGCGAGCTGGCCAGCATGCATTTTCAATCGCGCTGCCTGCACGAAGCCTGCGAGCGCGGCCTGTTCAGCGAGCTCGAGCGCTCGCCCGGCTCAGCCGAGGAGCTCGCCCGCCGGTTGCACCTTCATCCTCAGGCTTGCCGCATGCTGCTCGACGCCCTCACGGCTCTCGCGCTCTTGCAAGAGCGAGAAGGCCTCTACTCCAACGCCCCCATCGCAAGTCGCTACTTGATCGAGGGCACGGCCACCGACCAGGGCGAGATGATCGCGATGTACCGCCGCTCGATGGAGCGCTGGGAGAAGCTGGCCGAAGCTCTGCACTGCGGCCACACGCCCGCGCCGCCCTCCGAGCCCGACCCCCGCTTCATCCACGCCATGCACTGCACGGCCTCGGTGCACGCTCCTCTGGTGGTGGAGGCGGTGCCGCGCAACAATGCCCGCCGGCTGCTGGACCTGGGGGGAGGTCCTGGCACTTATTCCATTCGCTTCCTGCTGACCTGGCCCGAGGCCGAAGCCCGCATGCTCGATCTGGAGCCGGTGGTGAGTATCGCCCAGGAGTATGCCGAAATCGCCGGGGTCAACGAACGCTTCGAGGCGGTGGCTGGAGACTACCTCGAGTCCGAGCTGGGGGATGGCTACGATCTGGTTCTGCTTTCGAACATCCTGCACTGCAACGCTCCCGAGGGGTGTCAGCGTTTGCTCAAGCGGGCCTTTGCCTGCCTGCGCCCGGGCGGGCGGGTGGTCATCCACGAGTTCTTGAGAGACGGCTCTCTCTGGCCGGCCGTTTTTGCGCTCCATATGCTGCTCTCGACGCCGGGTGGGGACACCTACTCCGAGTCCACGCTGAAGGGTTGGCTGCACGAGGCGGGGTTTGGCGAGCCGGTGGTCAGCAGGTTGGAGGGCACTCCCAGCTCGGTGCTCGTGGCCGCGAGGAGCTGATGCCCCGTGCTTGCAAGGAATTCAAGAACATCCGGGGTATTGTCAGTTTTGTTAACAAGTTGTATCCTGTAGGCAAGGCACTGCTCGGTCAATGACTCCTGGGTTCCGCGTTCGGGGCGCGAGGTCAGCGGAGAGTGAGTAGCCCGGGGTGGTCGAGCTCCAATCGAATTCACCCCGAGAAGACGCTATTGTAAGGAGTCGTTGTTTTCCCATGTCGTTCACGGACAAAACCCTCACCTGTCGCGATTGCGGCGCCAGTTTCACCTTCACGGCCAGCGAGCAGGAGTTCTATTCCTCCAAAGGCTTCTCCAACGAGCCTGGCCGCTGCCCTCCCTGCCGCACCGCCCGTAAGCGCGCCAAAGACGGCGGCAGTGGCGGCGGAGGCGGCTTCGGTGGCGGAGGCTTCGGTGGCGGAGGCAGCTTTGGTGGCGGAGGCGGCGGCTACGAGCGGCGCGACCGCCAGCTGTTCAGCGTGGTCTGCGCCGAGTGCGGCAAGCAGACCGAGGTGCCCTTCCAGCCTCGTGGCGACCGGCCGGTCTACTGCTCGGACTGCTTCCAGTCTCAGCGCGGTGGCGGTGGCGGTGGCGGTGGACGCGGTGGCGGCGGAGGAGGCCGTAGCGGCCGCTGGTAGGCAGGTGGATCCACTCCGTTCCTCTTCCCCTCAACTGAGAACCGGCTTCCCCCCAACTGCGTCGGTCGCGAGGGGCATGCCGTCCCCGGCCGATGGTCTTTCAACCCGTGAGACGGGCTGGGCACCCACCCGCCCTGCATTCGCATCGGGCCCCGGGCGCTGGCTGGGGCGCACGGCCCGGTTGGCCACTCTGGTCCTGGCGGCCACGCTGATGGTCGGGCCTCCGGCTCACGCTTTTACGGCCGCACCCGCCGAGCAGGCTACACAGACCGAGCAGGTCGAGCGCGCCTCTCGCCTGGGGGTCAGCCAGGAGATGGTGGGCAGGCTGCTCGAGAACCGGCCTCTGGCGGATACGCTGCAGACGCTGCCCGACACGCTGGCGAGCCGTTACAAGGAGCTGAACGCGAACCAGCGCAAAGTCATGGGCGAGTTGCTGGAGGGTCGGACTGCCTTCGTCAGTCATCGGGGAGCCTTCATCAGCGGCCGGGCCGCCGGCATGGACGCCTTCCCCAGGATGAAGGGCCGGCTCGATGATCTGGTCGAGTCAGGCAAGTTGACTCGGGCCGAGGCCGACTTCATGAAGTCGGCTCTGGATCAGATGAAGACCCTCACACCCCGTCAGCGCGAGGCCATCGCCGACTTCATCGAGCTCGAGCGGGCGCTGACCGGTCGCTGAGAGGCCACATCCTGCAGGACAGGATGGTCGCTCGGCGTCAGGTCGAGCGCGTTCTCATCCTTAGAACGCTCAAGCCATCTCTCTAAAGTGAAGTGCTGAAGGTTTTGCAGTAAATCGCGCCGACAGACTTGTGTGGAGGCGCCCCCGAAGGATAGGCAAAACCTTCAGCACGTAACGCTCAACACAATAGTAATTCAAAGTGTGGTGGAATTTCAGGCGATCAGCCTGTCAGTTTTCAGCGAGGCAGTACCGTCCGGCCGTCAGTCTCCCGCTCAGCAGGGAACCCTACGCCCGAACGCCAATCGTCCCATGTGACGACGCTCCCCGTCGACTACCGCGAGCGGATGCAATCCATCTTCTATCTTAAGCAGCAGGGCCGGCTCCAGGAAGCGCTGGATCAGGCCGACCGGCTCGTGGACGAGGAGGTGGACACGCCCGATCTGGCCGTCGAGCGGGCCGACACGCTGGCGCGGCTGGGCCGCCCGGATCAAGCACTTGGCCAGCTTGAGACTGCTAGCATGAAGTTCCCGCGCTTCTCCCCGTACGGGCGCGCCCTGCACGGGGGACTCCTGCAGCACGCGCGGCGCCTGGATGAGGCGCGCCAGGTGTTCGAGCAGCTCGCCGAAGAGCCGACGGTCTCTCTGGCAGTCGCGAAGCGTGTCGCCGACTTCATCGACGAGCATGGTGACCGAAGTCGCATTCCCCGCTTGCTGGAGCGCTGGGCCAGCGAAACGGCCGACTGGTACCGCCTGCGCGGCCGCTATTCTCCGGAGCTTCTCAAGCAAGGTCTGGAGCGTTTTCCTGACCACGAAGCGCTCTTCGAGGATTACGTAGTCGAGCGCATCAAGCAAGAGCCGCCCGAAACCGTGGCCGAGGAGCTCGAGTCCCTGCTCTCACTCAAAGACCACGCCAGGAGCCTGCGATTGCGGGAGCGGCTGGCGCAAAGCCTGCGGAAGCTGGGCGAGCCCGCGCGCGCCCTCGAGCTGCTTCTTGAGTGTGTCCGGCGCGCGCCTGCGAACGGCTACTATGTGGCCAACGCCGGCTATGTCTACAGTGAGCTGGGTCAGACGGACAGGGCGCTCGACTTCCTCGAGCGCGCTATCGATCTGCGCGGAGACGACCGCTACGCCGTGAACGCTTACGTCAAGGCTTGCCGCGACGCGGGCCAATCCTCTCGCGCAGTCGAATTCCTACAGGATCGTCCCGTCGAGAACCGGGCTGCCCTCGCTGGATTCCTGACCGCCTGCCGGGACGCCGGAGAGCGCGAGCGCGCCCGCTCCTACATCGCCGAGCGGGCTTCTGGCAACCGGGCGCTCTGGGGAGCGTACGCCCGGGTCTTCAAGAAGTCCTGATGTCTCGCAAACCCGCGGCTGTGCAAAACATCGGGGACCTGATCGAGGTCCCCCCCATCCGCACCGTCATCCAGCTCGTGGACGCGCAGAAAGCCGAGCTCCGCGACGAGCTGCTCGGGACCTTCGTGTTCACGCAGGAGATCCAGGCGTTCCTGGGCCGCTTGCTGCCGGCGCTTGAGGCTCCCACCGGGCTGGGAGCCTTCCTCAAAGGCCACTACGGCAGCGGAAAGTCGCATTGCCTGACGTTCCTCCAGCGCCTCCTGGAGGGCGACCCCATGGCGTGCCTTCCTGATGGGCTCGCGCTGCAGGAGCGCTCCTGGCTGGTGGTACCCATTCCGCTCACCGCCTACAACAATCGCACCTCGCTCGAGAGCATCGTGATGGGGAACCTCGAGGAGGGGCTCAAGGCGGCCACCGGCACTCGTCCGGTGCTGGCCGACCGCACCCGCCTGCTCGAGAACTTCCGCCGTCTCATTCTGCCCCACTACCCCCAGCCCGGGTGGGAGGAGCTGGACGAGGAAGCGCAGGCCCGCGCGGCTCTCGAGCTTTTGCGAAGCCTCCCGGAGAACCCGCTGCAACTGAGCTTCGACCGCCGCCAGACGATGGCGCGCCTGCAGGAGCACCTGGGAAACAGGGGAGTGGTCCTGCTCCTGGACGAGCTTTCCGAGTTCCTGCGCTCCAAGGGGAACAGCGCCGGTTACCACGAGGACATCCGCTACCTGCAGTTCCTGGGCGAGTGGGCCAGCCAGATGCCCTTGTGGATTGTGGCCACGCTCCAGCAGTCGCTCGAAGAGAACGGCCACGCCGAGGAGGAAAGTTACCTGCGCATCAAGGAGCGCTTTCCGCTGCGCTTCACCCTCTCTGCTCGCCACGTATCGGATCTCGTGGAGGGGCGGCTCATCCGTCGCAAACCCGGCTCCGAAGCCACGATGGAGAAGCTCTGGACGGAGCTCGAGGAGGCTTATCCCGGCCTCATCACGCGGGAGCGGTTCCTTAAGACCTACCCCGTGCATCCCGCCACCCTGGAGTTGCTGGAAGGCCTCATGCCTCTCTTCTCGTGCCATCGCGGAGTGGTAGACTTCGTCCACTCGCGACTGGCGGGCAACCCCTTGAAGGGGGAGCCCGGCATCCTGGGCGAGTCTCCTGACCGGCTGCTCACCGCCGACGCAATCTTCGACCACTTTGAGGAGCGCTTCAGCGAGATCGCCGAGCTGGCTCCCTATCGAGACACCGTCTGGGCCTACCTCAAGAGCGAGATTCCTCGACTCTTCGAGGAGCTGCGGGCGCGTGAGATGGCCGAGCAGGCGGTCAAAATCTTGATTCTGGCAGAGGCGCGCCAGACCCCCGTGGCGCGTGACGCGAAGGGGCTCGCGCGGACGATGGCCCGCCGCATCAGCCGCCTTTCCGCGCAGGTCAATGTGGACTACCTGCGCGAGAAGGTGATGGACGTTTTGATCGCGCGCTCTTCGTTCGTGGCCCGGCGTGGGGACGAGTATTTCCTGGACCTCGAGGCCAACGTTAACCAGCTCCTGGGTCGACGGTTCCGACAGGCGAGGCCGGAGCGGATCGCGGACTGGGGGGAGCTCCTGGCCCTGGTCAACCGCTCTGAGCTGCCGCTGGCGGAGCGCGTGGGGCTCCGTCCCGGCACGTTGCGCTGGGAGAACGCAACTCGCCAGGGGCTCTCGGGCTGGCTGGACGTGGCCCAACTGCCATACCAGGAGTTCGTGCGCATTCTGGCGCGCCTGGAGGAGGAACCACTCGATTTCGCCGTGCTGCTCGGCCTTCCCGAGCCCGGCCAGCCGGAAACGGCGCGCGCCCTTCTCGAGCACGCCCGCTCGAGCCGGCAGGGCCCGCTCTTGTTGTTCTGGCTGCCGGCGGTTCCGGAGCCGGAACTGGTCGAGCTCGCCCTGGACTGGCTGGGTCGCCGCGAGGTTGCGCGCTCTTTGGAGGAGGAAGGGCAACGCGAGCCCGCCCGCCTCGCGCGGGCCACTCTCGAGCAGGAGGAGCGCCGTCTCGAGCGTGGGCTGGCTGAGCTTTACAGCTCCGGACGCATCCTGTGGACTGGGGGTGAGGAGAAGGCGCCTCCGGGAGATCCCATGCCCTGGGCGGAAGTGCTTGGTCGGCTCCTTAAGCCGCGGCTCGCCGAGGTGTACCCTCGCTTTACGAGCGTGGCCCCCTTTACCGACCTCCTGACCCCGAAGGGGCTGGAGAAGCTCTGGAGCGACTTCCTGGAGGAGGGGCGCGCGGTGCGTCCGGGAACGGCCGACGTCCTCATCGAGACGGTGGCCAGGCCGCTGGGCCTCGTTCAGGAGGCTTCCGACCACTATGCGCTGCGCGTGGATCCGGCCCGGTTTCCCGTTCAGGCCGAGGTGCTCGACCGGCTGCTGCCCGAGCAGAAGCTCCCCCTCCGGCAGCTCGGCCGGGCTCTGCACAGGGGCCCCTTCGGGCTCTTGCCGGGCCAGTTCGCCCTGCTGGTCGCAGGGCTGATCCAGGCGGGCCGCGCGACGCCCTACCTGAACGGCCGCGCGACCAGGTTGACCAGCATCGCGGACCTGACCAGGCCGCGGATCGACGCCCTGGGCCCGGCCCAGATGCTGGAGGCCGCGCAGCTGGAGCGCTTGCCCGAGCTGGCCTGGCTGTGGCCCGGGGAGAGCCTCGTTCCGCTGAACCCGGTGCGGCTCCGCGCTCTCTGGGATAGCGCAGTCCTGCGGCTGGCCGACCTGAGCGAATTGGCCGGCGAGGTCCACGCTCTGGCCGGTCGCACTCCGGCTTGCCCGGCGCTTCCGCTCGAGGAGCTGGCCGCACGGGCCCGGCGCCTGGAGGAGATGTTGTCGGCCGTGGGGCAGCCAGTGGCAGCCGCGGTGGGCCTGCGCCGGTTGCTCGAGCAGGACGTGGCCGAGTTGCGCCGCTCGGCCCTCGACCTGCCTGCCTGGCGCGACGTGCTCCGCCAACACGGGCGAAGCATCGCGGCCGCGTGGCGGCGTTGGGAGAGAGCTCCCGAGGTGCTCGCCGAGCTCGAGGAGGTGGCGCGCGACCCCACCCGTTGGGACGCGCTCGCGGAGGCGCTGGCCGAGCGTGACGCCGCCCACCGCCAGGCTTACGCCGAGGCTCACAAAGCTTTCTACGCGCAGGACGTGTTTCGGCTGCGGGGCGGTGTGATGGCTCGGCCCGAGTGGGCTGTGGTCGAGGCCCTGGGAACAGTGCTGGGCCTGGAAGCCCGTCCCAGTGCGGCAACGCTGCGTCACGTATTGCAGGAGCTTCCTCAGCCCTGTCACCATCGCCTGGACGAAGAGCTCTTATTCGGGGTCCGTTGCGCCTGTGGGTTCGAGCCCGGGCAGGCGCCTCTGGAGGTGGAGGATCCGCTTCCGCTCGTGCGGCAGGGACTCGCTTCGGCCTGTCGGGCGCTGGCCGAGGCGGACCTGGACGCCTTTCTGCGCAACCTCCGCCAGGTCGGTCAGGAGAGTCGCGCCCGCCGCCTGGAGGAGATCCTCTCCGCCTGCGTCGAGCTGGCCGCGGAGCCCTCGCTGGAAGGAACCTGGGCCCGCGTGGCGGGGACGCTGGCGGGGTTACTGGACGGCCCCACGGTGGAGAGCCTGAGCCGCGCCCTGACGGGCCACGTGCTGGTGGCGCCGCGCCGCCTGGAGGACCTCGTGCGGCGTCTGCAGGATCAGCGGCTCCCAGTGGCCCGGCTGCGCCAGCTCTTCGAGGAGTGGCTGGAGGCGGGAGCCCTCCGTCCTGACAGCTGGGTGCATGTCCAGCACGGCGCCGATGCCGAGCGCGGCCTGGGAGCCTGGGTCGCTGCCTGGCTGTCCCAGCACGGCCTGGAGCCAGGTCGCGAGATGCGTCGACGCTTTCATCTCGAGGATGTGGGAGAGCCATCGGGGAGCGCTGCCGAGGTGTATCCGCTCCTGGCCGAGGCACTGCCTGTGCAGGCGCTCGACCCGGTGGCCGGGGCGTTGCAGGAGCGACTGTTCGGGCCGGTATCCCTCAGCCTGTGCAGGTTGGCTCTGGAACGCGCTCTGGCCGACGTCTCCGTGGCGCGCCGATTGCTCGAGCTTCCGGAGCTGCCCTGGGACCACCTGGAGGTAGCCCGACTGGCCGCGGATGCGCTCTGCGTTGAAGCGTCGGAGGGCTATGCGGTGGTTGCCCGCCGCCTGCCCTCGTGGGCCCGCGCGCGGCATGTGGATCTCGCGTGCGGCCTCCTGGAACCGTCACTGGAGGCCGCTATCACGGCCCGTCTCGACGAATGTCTTCGGAAGTGCCAGCTTCCAGGCCTGGCTCTGGCCGACGTCCCCCAGGCGCTCGCGGGCTCTGGCCCGCTGGTTGTGCTGGTGGTGGACGCTCTGCGCTGGGATCTCTGGGATCTCATGCGCCCCCTCGTAGAAGCGGAACTGGGGACACCGCTGGCGGAGCAACTGGCCCTCTCCCCGCTGCCTTCGGTGACGCATCAGGCGCGCGTGGCCCTGCTCGGAGGGGAGGAGGAGGCGCCGGCGGGAAGCGACGGGCTGCTCTTGGGTCGACCCGTGACACTGGTCAAGAACGCTGATGACAAGAAGTCACGCGCCCGGGTGGAGAGCTTATTGCAGTCGATGCCCCCCGTGCTGATGCTCCACCTTGCGTTCATCGATCGGCGCTGCCACGAGTCCTCGCTGGAGCTGTGGCCGCTCTACCAGGAACTGCTCGAGGAGGCGCGGGTGCGTCTGGTTCCCCTGCTTCGGAAAGTGCGCCCGGGCTGCCGCGTGTTGTTGCTCGCAGATCATGGGTTCCTGGGTGTGGAGGAGGGCGACCGCGCGCACGGCGGCGGGCGGCCTCAGGAGCGAGTGATTCCAGCGGTCGTTTGGGAGCGATGAGCTCCCGACGGGCAGCTTTGTCCGTGGCCAAAAGGCATTGCTTGTATTTTCGACCGCTTCCGCAGCAGCGAAGCTCATTGCGACCGAGCGGGGTGGAGACTCGCTGTGGCAAAGACGCTTGCTCAGCCTGACAGCGCGGACATGGAGACCTACGGACCAGGGCAATGGGCCACTCGGCTCGTGGACTGACCGACTGTCCCTGGCTGCCGGGCACCGGGTCGTGACCGCTGGCTTTCACGTTGGTTGGGCACTCTGAGAACGCCCCAGCTCGCGCAGGCTGGCGCAGATCGGGCCTTCGGCCGGCTGAAAGAAGCCCTACTCGCTCTGAGGGCGCTCCAGCTCGCGCAGGCGCTGGCGCAGGTCGTGGACCTCGGCCTCCAGCGCTCGCAGGCGGCGCTCGGTTTCCTCGCGATAAGCCAGGAACAACCGCTCCAGCGGCGTGGCCGCCTGGACCTGGGGCTCGTGCCCCTCCAGGCGCGCCTGCCGCCCCTCCGAATCGCGCCAGTGGCGCTCGCTCTCGGCGTCCCACTCTTGACGCAGCTTGCGCAGGTCATCCATCCAGCGAGCTTCGACGTCCCAGCCGGTTGCGCCTGGCTCGCGCTTCCAACCAGGCTTTCTGCAGGCATTCGTGCTGGGTGGAGGCGGGGAAGCGGGCCAGCAGGGCCTGGAACAACCGCAGCACCAGGGGCTGGACCAATTGCTCGGCCTCGCGTCGGTCCTCCTCGAGCAGCGTCAGGGTGCTGAGATCAAAGCGCCCCTCGGGCAGGGCCCAGGCGCCCACCACGTCCTGGGAGGGGATTTCGTCCACGCTCACGCCCCGGTGCACCAGCTGGACCCCGTCCAGCCGGCCCAGGGTCCGGCGCAGTTGGCGCAGGCGAGGCTCGAGCGGAACCTGCTCGAGGTGGGCTGGGATGGCCAGCACCGCGCTGGCTTGCTCCAGCCCCACCATCTCGGGACGCACCCGGCGAAAGCGATCGGCGAAGTGGTCGTAACGCTCGATCAGCGGAGGGGGCGGCTCGAAGCTGCTCTCGGGCGAGCTCAGTCTCCAGGAGGCGCGGGATGGCAAAAGTCCGAGCCCCAGACCGGGCATGATCAGCTCCACCACGTGATGGGCCCTGGGCACCAGGTAGCTGCTGGTGTTGGGCGTGGCCCCTTCCAGCTTCCACCAGCGCCAGCCGGCCTCGCGATAGGAGATGCACTCCTTCTCGCTGCGGTTCAGCCCCTCGAAGAGAGCCGACAGGGGTTGTTGCACCAAATCGCCATTGAGGAAGATGGGGATGGGGCAGAAACGGCAGCGCTGGCGCAACTCGAAGCTCTCCCAGGTGCCGGCCAGCATCTCCAGGGCCGTCCACCAGCGGCGTTGACGGCGCAGGCGCAGGCGCACCCGGTCGGGAGGCTCGGCCAGCGAGTCAAGTTGATGAGCCCGGGCCGAAATCAGAGCCTGGTGGCCCCGCTCGGTGGAGATCTCCACCGGCCCGGCGGCCAGCTTGAGGGCGGCGTTCACCCCGATGGCCAGATCGCGGGTGGGGGTATCCTCGGGCTCCAGGATGCGCGGCAGCAAGCTGCTCAGCACCTCCGGAGTCGGGGCGGCCCCGTCGTGCTCGAGCTGCACCTGCCTCCAGCCGCAGCGGATGTCCACCCTGGTGGCTCCCGAGCCCACCGCCCACTGGACCAGCTTCAGGATGTACTGGGCCGGGCGGGAGAGCTGGTGCAGGCGCATCTTCTCCAGGGCCGCCTCGAGGTCGAGGCTGAATACCCCGGAGGAATCCAGGCGCCCGACCTGGCGAAGAGACTCCAGGTCCATTACAGTTTGCTCTGGTCGATCACGTCCACTTTCGTGGGCAGCGTGTCGCTGATCGTCTTGCCGCTCAAGAGCTCGAGGGCGCTCTCCACACCCAGCCGGCCCATCTCGCGCGGATACTGGGCCACCGAGCCAGCCATGGTGCCGTCTCGAATGGCGGCTCGGGCGTGGTCGGAGGCGTCGAAGCCCACGATCAGGATGTCGCTGCGGCGCATGGCTTTGCAGGCCTGCAGCGCGCCCAGCGCCATCACGTCGTTGCAGGCGAAGAGGCCCTGCACGTCGGGGTCGGTCTGGAGCAGGTTCTGGGTCACGTTGAAGGCCTTTTCCTGCTCGGCGTTGGCGGTCTGCGAGGCGGCCAGCACCAGGCCCGGGTGCTTCTCGATGGCGGCCAGGAAGCCGCGCTTCCTGGCATCCACTGTCTCGTGGCCGGCGATGCCTTCCAGCAGCACCACCCGGCCCTTGCCCTGCAGACGGGCGGCCAGAAAGTCGCCGGCCAGCTCGCCCCCCTTGAGGTTGTCCGAGCCGATGAAGGTGGTCACGTGGGCGCCAGCCTGCTGCAGGGCCTGGGGGTCGACCCGGGTATCCACGATCAGCACCGGGATGCCGGCCTGGTTGGCTTTGCGGATGGCCGGCACGATCTCCTTGGAGCCGCAGGGAGCCAGGATCAGCGCATCCACCCGCTTCTGGATCAGGTTCTCCACGATCTGCATCTGCTTCTCGACGTCGGTCTCGCGCTCGGGGGCCTGCACGAGCAGGCGCACGCCGGCACGGTCGGCGGCCTCCTGGGCGGCCTGCTCCATGTCCACCCAGAAGGGGTTGTTCCTGGTCTTCAGCACCATGGCGATCTGGGGCCCCTCGCCGACAGCCAGCGAGCGCCACCAGAGCGAAGAGACCACCACCAGCGCCAGGCACACCCCCAGCGCCAGGCGGGCCCGGGGAGTGCCCAGCTGGGCCCGGGAGCGATCGAGCAGCACGGCCAGGATGATCACCACGCCGATGACCACCTGCTGCATGTCGGCCGAGACCTCCAGCAGGTTCAGCCCGTTGCGCAGCACGCTCATGATGAGCGCGCCCAGCAGCGTTCCCAGCACGCTGCCCTGGCCTCCGGCCAGGCTGGTGCCGCCGATCACCACCGCGGCGATGGCGTCCAGCTCGTACATCACGCCCGCGATAGGCTGGGCCGAGTTGAGCCGGGCCGTCAGCATGGCCGCGGCCAGGCCTGAGAGCAGGCCCGAGAGCACGTAGACCAGGGTCTTGACGGCGCCGGTGTTGATCCCCGACAGCCAGGCCGCCTGCTCGTTGCCCCCCACGGCGTAGACCGAGCGCCCGAAGACAGTGCGCTGCAGGGTGAGCCAGGCCAGCGCGTAGACGACCGCCATCAGGGCCAGCAGGGCGGGTCCCTCGCCCAGGGCCAGGAAGCCCGGCTCGAAGCCCGACTCGGGCCGTCCCCCGCTGAAGACCAGGGCCAGGCCGCGGGCGGCGCTCATCATGCCCAGGGTGGCGATGAAGGGAGGCAGCTTGCCCCGGGTGATCAGGAGCCCGTTCACGAGCCCGAGCAGCGCCCCCACCACCAGGCCCAGCAGCACGGCCGCGGGCCAGGGCACGCCGCTCTGGAGCAGCCGTCCCAGCACCATGCCCGAGAGGGCCAGCACCGAGCCCACCGAGAGATCGATGCCACCGGTCAGGATCACGAAGGTCATCCCGGCCGCCAGCACGGCGTTGATGGCCGACTGCAGCAGCACGTTGGTCAGGTTGTCGGGGGTCAGGAAGGCACCGGTCATCAGGCTGAGCCAGCCGCCCAGGGCCAGCAGGCCCAGGGCCGGCGCCAGCCTGCCCAGCAGGCCCTTCACGAAAGGCCTTCCAGGGCGCTGTGCATGATTTTCTCGGCGCTGGCCTCGGAGCGGTTGTACTCGGCCACCAGCCGACCTTGCGAGATCACCAGCACCCGGTCGGACAGTCGCAGCAGCTCGGGGAGCTCGGACGAGATGAGCAGGACGGCTGCCTGGCGTTGCAACTGCTCTTCGATGACCCGGTAGAGCTCGGCCTTGGCGCCCACGTCCACTCCTCGGGTCGGCTCGTCCAGGATCAGCAGGCGCGTGTCGCGGGCCAGCCACTTGCCCATCACGACCTTCTGCTGGTTGCCTCCCGAGAGGGTGCCCACCGGCTGCGCCGGGCTCGGAGTGCGGATGCGCAGCTCGCTGATGAAGCGAGCGGCCAGCTCGGTCAGGCGGCTGGCCACCAGGAAGGGTCCCCGGGCCAGCGTGGTCAGGCTGGCCAGGGCCAGGTTCTCAGCCACCCCCAGGCCCAGCACCAGCCCCTGCGACTTGCGCTCTTCCGGCACCAGCCCCACACCCAGCGAGATGGCCTGCCGGGGACTGGTCATGCGCACCGGGGTCCGGGCCAGCTCGATGCGGCCCGACTGGCAGGCATCGGCCCCGGCGATCAGGCGGGCGATCTCGGTGCGCCCCGCCCCCACCAGGCCGGCCAGGCCCACCACCTCGCCCGCGCGCACCTCGAAGGACACGTTGCGCACGGCCGGCTGGCGGGTCAGCCCCTCCACCTTGAGCACCACCTCGCCGGGGGCGGCCCGTTGCGGGGGAGCGAGCTCGCCCAGCTCGCGGCCCACCATGCGGCGCACCACCTCCTCGGGGGTGATCTCGGCCAGAGGCGAGGTGCCCAGACTGGCCCCGTCGCGCAGCACGGTGATCCGGTCGGAGAGGCGGTAGACCTCCTCCATGCGGTGGGAGATGTAGATGATGCCCGTGCCGCGGGCCTTGAGACGGGCGATGGCGGCAAAGAGCTGGCCCGCCTCCTTGTCGGACAGGGCGGCGGTGGGCTCGTCCATGATGAGCACCTCGGCCCGGGCGTAGAGGGCGCGGGCGATCTCGAGCATCTGCTTCTGGCCCACGTTGAGACTGCCGGCCGGGACTGAAAGGGGCAGCTCCTCGCCCAGGCACTCCAGCGCCTCGCGCGCCTGGCGGCGCAGGGCGGCCTGGTCCACCAGCCCCAAACGGTGGGGCAGCTCGCCGAGCAACAGGTTCTCTTCTACGCTGAGCGACTCCACCAGGTTCAGCTCCTGGTGCACGAAGCCAATGCCCAGCGAGCGGGCCTGACGCGGAGAGCGGGGCCGATAGGGCCTTCCCCGCAGCGTCATGGTGCCCTCATCGGGGGAGAGCACACCGCCTACGATCTTCATCAGGGTGGATTTGCCCGCCCCGTTCTCGCCCATGAGCGCGTGCACTTCTCCGGCGACCAGCTCGAAGTCCACTCCAGACAGGGCCTGCACGCCCGGAAAGGACCTCTTGATCCCGGTCAGCGTCAAGAGCATGCAGGCAGAGTTCCCTGCCGGACGAGCGTGGTTCCTTCCCCTGCGACAGGACCCGCCAGGGCTGCGCCCGAAGGCGCATTGGAGATTCGATTCATTCGGGGAGGAGCTTTCCAGATGCTGAAGGGCCTGAATTTGATGACCGCTGCCGAGCTGACCGAGGTGGCCAGAATGATCGGCGTCGATCCCGAGGGCGAGCCTGAGGAGATCCGCCAGGCCACTCTGGTCTGGGTGGCCAAACGCGTCGGGGCTCCCGCCACCGATTCGGCAGCCGTCGAGCGGGGGGCGCTGGAGAAGATCGCTCGCGAGTTCGGCGTCGAGGCGAAGCCCGGCCTGGACGTCAATGAGCTCGAGCGCGGCGTGCGGATCAAGATTGCCGCCGAAGCCGCCGAGTATCTCTCTCCCGCCTGGCACCTGGCCAGCGCCCTGGTGGCCATCGGTCCCAGCGACGCGGTGACGCCCAAGCTCGAGCTGCTCGAGAAGATCGCCAGCCTGGCGGTGCCCTCCCACAAAGCCCGCGAGCATCTTGTCGAGGGCTGGCAGGCATTCTGTCAGCGCAAGACCGACGAGGAGCAGCTGCTCGAAGAGCTCAAGCCCACCCTGGCTCAGCTCAAGGCCAAGCCCGACAAGCTGGGCCAGGCCCTGACGCTGGCTCTGGTTATCAGCCTGGCGGACGGACGCTTTGCGGTCGAGGAGGAGAAGTTCTTCCGGGATGTGTGCCATCAGCTCGGGGTCTCGCCAGATGGGGCCAACGCCGTGCTCAAGAAGGTCAACAACCTGTTCTGGGGCCATCAGCTCGACGTGAGCCCCAAGAATCCCACCGAGGCCGCCGACCCCAGTCAGGAGGTGCTGGCCGCCCTGAAAGCCGCCGAGCTCACGCTGACCTCGGCCGGGACGCTGGAGGGTCTGGTGCTGGAGGCGCGCGACAAGGTCATCGCGGGCGAGGAAACCACCACCGCCCTGGCTCAGCCTAAATCGGGCTGGAAGAAGCTGTTCGGAGGGCTGACCGGGGTGGCCCAGTATCTGCACACCCGGCTGCGCTCCGACGAGGACGTGCAACTGGTGCGGCTGGCTTACCTTTGCATCGTGCGCCAGCACGCCCAGGCGGTGGCCGACAAGGAGGCCGCCGAGGCCGAGGCCCGCGCCCAGGCGGCCCGCCAGGCCCAGGTGGAGGCCGAGGCGCGAGCCCGCGAGCTGGATGAGAGCACGGTCACTGCCAGGGCGCCCCAGCGCCGCTCGATCAAGATGGACCCCTGACTCGGGCCGCCCGACCGGTCGAATTGATGCTTCGATGATCCCCGTACGCGACGATTCTCGCGCATGAGGATTACCGGATGGCCGAGCTCGGGATCTCAGGCTCAGATGAGCGGGTGGAGCTGATCGAAGGAGAGATCCTTCGCCGGGGGCGTCCTGTCATCGTTTTGGGGCTAATACCTCGGCAACCGCCCAGGCCCGCGCGGCCTTCTCGACTGAGCCGACCGCGCGGACCTCAGCGGCTCGTCCGCTGCTCGCGGTAGGGGTGGAAGCTCCAGCTTTCCACCGGCGGGCGGTTCCCTAGCAGCTTCAGCCCGCGGCTCTGGCAACCGAGCTCGAAGGAGCTCGCCGTCAGGCGGTAGTCGAACTGTTCGCCGGGGTTGATCCAGGCCTTCGGTGTGGCCTTGAGGTAGGGTCCCACCAGCGCCTCCAGAGTCTCGGGGTAGTGCCCGCGCTCCAGCCGGTAGAGCTTGAGAGCAGCCACGGTGCGGGCGGCCTCCAGGCGGGTGAGCAGCAGTCGAACCTGGTCCACCGCTCGCTCGTGGTTGGGCACCAGCGAGAGGGCCAGCGGGCTCAGGCTGGAGCGGGACTGCTCGAAGGACCGCGAGGAGAGCTCGCGCACCGAGGGCAGCACTTCCAGGTAGTAATTGATCAGGCGGACCTTCTCGTAGCGCAGGTACACTCGAGGGAGGGGAAGCCCGAAGATGCTCTCCACCTCGCCTCGCACCTCGTCGGGCAGCTCCAGGAATCTCATGGCGGCCAGCATCTCTCTTTCCATGGATAACGAGAGATTCTGAGGGCGGAAAGAAGACTGCTCCAGTTCCTGGAGGATCTCCCGATACTGCTCGGCGGTCAACTCGGTGCTGGTTTCCAG
>QWHO01000398.1 GCA_021404945.1 bacterium CPR1
CAAACCCAAGACTCAGCCCAGGACGGCACCTGCCAGTGCCAGGGCCGCCAATCAGAAAGGAAAATCCAAATGAGCAATGCGACGCAAGAGCTGAAACAATTCAACGAGGCCATGGTGCAGACCACGATGCAGGCCGTTTCCACCGCCCTCTGGGCCCAGGAGCAGGCTGACCACCTCGTTCGGGCCTGCCTCGACAGCCAGAAGTCAACTCGCGAAGAAGGCAAGAAGCTGGCTGAGAAGATGGCCGAGCAGGTCAAAGCCAACCAGGAGAGCCTGCAGCGCTTCATCCACAGCTCGGTGAGCCTGTCGCTGGCCTCGATGCGCATCCCGCATCCGGGTCAGGTGGAGGAGCTGAACCGCAAGGTGGAGGTCCTTACCAGAGAGCTGGAAGCCATCAAGAAGGCGAAGTAACCTTCCTCAAAGGCCATGACGCGCGCTGGCGCGCTTGAGATAGATTGTCCCCTTGCCCCGCCCGGGTGTTCCTCCACAAGCCTGGTGCGGGGCTCTCCCTTTTCCCGCTCTCAGGCCTTGGCGGCAGGCTCTGCGACCTCCAACCCGACCTGCACCTGGTTGCGACCCGCGCGCTTGGCTCGGTAAAGGGCCTCGTCGGCCACCTTGATGACTTCGTTGCCATCCTGGCCGTGATAGGGGAAGGCGGCCACTCCGATGGACAGGCTGACGGGCCCGACCGGACGCCCGCCCGAGGTGACGCTCAAGCCCTGAGCGGCGGCGCGCAGTTTTTCAGCCCGCTCCCGGGCTACCTCCAGACTGGCTCCGGGTAGCAGCACGGCGAACTCCTCGCCACCGAAGCGGCAGGGGATATCCTCGGCCCGCACGCTGTTCTTGAGCAACACCCCCAGGGCTTGCAGCACTGCATCCCCGGCATCGTGGCCAAAGTTGTCATTGAACGCTTTGAAATGGTCGATGTCGATCATCAGCACGCCCATCGGCTGTTCGTTGCGCATCGAGCGGTGCAGCTCGCGGTCGAGCGAGGCCTCGAGGTAACGGCGGTTGAACAGGCCCGTCAGGCCATCGCGGATGGACTGGTTGCGCAACGTCTCGCGCAACCTGAGGTTGGCCAGGGCCAGCGAGAGCTGCTCACTGACGGTGATGGCCAGTTGCTCGTCGATCACGGCCCCTTCCAGGCAGAGCACTCCCAGGGCCTCGCCCTGAGCCACCAGCGGGATGCACAACTCGTTGCCTGGCTGATCGTCTTCGTGATAATGATGGCAGTGCAGAGCCCCCGGCTCGACGGCCGGGTGGGCCCGACCGCGTCGCAGGGCCCAGCAGTCCTCAGGGCTGAACATACGCTCGCTGCGGGGCTCTCCCCAGTTGGTGACAGCCTCCAACAGGGTGCGCGAGGGGGTGGTGAGGAGCAACGTGCCGCACGTATCGGGAAAGACCCGCTCGCCAAAGCTGGCCACCACCTGGTAGGCTTCCTCGGCTCGAACGGCGGTCTGCAAGAGCTCGGTCAGCCGGCTCATCTCCTCGATTTCCAAGTTCTTGCGCCGCAAAGCCTCGACCCGATCGGCGAGGATCGCATTGGTGGCTTGCAGCGCTTCCTCGGCGTTGAGGCGCAGCCCTCGGCCCTGTTGCAGCTGCTCGGCCATACGGTTGAAGGCTCGCCCGAGCTGTCCGATCTCGTCGCTGGAGCTGATCTCCACGCGGTAGTCCAGCCTGCCCTCGCCGATTTGCGTAATGCCGGCCACCAGACGCTGCAAGGGGATGGTCAGGTCGTTCACAACGGCCCGACCCATCGTATAGATCATCAAGACGGCCACCAGGGCCTCCACGCCGAGCGTAACATAGGTCTGGTTCTTGCGACCGTCAACCTGCTTTCGCAGCAAGCGCAACTCGGCTTGCTGGGCGATGCGCAGGGTGTTCACCGATTCGTAGAAGCGGTCGAGCACCTGGCGATCTTGATTGTCCACAAGCAGTTTGGCGATGTCCCCGTGGCCTTTCTCCCTGGCGATCTGCATGATCTGGGTCAGGCGACCCATCCGCTCGGTGCAGTAACGGCGTAAGGCGGGAAGCTGGACCAACAGGTGCTCCTCCGTGCCCAGGGCCGCCTCCACCTCCTCGAGGGCATCCTTCTGCTCCGGCTCGGTGGACTCAAATCCTCGCAGAGCTAGAGGATCTCCCGTCAGGGCAAAGGTCAGGGCGGCCGACTCGGCTCTGGTCAGGCTGGCTTCCAGGTCGGTCATGGCCCGCAGCAGTTGCTCGCCGGCAGCCACCCTCTCGATGTCCTTGAGCTGGCTGTGGACGGTGAGAGTCGAGACCACGCCGATGACGATCAGCACGAGCACGGTGATGGTCACGCCAAACCCGATTTTGTAGCCGATCGAGGAGCGAAGCTTCACCTGGCTGGTGTTCGAGGTTGGTTCCGAAATTACCCCTGCCGACGCGGCACGCGCACTCCGCCCACCAGCAGCCATCCGCCCTGCTCCAGGATGCCGCTCCCCTCGGTCTCGGGCGTGGCGGCGAACAGCTCGGCCGCCCGGCGCTTCTCCTCGGCCCGAGCCGCCTCCGGATCACGGTGAGTGCGGATGGCATGCAGACCGGATCGCATGTTGTTGACGTAGACGATGCCGTCCGGCGCGCATATCGCCTGACCCCCGAAGCCCCCCGGGTCCTGGCTCCAGGGGTCGGCCAGATCGTGCACCTGGCCCCAGCGCGTCACCACGGTCAGATCACCGTCCGAGGCCAGGGTCAGGTCGACCGGCGCCGAGCCCAGACGGGTCAGGGGTCGGGCCTGGTCCTCGATCTGCCACAGGGTCCCCATGAAGTCGCCCACCAGCAGCCGGCCCTGGGCGTCGAAGCCGGGCTCGGAGGTCAGCTCGTCCTCGAGCTTGAGCCGGACGACCTCTTGCCCCCGAGAGTCGAGCCGGATCACCTCATTGTCCAGGGTGGTCAGGGCCGCCCCGCCGTCCGGGCTCCAGACCGGCCCGTGGACCAGTCCCGAGGGCAGAGGGTAGCTCCAGAGGGGCTTTCCATCCCCGCTGAAGGCCCTGACGTGACGGTCGCGGTCGGCCACCAGCAGGTCGCCCTGGGGACCCACCCGGGGAGGGGAGAAGCTCGCTTTCTGCCAGAAGCGCTTCAGGCGGCGGCTGAAGATCTCGCTGCCATCGGGGGCGATGCCCTGCAGGCGGCCCTTGTCGTCCACCAGATAAACCTCGCCCTGAGGGCCGGCAGCCGGGTCCAGCCCCGCCTGAGCCGGACGGCTCCAGCGCGTGCTGCCATCCGGCTCCAGGGCGTAAAGCTGCTGACCGTCGTGCACGAAGACCGCGCCCTCGGCGGTGCTGGCCGGGGAGGACACGTTTCGGTCGAACTGACGGGTCCAGAGCACCTCGCCATCGGCTTTCAGGGCGGTCAGCTCGGTGCTGTCGGCGTAACAGACTCCATCGGGCAGTGGGGCCAGGGCCTGGGGACTGCCCTGGCCATACTTCCAATTTTCGTCTCCCCGTCGCGGAGCCGCTCCGGTGAGCAGGCGGGTCATCTCGTTCATCTCTTTGAGGCTAGCTCAGCGGGCTGAAATCGGCCTCAAATTCCAGCGCAAGATTTTTTTCAGGCCCGGCTGGCACACTCTGCGCATGCAGCTGCGTACTCTGCCCATGCTGGCCGCCACCGCGCCCAACCGTCGGGACAACGCCCCGCCCGATGGCGAGTCCCACGTGAGCCCGCTGGTGTCGGCCGTGGCCCGGCCGCTGAACAAGCTGGCCATGACCTTGATGCTCAAGCAGGAGATCGAGGGCCTGGAGAAGCTGCCCGCCGAGGGCGGGGTCTTGCTCTGCCCCAACCACCAGAGCTTTCTGGACCCGCCCCTGGTGGCTTCCCTGAGCGACCGCGACACCCGCTTCATGGCCGCCAGGGAGCAGTTCCAGGGGATCCAGGGCTGGGTGATGGGCCGGGTGGGCGCCTTCCCCGTCGATCGGCGTCGCCCCGGCATCAAGCCCCTGGAGCACACCCGGGACCTGCTCGATCAGGGCAAAGCGGTCGTCTTGTTCACCGAGGGGGGCATCTTTCGCGATGGCACGGTGCACGAGCTCAAGCCGGGCGCAGCCCGGGCGGCCACCACCTCGGCCTGTCAGAGCATGGTGCCGATCGTCATCCACTTCCAGAGAACCCCTGAGCCCGGGTCGGGTCGCAAGGCCGCCTCGCTGGCCCTGGCTGCCGGGGTGACCGCCCTGGCAGCCGCTGGCGCCTGCCTGTCTCCCACCCTGAGGGTGGCCACAGGCGCTCTGGCGGGAGGCTATGCAGGCTCGCGCTTCGGGCAGGGCATCCTCAAGAAGGCTCTCTTGATCGCAGCCGGGGCGGCCGCCGGCGGGGTCACGGGCGCCCTCTCACCCGACCCTGTGGGCCTGGTGACGGGGCTGGGCACCGGGGTGCTGACCTGGAGCGTGGCTGATGCCATGGCCCGGCGCGATACGGTTAAAGTGGTGGTCTGCGACCCCCTCAACGTGCCCGAGTATGTGCGCAATTTTGGGGCCCTGGCCGAGGAGAAATTGACCGAGGACCTGCACACCGCTCTCAGTCAGGTCAAGACGCGCCTGCACGCCGAGTCGGAGTCGATCTACCCGCTCTGAGGCGTCGTGTCACTCGATCGCCCCCGAAGCGCGGGAACGCGGCGCCGTCCGACAGAGGGCTCAAGTCCGAGCCATACGCCGCCGCACTCTGGTGCCCCCCACGTCGACGTAGCGTTGGTGCTCGGCGATCGACGAGCGACCTTCGGCCCCGTTCAGCGAGCCAGCGAGCTTCTTGAGCCGATCCATCTCGGCCGACCCCTCACCAGGCGTTGGGCCCCATGGGCCGAGGGCAGGGGGCAGGTTTCCCAGGCCCGATCCGATTGCCCCCCCACCCCTCCCACGATGGCTCCCCCCACAGCGAAGCCGATGGCGGCGCCCGCTGCCGCTCCCGCCATCGGATACCCGGCCGTGGTGGCCGGAGACCTGAAGCTCTTCCCGCTGCTCAAAGTGACCAGGTCCATGGGAGCCTCGAAGTCGGGCTTTCTGGGCTTTGCGCCAGGCGGGGGCAGGATAGGCCCGGGTTGGACGGCGATCTGCATGGCCCGAGCATACTCAACCGTGCTGAAAGACTTTCGATAGGCGCGCTCTACAGGCAAGTGCGGAGGAGCTCGGCGATGCGGCGCTCGATCCAGGGTCGCCAGCCGGGCCCGATGTAGCCCAGGTGCCCGCCCTGCTCGGTGATCTCCAGGCTGAGATTGGGGTTGTCATCCACCAGGGCGTGAGGCAGGTCGCCGGGTGCCAGGAAGGGATCGTCGGCAGCGTTGATCAGGTGGGCCCGGCGGGCGATCCGGCTGAGGTAGAAGAGAGAGCTGCAGTGACCCCAGTAGTCTTCCTCGTCGCGAAAGCCGTTCAGGGGAGCGGTCACCTCGCGGTCGAAGTCGGTCAGGGTGCGCGTCGCCGCCACTTGATTCCAGTCGAGCACCCCGGGGAAGCGCTCGAGCAGGCTGGCGACCCGGCCCTTCAGACGGCGTACCATGGAGTAGCGGTAAAAGCGCGAAATGGCGTCTTTCTCGAGCTGGCGGGCGCAGTTACCCAGGTTGTAGGGCACGCAGGCGGCGCAAGCCACCACGCCGGGCGGGGCCTGCTGGCCCTTCTCGCCCAGCCACTTGAGCAGGATGTTGCCCCCCAGCGAAAAGCCCACCACCCCGAGTCGGGGGCCAAAGCGCTCGAGCAGGTGGTCGACCACCAGGTCCAGGTCGTCGCTGCGCCCGGCGTGATACAGGCGGGGTTGGCTTACAGGACCCAGGGCCCCGCGAAAGTTCATGCCCACCACCCGGGCGGGCAGGCGCCGGGCGGCTGCCATGGCCCCGCGCACGATGGGAGAGCTGGAGGTGCCGCTCAGCCCGTGCAGGACCAGCACGGTGGGAACCGGCCCCTCGGCGAGGGACGCAGGGCCGCCCCCGCCAGAGTCTGCAGGTGGGGATGGGCCAGCCCGGGCTGGGGTCGAAAACAGGTCAAGCTTCCGAGCTGCCGAGCAGGGCGTCCACCGCCCCGGCCCCTGGCAGTCGGTTGCAGGGCTCGAAGTCGGCCTGCTCGACCCGCTCGATGAAGGTCAGGATCTCGTCGAAGACCTGCTCGCGCTCCACGTCGCGCATCATCTCGTGTCGACTGACCTCGAACCAGCGCACCTGGGCAAAGGGGCTGCCCGAGCGCGAGCGGATGCTCTCGGCCGCATCCAGCCGAACCACCGGGTCCTGAGTGGACTGGATGACCAGCAGAGGCGCCTTCAGATAGGGCAGCACCTCTTTGACCACCTCGCGGTAGGCGTACAGGCTGGCGAAGCTCTGCAGCGGAAAGTAGCTGTAGTTGGTATCGTGCTCCTTGAGGGCGGGGTCGGCATAGTCGGGGCTGGAGGGCCAGTCGCGCAGGGTGCGCTGCAGCAGGCCGAGATACGGGATCAGGGGGTGGCGGAATTCCAGGCAGGCGGCCACGGTCACCACCCCCACCACCTTGTCGGGGTGCTCGGCGGCCAGGTTGAGGGCCACCAGCCCGCCCATCGACAGCCCGACCACGACCACCGGCAGGCCCCGGGCGGTCAGCTCGAGCAGGGCCTCACGGGCATCCTCCACCCAGTCGCGCCAGGTCACCCCCCGCAGGGCCTCGGGGGTCTGGCCGTGGCCGCGCAGCACCGGCATGCGATAGGCAAGGCCCAGCTGCTCGAGGTGGGGCACCAGCCCGTTCACGGTGTCCAGGCTGGAGGTGAAGCCATGGAGGAGGAGGACTCCGACTTGCAAAGGGCGGCTCCTGACGAAAGTGTTGCGCAAGGATCTTCCTGTCCTTCGGGCGCCTCCAGACGGCGCCAGTTTCTGCCAAACCTCCACTTTAAAGATGGGGTGAAGGAGCCAGCACCGGCTCACTCACCTGAATCGAGCTGATCACCGTTTTCTCGACCGTGAAGTGGATCCCCTTGTCCCAATACTGGACGCGGTCCGGGTTGCCGGGCTTCTGCTCGAGCTCGAAGGCCTTGCCGAACTCGCGGATGACCGTATCCACGTCGCCCTGGACAGCCGATCCGCCCCGGGTGCGGAAGGCGGGATTCTTGACCAGAATCGAGCTGACCCGCCCCTCGCTCGTCATCATGCTCACCCCGAGCTGGTCGAACTGGTAGACCAGGCCCCCCTCGGCGGGACGAATGAGGGCCTTGCCCCAGCGGCGCTCCACTTCAACCACGTCCAGGCCCAGCGTGACCACATCCACCCGGTGGCCGGGAACGATCTCCATGTCGTTGGGCCCGGGACGAGCCTCGGCCGGGCTGGCCACGGGCTCGGGGCGGGTGGTGTGGTAGGCCACCACCGCGCCCAGCGCCAGGGTGACCAGCAAGGTCAGCACCAGCGGCCAGGCCGCTCGGCGCGGGGGGCCATCCTCCTCGGTTTCTTCCATCCCCGAGGACCTTCGCGTCGGGCCGGGTCAGTCCTCGGATGGGGGAGGCGGCATCTGGTTCAGGCCCGGGGGGCGGGTGGCCTCGAGCCCGTGGTGGCGCGAGTAGTCCAGGGCGAAGTGGAGCAGCTCTCGGGCTCCCGCGGCGATCTCGCGGGAAACTTGCAGTGCCTCCGGGATAGCCGGCTGGAATTCGCGTGCGTCCTCCACGATGGTCGAGAAGACCCCTTTGTGGTGGTAGAAGTAGTCGTCCGAAGCCCCGTTGACCACCTGCGAGGTCACCGTGGCGTACTCGCGGCCCCGCACC
>QWHO01000399.1 GCA_021404945.1 bacterium CPR1
TTGCGGGTGGGGTATACCAGGTCAAACGTCTCCACGCGTGAATGCGCGTGGCCCCATTGAAGCCTCGTCGCGCTGGGCCAGCCAGAGGGCGAGTGCGAGTCTCCACGCGTGAATGCGCGTGGCCCCATTGAAGCGAGTTCGGCCTTCTCGCGAATCTGCGCCTGCAGGGCGTCTCCACGCGTGAATGCGCGTGGCCCCATTGAAGCCAAGCTCCGGTGGTTGCTCGCCCAAATACAAGTCGTGTCTCCACGCGTGAATGCGCGTGGCCCCATTGAAGCGTCGGCTGTGGATCAGACGATCAGCCATCTGCGGCGTCTCCACGCGTGAATGCGCGTGGCCCCATTGAAGCCCCTATATACATAGCGACTAGGATTCGGACACCGCAGTCTCCACGCGTGAATGCGCGTGGCCCCATTGAAGCGTTGCAGCCACCTCCGCGCCAGGCTCGAGCAGAGCGGCGGTCTCCACGCGTGAATGCGCGTGGCTGGCTGAAGGTCTGGCACGCCCAGCCCGGAGCCAACTGTCGCGATGAATATCCTGTTCATCAGCTCTCTGCGATGAACAGGCCGACTCCCGCGAAGCTCGGCGCCTCGAGCCGGAATCCTCGCCGCCCAGGCATCCGTTCCTTGCGCACCGAATGGGCGCAGACATGAAGGTTCATTTTACCCTGCTACTGCTCATCGGACTTCTGACCTCGCTGGCGCTGGCCGGCACGGTCCACATTCGCGGGTTGAGCTTCGAGGTTCCCCCGGGATACGAGCCGGGGCTGCTTAACCGCAAGGACCCTCAGGGAAAGCTGCACCACTGGAAACAGGGGCCAGAGAAGGGCATCACCCTGTTGCTCCTGGACGCCGTCAGAAAGGGCGAGTACGAGCGACGCCTCTCCAATGGCGCGGTGGCCGTCACGGTGCCAGGAGCCAAGCACGCCTGCACCTGGACGGAGAAGTTGGGTTCTGCGACTTTCTTTCACATCCGCGTGTTCGGGCCGGTGTACGAGTACGACATTCAGGTGAAGGGCGACGACGCTCTCGCCGTGGGCGCCCGGGTCCTCAAGACCGTCCGGGTCGAGTAGACGAAGTTCGGAAGGGGACGGCGGCACCGCCGGCCGCGAATGTCCAGCCGCCAGGCTTAAGAGCTGATGCGCTCGACGTTCAGGGTGACATCACGTGTGGCCACATAGTCGATAGAAGCAAAGAGTCTGCTTCCTTGGCCGCGCGAGCTTTAGTCTCTTCATTCTCCTTCGGGATTCCCGGAAATCGGCCCTCGATCCAGACTGACATGGTGTGTTCCAATTCGATTGGGCCGTGTTCTTCTCTAGCAAAGGCGCCAGGCGCCTCCACGCATCATCGCACCTCTCCGCAGCGCCGCCGAAAGCCCAGCAGGGGATCCTCCAGCATCGCTTTCGCAACGGGCTCGGTCCCGAAGCGGCAGGCGGCCGAAAGCTCGCAGTACTGGCAGTCATCCTCGAGGCGGTCGCTGTGCCCTCGAGCCTTCCGCGCGGAAAACTACGGGGAGGCCCGCAGCCAGTCATTCTCTCGCAACCAGCTCCCGATCGTCTGGCGGATACGGTTAGCGTCCTGTCGAGCTCCGCGGGCCTGGTCGGCGTCGATCTCGACATCGCGCTCATAGTCGGCGTCTTCCCGGAGCTGTTGCAGCCCGGCCAGCAGTCGGGCCAGATCAGCGGGCAGGCATCCGGTCCGAATGAAATGCGCCGACAGTTGTGAGCGAACCCCGGCATGGGTGGTCGCTTCGACCCCGAGGGTCAGCAGGGCCGCGCAGGCGGCGTGAAAAGCGGCGTAGTAGAACCTGGTCAGAGCACCCCGGGGCTCGCCTCCGTTCAGCAGCAGCTCTCCCTCCCGCCAGGCTGTCTCGCCCAGTTCCCACTCCCTGGCCAGGTTGTGGAGGCGGTTCTCTTCGGTCAGAGCTCCACCCCCTCCCGGTCGATATCAAGGATCAACTTCCGTTCCAGCTGGCGCAGCCGCTCGATGCGAGGCGGGTCCATCACGAGGGGGCTCAAAGCGACCGGCTCGTCCGTCTCGAGCATCAAGTCAGCGCCAAGATGGGCGATGGACCTGCGCGTCTCGTAGTCAGCCGAGTCCACCACCACCAGCAGGTCGAAATCAGAGTCTACCCTGCACAAATCTCGGGCACGCGAGCCGAAGGCGCGCACCCGAAGCAAACGCGGGCCAAGCAGTTCCTGCAGGCGCTCCTTGAATCGGAGACCGAGTTGACGATCGGACTCTCTCATCCTCAAATACTTCGCAGTGGCAGGCCGGTGTTCCGCCTGACCTGAGCTCAATCCAGTTTGGCCATTGGCCGCTTCGCAAGCCACGGCCACGACGACCACGGTCAGGGCCACCGCCCTGGCGCCAGGCTCGCAGCCTGGAGCATCTTCAAGGGAAAGTCGACCTGCTGATTTCTTGCGAGAAAAAGAGAACCCGACCAGCCCAGGTCGGGTTCTCTTTTGGCCAGGTTCCCCTGGAGCAGCTTGACCAAGCTTTCGGATGTTTCGCTTCGCCGCTGCCCTGAAGTCCAGGCCTTCCTTAGATGCCGAAAATCTGAATCAGGACTTCGCGAGTGCGCGGATGGTCCATCTCCAGCAGGAAGAGACGCTGCCAGCGTCCGAGTGCCAGATGCCCCGCAACGACGGGAACCATCTGCTGACAACCGATGGTCAGGTGCTGGCAGTGAGCGTGCCCGTTGGCGCACTCATCTTCGCACATGTTCACCGTGCGGATGGAGAAGTCGTTGTGGGAGTACGTATCGGCCGGGGACGCCAGGCGCTCCAGGAACCGATACATGTCCTGAATGAGCAGCGGCTCGTTTTCGTTGATGACGATGCCAGCCGTCGTGTGCCGGGAGTAGACCAGGACGTTCCCTTCCTTGATGCCGGTCTTGGCGAGCATGTCCTGAACCTTCTCGGTAATGTCGATCAGTTCAGGGCCACGCTGCGTCTGGACCACCATCTGGGCGAGATGAAGCCTGGGCATACCGGTCGCTCGGAGCTCAGGCTCCTGCGTGACGGCGACATGGGCTTTGCCGTTCGTATGGGCTTTGCCATTCGGTTTGCCATTTCCGTTCGGTTTGACTTCCGAGACGACCCCGCCCTCGAGGAAATTTGCCTCCACGATTCGCACCTCCTTACGCCGCGTTGTGGCGCGGCGATTGAGTCCCTTTCGGTATAGCACACTCAAGTCCTCCTCGTCTATAGGAAGTCATTCAACCCACCCGGTCTGGTTTCTTGTTCGATATGCACACGTAAATCGCTTATCTATAGGGGATTTGCCCGTTCGGTGACAGAGCATGTTTTCGCTTTTGCGTGTCCAAATGTTCACATTTCAGTAGGAATTTTATTCAAGTCGACAGGGGTCGATGCTTGAGTTTAGTTCTGTTTTGGCCGCACCCCCCGGGTGGGGGAAGGGAACTTTTTCTCCTTATTTACTTTGTATTGCAAAGTGTATGATTCGGATCAGCCTGGGAGGATCCTTTTTCCTAAATCAAGCGCTCTTGAGCAGGCTCGCGCAGGTTGTAGCTCGAGCTCATGGCCCGTCCATAGGCTCCCGCGGTGGCCACCAGTAAGACGTCTCCCGTTCGCGTCACGGGCAGCCTCCGATCGTGTCCGAGCACGTCGGCGCTCTCGCAGATGGGGCCCACCACATCGGCCAGGATAGCGTTGGGCTCGCCCAGGCGGGTCAGGTTGACGATCTCGTGGTGGGCACCGTAGAGGGCCGGGCGGATGAGCGAGTTCATGCCCGTGTCGACTCCCACGAAGGTCTTGCCCGACTTGGTCTTGACCTGGTTAACCCGGGTCAGCAGAACTCCGGCGGTGGCCACCAGGAAGCGTCCCGGCTCAAGCCACAGCTCAAAGCCCGGGCGGGCCGCCTGAAAGCGTTGCAGAACCTCGTCTAAGGCGGTCAGGTTGAGGCCTTCGTCGCTCAGGCGCTCACCCACGCCCAGCCCTCCGCCCAGGTCGAGAACCCTTACACTGCCGCCGAAACGCTCGGCTGCCTCGGCCAGGAAGAGGGCCGTGTCGCTCCACGGCTCGGGCTCGAGAATGCCGCTGCCTCGATGCGAGTGCAGGCCCACCACCCGGCTGCCCAGCTCGTCGAGCCTGGCGCGGGCTCGCTCTAGCTCGGCCGGGGCGATGCCGAACTTGGACTGGGGCCCGGCCGTGCGCACGTGTTTGTGGTGGCCCTTGCCCTGGCCCGGATCCAGGCGCAGGAACAGCTCCCGGTCCCGGAACAGGTCGGGCCACAGCTCCAGCGGCTCCAGGCTGTCCAGAGTGACCTGGGCGCCAAGTCGGAAGCCGGCCTCGTAGTCGGCTCGGGAGGCGAAGTTGGGGGTGTAGAGCAGGTTGAGCTGGGGAAAGAGCGAGCGAGCCCGCTCCAATTCGCCCGGCGAGACGCACTCGAAGCCCAGCCCCAGCTCACCGAAAAGGCGCAGGATGTCCGGGTTGGGATTGGCCTTGATGGCGTAGTAAAGCCGGCTGACCGTGCTCAGCCGGCGCAGGCGGGCCACGTTGTCGCGCAGGGTCTCGCCGTCATAGACGTAGAGGGGCAAGTCCTCCTGCAGGGCCAGCAGCTCGGATTGACGCCGCTCCCACCAGGTTGTCTGCGAGGCTGTGGCCGGGGACTTGCGCCAGGCCGGACCAAACAACGGGTCGTCGTCCGAGGCCGAGAAAAGCAAGGCGTGCAGGCTGCTCATCAGGCGGGGCGCCTGCTCCTCGTCCACCACGAAGGTCAGGTTCAGGTCGCTGGAGGCCTGGGTCATCAGGTGGATGGGCTCTTCCTCGAACAACTCCAGGGCGGGCCCCAGCCGGTGCATGAGCGATCGGATCTTGTTGCCGATCAGGCTGACCGAGGAGCAACCGGGGGTGATGCGAGGGCGCCCTAGCCTCGCCAGGTCACGCTCCAGACGCTCCAGGGCGCCGCTCTCCAGCGGCTCGGACCCATCCAGCGAAACCGTGACGTTGGTCTCGCTGGTGGCCACCAGGTCGACGGAGAGGCCGTGCTCGCGAAAACAGCCGAACAGATCGGCAAGAAAGCCGACCTGCTGCCACATTTTCTCGCTCTCCAGGCTGACCAGGGTAACCCGCGACTTGGTGGAGAGGGCCTTCACCCGGCCCTCGTCGGTGGCCGCCGAGGCGATCACCGTTCCCTCCAGCTCGGGCTCGCCGGTGCAGTAGATGTGGAGCGGAATCTGGTGGCGGGCCACCGGCGGCAGGCAGCGAGGGTGCAGCACCTTGGCCCCGGTGCTGGCAAGCTCCTGGGCTTCGGAATAGTCCAACCGGCGCAGCAGGCGGGCGTTGGGAACGTGGCGCGGGTCGGCGGTGTACATGCCGGCCACGTCGGTCGAGATCTCCAGTCGGCGGGCCCCGATGCGAGCTGCCAGGTAGGCGGCCGAGGTGTCCGAGCCGCCCCGGCCCAGCAAGACCGTGTCCCCGCCCGGGTCGCGGGCCACGAAGCCCTGGGTCAGCACCACCTGGCTCTCTCCCAGGCGCCCGGCCAGGGTGGGGTCGTGCTCATCGCTGCAGCGGGCCGAGAGATAGTGCCGGGCCGGGCCGGCGTGGGCCTCGGGCTCGGAGGTCAAGAGCTCGCGCACGTCCTGCCAGGCCACCCCCAGGAAGGCGGCGCCCAGGCGGGTGGAGAGGAACTCGCCCCGGGACATCACCCGGGCCTTCAGGCGCGGCGTCCACTCCCGGGTCAGGGCCACCCCGGTGGAGATCCGCTCGAGCTCACGGATCTCGTCCGAAAGCAGCTCGAAGTCCACCCCCAGCTCGTCGGCCAGCTGGCGGTGACGCTCCTTCAAGTGCTCGAGCACTGCCGCGTGGCGCTCCTGCAAGGCCGCTTCCAGCAGGCCGTCGAGCTGGTCGGAGACCTTGCTCACAGCCG
>QWHO01000796.1 GCA_021404945.1 bacterium CPR1
CGCATCCATCCCGAGGACCGCGAGGCCGTTATCGCCGCCATCCACAGGGTCATCGAAGGGGGCGCGGAGTCATGGTCGGGAGAGTATCGTTTCCGGCGCCAGGACGGCAGCTATGCCTACGTTCTCGACCGGGGTCACATCATCCCGAGCAGCCGCGGCGAGCCGGTGCGCATGGTCGGGGGGATGACCGACCTGAGCGAGCGCAAGGAGACCGAGCTTCGCCTGCGTGAGCAGGCGGCTTTGATCGATCAGGCCAGCGACGCCATTATCGTGCGCTCGCTAGACAACCGTGTTTTGTTTTGGAACCGGCGGGCCGAGGAGATGTATGGCTGGACGGCCGCCGAAGTGACGGGCCGTCCGGTAGCCGAGCTTCTCTACGCTGACCCGACTCCCCTGGAGGAAGCAACGGCGCTCTTGTTGGAGCAGGGCAAGTGGAGCGGCGAGATCGAGCAACGGGCCCGAGACGGCTCGAAACTGACGGTGCTGGCTCGCTGGACCGTGCTCAAAGGCCCATCAAGCGAGCCCCTTTCCATCCTGGCCATCAACACCGACATCACCGACAACAAACGCATCGAGCAACAGCTCCTGCGCGCCCAGCGCCTGGAGAGCATCGGCACTCTGGCCAGCGGCATCGCTCACGACCTGAACAACATTCTCTCGCCCATCCTGATGGCCATCGCCATGCTCAAAGAGCAGGCTCAGGGCCCGGACGCCCTGGCCCTGGTCGAGACGCTCCGCAGCAGCGCCCAGCGCGGGGCCGACCTGGTGAGGCAGATCGTGGGCATCGCGCGCGGCACGGACGGCCATCGCGACCTGGTCGACCTCCGTGGGGTGCTCGAGGAGGTCTGCCACATCGCCCGCGACGCCTTTCCCAAAAACATCGAGTTCGAGCACAGAGCGGTGTCTGATCTGTTGCCGGTCCGGGCCGACGCCACCCAGTTGCACCAGGTGCTGATGAACCTCTACCTCAATGCCCGTGACGCCATGCCGGACGGCGGCCGCCTGTCCGCCACCCTGGAGAACATGGAGTTGGACGAAGCCTTCCTGGCCGGTCACCCCGAAGCAAGCCCGGGTCCTTACGTCGTCTGGAGAAGCTGTTCGAGCCCTTCTTCACCACCAAGGACCTGGGTCAGGGCACGGGCCTGGGGCTGCCGACCAGCCTGAGCATCGTGAAGAAGCATGGGGGGTTCATCCACGTCTACAGTGAGCTCGGTCGGGGAAGCCGCTTCCGAGTCTACTTGCCGGCCGACACTTTGGGCGACGAGACCCTTCTGCTTGCTAGCCCGGCCCCCCTGACCCCGGGCAGGGGAGAGCTGATCTTGCTGGTGGACGACGAGGAGAATCTGCGCCGGGTGGCCAGTAAGGCCCTGGAGAGCTCGGGGTATCGGGTGCTGCAGGCCGCCAACGGAGCCGAGGGGCTGGAGCTTTTCGAGCGGCACCGCCGGGAGGTCGTCCTGGTGGTGAGCGACATGAGCATGCCGGGGATGGATGGGCCGGCCATGATCGCCCGTCTCCTGGCTCAGGACCC
>QWHO01000400.1 GCA_021404945.1 bacterium CPR1
CAGACCCCGGCCACGATTGCCCAGAGCCCGAGAAGGGGAGCGAGGCTGGCCAGGCCCCGCAGCCCGAGGACCTGACCCAGGTTCCAGGCAGCCCGGGGCCGGGAGTCTCCCGATCGAGGCACCAGGGGACTGCCCCGATCCAGCACCGTCTCACGATTCATGGCCAGATCTCCCTGCCGAAAAGCAGGCCAGAGGTAGCCAGGCCAGGGGCTGCGCAGACTTGCATACAGGGCTGGAGCCCTTTCCGCCAGGCCCGGCCCGACCTGAGCGGGCATCGGGTTGGTGGACACGGCCACCAGATTGATGACCGTCGAAAGGAGGGCCAGGCTGACCAGGCCGGACCGGATCGCTCCGCCGGCGCGCTCGTAGAGCAGCCCCAGTCCCAGACAGAGAAGAGGGAAAGCCGGCACCAGGTGTCGCGGACCATAGGCCCAGCCTCCATGCCAGTAAGCGTAGGAGGCATTGATCAAGAGCAAGCAGAGAAACACTCCCCAACCGGTGAGGCAGATTCCCCGGGTGGGCTTCGAGCGGATTCCCAGGGCAAGTCCCAGCAGGGCCGGCAAGAGGACAGGCGAGGCCGGGATCAGGCCACGGTAAGGGTGGACCAGCAGGTGGCCCAGCACCCCCAGGTCGGGTCGGGTGATTCCCAGAAACCCCTGCTGCAGAGCCGGAAATCCGGCCTGGAACGAGTAGCCTGTCTGCAACGCTGCCCCGAAGGCCGCCCGGTGATAGAGGCCCAGGGGGCCGACCACCATGGCCGCTCCCACGAGCATCGATGCCGCGGCCAGCAGAGCTCGCCCCTGCCCCGCCCGGGCCAGAGCCAGCAGCACCAGCAAAACTGCCGCGGGGGCCGTGGGGTATTCGGCCGCGACGGCCCCGCCCGCCGACAGGCCTACGGCCAGACCGAGGAGAACGCTGCGCCAGGTCGGACCGTTCCTGCCCAGGGCCACCCCTCCGGCCAGGGCCGCGGTCAGGCAGAAGGCTGCCAGGGCGTGGCCGAAGAGCATCGTGGCGTAGGACCACGCCGGCGTTCCGAGGCCGAAGGCCAGGGCCGCCAGGGTGGCGGAGCTGCGGCTGGCTCCGAGCTGGAGCAGGAGCTGGTAGAGCAGGACGGCCGCCGCAGCGGTGGGCAGAGAGGCGGCCACCAGGGTGGCCACATAGGACTGGCGGACTCGATCCTCCACCCCCGCAGCTCGCAAAGCCGCCACCGCGGGCACCGCCACAAGAGCCGCGCCCGGAGCTTTGTCTGAGTAGTAGTGGCCTTCCCGCAGAGCATAGTCCCCCGTGTTGGAGACATATGCGTCGATCTGCGGGCTCCCTCGCTCTACCAGGGCCCAGACGAGATCGAGCCGCGAGTTCTGGTTCCATCCTCCTCCCTGGTAGAACCAGGCGTAGGAAACCAGGAGCAGAGCCCCCAGCAGCCCCGCCGGGAATGCCTTCCGGCTGCGCGACGCCCAGGAGCTTGTGCTGGATGTCCCGCCGCCTGCAATATCTTGTGGTGGCGGAGGCACTCTCCGAGACCACCGGGAGATTTCCAGCAAGAATGCCCTCACGCTTCGAGCGCTCGCCGCCAGGTGGACTTGCAGGGGCGACCAGCCGAGCGCGACGGGCCCTTCACCGCCCTGAGAGCCGCCTGGATCCGGGCCTCGGAGCGCCGGAGCCTCAAGACGTGCGCCTCAAGAAGCCTGCGCCCAGAGCCAGCAATGTGATCAGGCTGACCCAAAGGCCAAGACGCCGTTCCCGGGTGGTTTCGAAGGACACTTCGACCTGGTGATCTCCCGGAGGAACGTCGAGCAGCATCGTCTGGTCGCCGGGCGTCGCACCCACTGCAACCGGCGTTCCGTCTACCCGGGCCGTCCAGCCCGGGTAGAAGAAGAGGGCCAGGTTGAGTTGGTTGGGCTGCTGCGTGACCACCCGCAGACGGCGCACGTGGCTCGACCAGAAACGCTCCTCCACCTGGCCCGGGAGCGCCAGAGAGGCTCGCTGCCCTGGTATCGAGCGCTGGTGCCATTCCCGCCAGCCCAGCACTCCCCGGGGGATATACTCCTGTACCGCGCGGTAGCGCCAGGCCGGAGTGTTCGCCAGGGTTGCGTCAGCGGTCCAGCTCCGAGCCTCCGTGACCCGGGCCGAGACCGCCAGCGCCGGCAGGGCCGCCAGGCCCACGATGGCCAGGGCCAAGCGCGAGCGCCCTCCCGTGACACAGGCGACCAGAAAGGCCGTGGAGAGGGACTGCAGCAGGCCGAAGCGCCAGGGGAACTGGACCTCGGCCAACCCCGGCAGGGCGGCCCACAGGGGTGCTGACCAGGACGTCTGGAGAAACAAGGCCCAAAAGGACAGGCCAGCCTGGGCAAAACCTTCGCAGCGGCGCCCTTCGCGGTCAGGTCCGTCCAGCTTTAGACCGAGCACAAGGAGCCCGGCCAGCGCCACCAGAGCCGTGGTGGCTGCCGCCCGGACGCACCAGGGCCGGGTAGGGTCGTCTTGCAGACCGACCGACCGGGGGTCTCGGTCGACGAAGCTCCGGGCATACTGGTAATGGTCCTCCTGGAACCAGTCCAGGTGAAGCTCCTTCCTTTCCACCAGAAGGGGCAGCAGGTAGACCGAGCAGAGCAGGGCCGCTGCTCCCATGGCCCCGGCCATGGGGATCAGCCTGCGCCAGTGCCCGCGCACCGCCCAGACGGCATAGGGAATCAGCGTCAGGCCGACCATGTAGGCAGTCATGACGTGGGTCATCACCAGGCCTGCGAGGCAGGCCACCAGAACGGCCCGGGCGCCGCGGTGCGGACCCCTGGCCAGGAGGCACACCGATGCGAAGAGGGGCGCCAGCCAGACAAAGGCCAGCAGCTCGGCCAGGGCGAACCGGTCGTAGAGATCCAGGGCGTGGTAGGGGAAGAGCACGTAGAAGGCGGCCCCCACAGCCGCCCCCCGGTCGGAGCCCAGGGCTCGGGCGGCCAGAAAGAAGGCCAGTCCCGCCAGAGCGGACCCGACGACAGCCACTCTCCTCAACCCTCGGATGAGATCCCCGTTGCCGGCCAGGGCGGCGGCCGCCGGCGCGACCGGGCCATAGATCACGAAGACGGGCGCGCCGTAGCCTCGATTCGAGTCGCCCACCCAGCGCGGGTAGATTCGGCCCTGGGCCCAGCCCTCTGCGAATCCTCGCGTGTATTGCGCATGATAGGAGAGGTCGGAGGCTCTGGGGAGGTTCGAGCGGGTCAAGAGAGGCCAGCAAAGCCAGGTGGCCGCCAAAATGACCAGGGTCCACCAGGGCATCCTCATGGCGGCACGCTCACCAGCAACAGGTGTTGGGGACTGGCAGCAATGAGGGGCCCGAGAGAAATTGGAGCCCCATCCAGGCGAGGGAACCGGGGGGGCTTGCCGACGGTCCTGTTACGACCCCCGCCTGATCGCGCCGGGAACCCCGACCGCCCGGGTCCGGTATGCATGCCACGACCTTCTCGCGGGAGCCGGGTCCCCCTCCTCGAGGACGGGCCACCGGCTGCTCGATCGGATTGGCCGGTTGGTGCGAGGCTGGATCGGGCTATCGCCTGGCCCCGGCGGGGTCGGTGACGAGCAGGGCTCCCGCGCGGTTTTCAAAGCGTATTCTGTAGCGACTGCGCCAGCCCCTCACCAGGTCCGGCGGCAGGTAGTGCAGTGCCCGGGGCTCTAAAAGAAGACTGCCTGCGCGCGAGGGCAGTGATTCGAAAAAGTTGCGCTCGGCGCGAGCGGCTGGGGACCGCAGGGCGAAGGACGAGAGCTCCGGCAAAGTTGCCACGTCGGCCTCCACGGCGAAGAGGGGCTGGAAGGTCAAGAGGGGCTCGGGGGCGTGCTTGATCTCCTCCACCATCCTGGAAAACTCCGGATTAGCGTCCTCGAACCACAACACGCGCAGGCGTGGACCCACCAGAGCCAGTTGCACCGTTGCCAGAAGCAAACAGACCCCGGCCAGCAGCAGCCCGGGACGACGACTCCAGCGCCAGGCCAGGCCTTCCACCACGGCTACCAGGGAGGCCATTCCGAAGGCCAGGGCGGGTCCCGCCAGAGCAGGATAGTGGCGATAGTAGCTTGCGCTCGTGCTCACACTGGCCAGGGCCAGGGCGAGCATCGCCCATGAATAGGGCCGCACGCGGGGAAGCTGAAAAAGGCCGATGACGAGCGAGAGCATGGCTGCAGCGTAGAGGAAACGGTCTTCCGTCGCGCCGCTCAGGGAATGCCACCGCTCCAGGAGCCCGATGGGTGCGCGTTGGAGTTGTCCTACCACGACTTGTTGGAATCCCTGTGGCACGAGCAGGAACCAGACCCCGAGAGATCCGGTCGCCAGCGCGAAAACTCTTACGTATCCTGCAGCCCGGCCGTAACGCAGCGCGGGGTCCCGCTCTGCCAGGACCGAGGCCAGGGCCACCAGACCCAGGTTCAGCAGGGTTGGCAGGAAGATGGCCGCCGCCAGGATGGCCAGAGCTGACTGGCCAGCCAGGGCGCGTTTTGAAGGGGGGAGCGTGGACACCAGCAGAAAGCCGATTACCAGGGCATTTGCCGCCTGTCTCACGGCAAAAAATCGGAAGTCCTGGTGGACCATCTCGAAGAAGGCCAGGTAGAAGAAGCTACCCATCAGGGCTGCCGTCCGGCTGAAACCGAGACGGCTAAGAGCCAGGGACAGCGGCAGCACCGCCAGACAGTTGAGTGCCAGGTAGAGCGTCCGGGGACCCTGCAGTGACCCCCAGAGCTGTCTGCCCACCTCGATGAGCAGGGGAAGGCCAGGCATGTGGTACCAGGGGAAGTCGACGTGGGGCACGTGACCTGCCAGGGCAAGCCTCCCCGCCTCGGCAAAGGCCCCCTCATCCGAGAAGACCACGGCTCGGGACAGGCTGGACACCTGGAGGAAGAAGGCGGTCAGGGCCAGAGCCAGGGGAAGCAGAAAGTCCCCTGTGCTCAGCGCCCTGGTGGGACCGACGGGGGCCCCCTCGCTCATGGGGCTCGGGGACCGGCTTGGGTCCGAGCAAGCTCCTCGTGCAGGTGGAGGCGCAGCCAGATGAGCTCGCGGAAAGCCTTTGCGATGACGTCCAACCTGCCCCCCGTGGAGCGTCCGGCCTGCCGGGGAAAATGGCTGGCGCGGTGCTCCACGATGCGATAGCCGAGAATGCGGGCCTTGATCAGCAGCTCGGCGCTGATCACGGCCCCTGTGGCTCGCACCTGAATACGGTCCAACACGGAACGGCGAAAAAGCTTGAAGGCACAGTTGATGTCTCGTGCCGTGTAACCAAAGAGCGTGTTCACCAACCAGTTCCATCCCCAGCTGAACAGCAGCCGCCCGGGGCCATCCCGGCGCGGGTCGCGAAATCCAACGACGAAGTCGGCCCTCTCGATCAGCGGGAGGAAGTGGGCGAGCTCGCGGACATCGAATTGCTTGTCGCCATCGGTGAGAAAGACCAGCTCTCGGGAGGCGGCCTCGAACCCGGTCCTGAGGGCCGCTCCATAGCCCCGGTTGCGCTCGTGGGGAACGGAGCGAACCAGGGGGTTGACCTTGCTCAGCTCCTCCACGATGGCTCGCGTCCTGTCGCGGCTTCCATCACTGACGACGATTACCTCGTAGTTGGAGGTAATGGACTGCAAAAAGTCGACCGCGGCCAGGATCGTGGTCCCGATGACGGCCTCTTCATTGAAGGCGGGAAGAACGACGGATATGCTGGGTTGGTTCACATACCGCTCCGGCTGCCCGGGAGATTTCACGCGGGCACCTGCAGAGCTGCAAGCGAGCAGTAACATACCCCCGATGGCGCGGCCAGCTTAAACGCCGCAGGGCGGAATCCTCCGCCCTGACCTCGCCGGGCACTCGCCCGGCGGGATCAGGGCGGCG
>QWHO01000401.1 GCA_021404945.1 bacterium CPR1
GCGATGATCTTTACTGCACCAACACGACCATCCTGCGCAAAGGGATCCAGGAAGGGATCAGCAACTAGATCCTGATCAAGGTCAACCAGATCGGCACCCTGACCGAGACCTTGCGCTGTATCGACATGGCTCGCCGGGCTGGTTACACCTGCATCATCTCGCATCGCTCGGGTGAGACCGAGGACAGCTTCATCGCCGATCTGGCGGTGGGCACCAACGCCGGCCAGATCAAGACGGGCTCGCTCTCGCGCTCGGATCGGGTGGCCAAGTACAACCAGCTGTTGCGCATCGAGGACCAGCTCGGCTCGCAGGCCGGCTACGCCGGTCGGGCGGCCTTCTCGAGCGTCCACGAGCTCACTCCGGTCACGGTCTGAGGCGCGCCTGGCTGGGGTTGCTGCTGGCGCTGCTGGCGGCCGGTTGCTCGTCGCCTCGGCGGGGTTATCTCGAGTTTGCCTGTGAGCCCATCGCCCCCGAGCGGGTCAGCGAGTTAGCCGGCCGCTATCCGCAGGGGCTGGTGGTGGGCGTCGACGCCAACAGCGAGGCCGAGGCCACCCTGGCCGCCGCTCGTCGGGCCGGAGCCCGCCTGCACGTCTACCTGGAGGGGCCCGGGGGACCCACCGGCGAGAGCTGGGCTCCCGACGAGCTCGAGCGCATCCAGGCGGCGGCTCGCGCTCAGGGCATCGATACCGCCCGCAGCGACTGGATGGCCGAGTGGGAGCAACGGGGTTGGAAAAGCCATACCCTGGAGCAGCTCGAGCGCTACCGGTCGCTGGGCTTCGAGTCGGCCGAGATCGACAATCTCTATCGCAATCCTCAGAGCCTGTTGGACTTCTATCGCGAGTATGCCGGCTGGTGGCGCCAGGGGCTGGTGCCCCGCGCGATGCTCAAGAACGTGAGTCCGGAGGAGATGCGCTCGCTGTCAGCGGCGATCGGCTCGGGCGAGATCCCGCGCGCCATGTTCGCCGACTTCGCCATCTTCGAGTCCAGCGCCGGCGACCCGAGCGAGCCCGCGCACCTGGCCGCCGAGCTGGGGATCAAGACCCTGATCAGCCAGGATACCTACGACTATCGCGCCAGCGGGGCCTTTCCATAGGTCGTAAAACGCGCCCGGCGCCGGATCGATCCAGAGCAGCCGCTCGCTGGAGTATTTGATCCACGAAAAGCACTCGCGCAGCGTGTAGAAGGTAAAGAGGGCGGGGTGCTTCCAGGAGGGGCCCTCGAAGCTGGGAGCCGGGTAGGCGACCAGCCCGAGCTGGCGGGCCATGGCCACGGCCCGGGCGGTATGAAACGGATCGGTGGTCACCAGGCAGCTCCGCCAGCCCTGCTCTCGCATCACCTCGCGAGCGTAGAGCATATTCTCGAGCGTGTTGTGGGAACGGGTTTCCACGTAACAGGCCTGAGCAGGAATGCCCTGCTCGATGGCCCAGCGGCGGGCACTTTCCGACTCGATGGCCCCTGAGTCACCCTGCCCCCCGGTCATGATCAGCGCCCGCGCCCAGCCCTCGCGATAGAGTCGCACGGCGTGCTTCATCCGCCCTTCCAGCGAGTGCCCCAGCGTCCCGTCGGCCCCCACCCGGGCCCCGGGCACAATGATGCAGTCCACCTGGTGCAGATCGGTCTTCATCCCGGCCAGGGTGATCCAGCCTGCCAGCCAGAGAAAGGCGGCCAGGCCGGCCAGCACCGTCCTGCCCAGCCACCTGGGCGTGCCCTCGCCCAGGCTGCGCTTCCAGGCCAGGTAGCCGGCCAGCGCCATGACCAGGAAGATCCCATACTGGAAGGCCAGAAGATACAGGCTCTTCTTGACGTAGAGGAGGATGGTCATCACGTTGACCGCGATCCAGAGCTGCCAATTCTCGAGATACTTGCGGGCCAGCATCCACTGGGCCACCACGCTCATCAAGGCCTGAGTGGCGTCGAGATAGGGCAGGGCGGCCCGGGTGGAGCGGTCGAGCAGGGCGCCCAGGCCGGCGCCTCCCACGGCGATCAGGCAGAGCAGGGCGAGCAACAACTTGCGAGGAGCGCGCGAGACTTCGAGCTCGCCCCCCCCTCGCCCGCCGTGCTTCCACTGGTACCAGCCGTAGATCTGGATGACGAAGAAGAACACCTGCAGGGCCGCGTCAGCCAGCAGATCGGCTCTGAGCACCACCACGAAGGTGAGGGCCACCTGCACCAGCCCGATGGGCCAGCACCAGAGGTTCTGCCGCACGGTGAGCCAGACCGAGATCAGGCCAAGAAAGAATGCCAGGCCCTCCAGGTTGAAGAAGCTGGTCGCTATCCAGGAGGCCAGGTAGCTCAGCATCGGTCGCTGGTGTAGCGCACCATCTTGCGCCCCTCCAGTGGCTCGCGGCGCACTTGGAGGTGGCCGAGCAGGGGCTCCAGAGCGCCTCTCAGGTCGGCCTCCTCCACCTCGCCCTGATAGCGCAGCACCAGCGAGCCATCGGCGTGCTGGTGGAGGTGGTACTGGGGCACGGGCAGCGGCTTCATCACCTCGGTGACATCGATGTTGTTGACCAGTCGGCCATCGCTGGCCAGAAATGCGACCGGCTGGCGGCCCTCGAGCCCCACCAGCACCGGCGTGCGCCCGCGCATTTCGAGCCAGGCGTAGTCTCCGGTTCGGTAGCGCAGCAGGGGAATAAAGGGGTTGCGCCCTCCCGTCAGCACCACCTCGCCCCGCTGAACCGGGCGGTCTTCATCGTCGAGAATCTCGACGTAGAGGTCATTGGTCAGCACCTGGTGGCCCGTGCCCAGATCGACCGCCAGGCAGCGGGCCTCGCACAGCGAGTAGAGGTCCAGCACCGGGCAGCCGAAATGGCCCTCGAGCTCGGTGCGCATCCCCGGCAACAGATTCATGGAGGTGGAGACCAGGGCTTTGGGACGGGTCGTCAGGGGCAGCTTCTTCAGCTCCAGAAAGGCCAGCGGGTCGCCCGAGTAGACCTCTACCTGGCACTCGTCCAGAAAGCGCACCCGGTCGTCGGGATGGTGCCATTGACCCGGATGGAGGTTGAGCTTGAGATAGCCAGCCTGGCCCAGGTAGGTCGACACGCAGGGGTAGGTGAGGGTGCTCTCCTGGTGGCCCACCAGGGCCAGGGCCACCCGGGTGCGTCCGGTGATGGCAACCTGGGCCAGGGCCAGGGCTCGCTCGAGTGCCACCAGATACTTGTTGGACGACTCCGGATCGGCCAGCACCCACATCTTGCTGGCGGTGGTGCCGCTGGTGGAGTACATGAGCAGCTCGTCCAGCGGCTGGTCGTCGCTCACGAACTCCCAGGGCTGGCGGGCCAGCTCGCGCCGGTCGAAGGTGGGCAAACCCTCAAAGTCGCCCGTCCAGCCTCCATAACGCCGGTAGAAGGGCACTCTGGCCAGGCAGCGCCGGGCGAACTCGTCCAGCCACTCGGGTTGGCCCTCCCAGCCGGGCGGCCGGGCCGCCTGATCGGCGGCGTAAGCCTGGACCCGACGCAACCCTTCCTGGCTCAGCATGTCGCCGCAGGCGTAGTTATAGCGCGGAGCGGCCGGGTGCTCGCTGAGCCAGAGCAAGGTCTCGCGCCCGCGTTGATCGAGCAGGGGGAAGCGCTCCTCCTGGGTCAGGGTCATTCCCGCCCCCAGGCGGCGGCCGCTTCTTCGGCCGCCTTGCGAGCCATCTCCTCACGAATCTCGCGGGCCCGCCGCTCGGCCGCCTGGGCCTCCTTCACCACCCGGGCCCGCTCCACCGAGCTCAGGGTCACCAGCCGGTCCTGGGCCTGCTCGATCGACTCGCCGGCCGGACGCAGGTCGAGCGCCTTGAGAGCCAGGCGCACGAACTCCTCGCGTCGATCCGGGTCTTGCACCAGCTGGTCGGCCTGCACGTAAGGCGATAGCTCTTGCATCCGGGTGGAGAGCCATTCTCGGGCCCGCTCGGCGGCCTGAGGGACGCGCCGCAGCTCGCCCGCGAAAAGCAGCCAGGCCCCCACCAGGATGAGCCGCAACCGGTTGCGATGCGCGTTGACGGCTCTGGCATTGGGATAGCAGAAGCCCTCGGGGTCGGTCAGCGGCGAGCCCCCCATGGCCTCGAGCAGGTCGGAGACCACCGCGGCCACGTCGATCTTGCCCTGGCCGCCCGGGCGCCGAGGCTCGGCCAGGAAGTCGGGGGGGCATTCGCCCAGGCGGCGGGTGAGTGCCTCGAGGATGGGTCCTTCGTGCTCCACGGAGAGGGGTTCTGCCCGGGCGGGCGGTCCCCTGTGAGCCGGGGGGCTTCAGCTACGGCGTGGATGGGCCTCGGATGTGATCGCGCTCGATGGCATCCAGGATGTCTGCCCGATGATACCTGAGCGCGCCGACCGCCAGCGCACCCGGTGCCAGCGCCATCATCCCCACGCCCGCCCAGGTGGCCAGGGGCAAGCCTGGCGCGGTACAGAGGCAGCGGTGCACAGAGAGCCGGCGAACACTGCCAAGCACGAAGTCGGATACCGTTCGTGCGACCAGGATAAACGTCTAACCTGGCCGATCTGGAACCAGAGTGATGAGCACTTTGGGCCGCGAGGTTAACCGGCTGTAACGAAACGACCCGGGGATCTGCTCGGTCCTCAATCTCGGGTCAGATCGATCGACAGCCCGGCCGGGGAATCGATGCCGGTGAGAGTTCTGACCGGCGCCGGCGCGATGTTGCCGCTCATCTGGCTGGCCCCGGCAAAGATCCTCACCCCGCCCGTGGCCAGGTCGAAGCCGTCCGCCAGGTAGAGCTCATCGCGTTCCCAGTCCGCCACGACCCCGGACGAGCCTCCCTGGAGCCCGATGCTGAATCCGCCAATGAAGGCGGCGCGGGTCGGATTGTCGGTGGTATCGGCATCGTTGTAAATCAGGACCTGAGGCTCGAAGTTCGTCGGCAGGCTGTTCGGGTCGGTGCTGCGGACATACAAGCGGCGCGTGTGCGACTCGTAGAACAGGTCGTGCGGCTCCACCAGTCCGTCGGAAATGCTCCGGTCGGCGCTGGTGTTGCCATCGACCAGGCCGGTCAGGGCGGAGACGTTGTCATAAACGTCGACCTTGCCGGGCAGAGCTCCGGAGGGGCCGACCACGAGGAACAGGCGATCGGCGGCCGGATCGTAGACGCACGACCGCGCTTCCCGCGGTGTGGGAGCCCCGTACTGAATGGTGGCCCGCACCGTCCGTCCGGCCGTGCTGGCGTTGTCGAAAATCTCAACCTGGCCCAGGCTCTGCTCGCTCACGAAGAGGCGATCGTTGGCGTTGTCGTAGGCGACTCCGCGAGGGAACCCGCCGGCGGCGAGGCTGTCATCGGCCGGTCCGTTGTTGGTGGTGGCGTTCAGGAAGATCAGGACCTGGCCGGCATCCCCATCGGCCAGCCAGAGCGTGTTGCTGATCACGTCGATGAAGAGGCTGACCGGCCGGGCGAGTGGGCCGGTCCGGGTCGCGGGGGTCGCCGCTCCGTCCAGCAGCGGGCCGACTCCACGCCCCATCACAAAACTCGACATCCGGGGAATGGCCAGCGGATTCCCCAGGATGTCGGGCGACTCCGACACGTAGAGGCGCCCCTGAAAGAGGCTCACCACGATATTCCCGGAGATCGCCGCGGCCGCATCCGGGCTGGTGGCGACCAGCGTCGCGGTGCCAGCCGTGTCAGCCAGGGCCACGTTGAAGCTGGCCAGGCCATTCACGGCATTTTGGGTCAGGGTCCCGGTCAATCGCAGGCTGGCCGGTCCGGAGCTCAGTCCCAGTGTGACGGCCTGGCTGGTGTCGAGGCGGTCGCCGAACTGATCCAGGACCTCCACTTGGACGCTGAATGCCTGGTTATCCTTCGCCGTGGCGGGCACGGTGACGAAGCTCAGGGTATCGGCCACCAGGGCGTCCACGG
>QWHO01000402.1 GCA_021404945.1 bacterium CPR1
CAAAGCTCTCACCGAGATGTCCTCGGGCCACGCCACCGCCGGCGACGGGCTGCGCCAGGCTCAGCAGGAGGCTTTCGCCAACCTGGTGAGCGGCCAGGAGAGCCGCTTCGCCGCTCCCACCGAGGAACGCCAGTTCCTCACCTCCAACAAGGACGCGCTCACCTGCGCCCTGGGCGGAGCCGCCACCCAGCTCGGCATGATGGCCCTCGGCTCGGCCGGCCTGCACGGCCTGACCGGGATGCTGGCCGGTATGCTGATCGGCGTGGTGGCCTTCGGAGGGGTGAAGGCCGTCTACCACGGCATGATGGAGGTCAACGCCCGCAAGACCGGTCCGCGCCGCTACGACGAGGCCTACGTCAAGTCGGCATTCGCTGATGGAGCCAGCGCCGGATTCAAGGGCAACATCCTGCGCAGCCTGATCCACAGCGGCATCAACGGAGCCGCCTACAGCTTCCTGGGGCCACCCGCCTCGCTGGTGGTCGGCCCTGGCGTCAGCGCCGCGCTGGCCAAGTTCACGGGGCTTTGAGCCGACCTTGAGGCTGAACCCGGCCGCCTGGCTCTCTGGCACCCTGGCCCTGATCCGGTCGGTTTCCGCCCAATCCGAAGGACACGACCCGGTTGACACGGTCACCCTGAACGATCCCTCGCTGGAGCAAAAGCTCAAGGCCGTGAACGCGGTGGGCGGACCGGTGCTGGTGGGCCCGCCCGACCACTCGGAGGTGGCTCGCCTGGAGTTCACCGACCTGGCCAAAAACGACTTCAGCCTGAGCGTGGTCTATTCCGACGGCTTCAAGCAGGCGGTCAGCGCCGATCAGGTCAACATCCCCGACAGCCAGAAGCCAACCGCCGACCTGAGCCGGCTGAAGAACCTGGGGCCCCGGCGCAACTTCATGCAGTGGCTGCAAGTCCACGGTGACGTCTTTCCCCGCCTCGAGCGCAAGGACTTTGAAGCGGTCTCGGAGGCGTCCAGGGACTTCAACTGCATCGCTGACAGCCTGGGCGACCACGAGAGCAACGTCTGGCCCGGTCCGGCGGTTTCCGATTTTGACGAGCTTTACGCCCGGCACGGTTACGTGCCCATCGTGGGCCTGGATTTCTCGCTTCAGCCCGAGCTCGAGAAGGTGGTGCTGTTCGCCATCCAGCCCCAGGATGCGGGCTACGCCACCTACCGCGCGGGGCTGACCCAGGACAAGTTGGCCCTCATGCCGGGTCTGATCTGCACCCACGCCATTCTGCAGCAGCCCGATGGCTCGTTCACCAGCAAGAACGGGGCCCTGGAGCGGATCAAGGTGCTCGACCCGACCGAGCTCGGCGGGGGGGACTATGGCGAGCCGATCAGGGTCTACGCTCGCAAGCGCGACGAGGAGCAGGTGACGGCCGGTTAGGAACCTCGACCCGTTCGGGCTTGAGCTTGTCAAGGTCCGATCCTCTTGATAGACTAGTCAGGTAACTAGTCTGCAGGAGTTGCCAAATGAGAACCTGGCCCGTGCAAGATGCGAAAGCACGCTTCAGTGAGCTGCTCGATGCCTGCCTGAATGAGGGCCCCCAGATTGTGAGCCGGCGTGGGGCGGAGATGGCCGTGCTCGTGCCCCTGGCGGAATGGAGGAGGCTGAATGAAGCTGCCCGTCCATCCCTCAAAGCGCTGCTGCTCTCGGGCGTGGGGCGGGCCGATCTCGATCTGCCCCGGCGCGGGAACGCCCGCCGGCGCACGGCCAGGCCCCTCTAACCCGTGTTCTTGCTGGATACGAATGTTGTCTCCGAGTTGCGCAAGAACCGCCCCCACGGAGCAGTGGTAGCCTGGCTCGAGAGCGTGAGCGACGCGGACATCCATCTGTCCGCGGTGACGCTGGGCGAAATCCAGGCTGGCATCGAGCTGACGCGTGAACAAGATGCCGAGAGGGCAGCCCTCATCGAGGCCTGGGCTGATCAGGTCGCGACCACCTACAACGTGTTACCGATGGATGCGGCCACGTTCCGTCTCTGGGCCAAACTGATGCACCGACAATCGGAGACAGCTTATGAGGATGCGATGATCGCTGCTTGCGCCATGATCCATCAGCTGACGGTTGTCACCCGCAATCTTCGCGATTTCCGCAAGTTCCCGGTGCAGCTGCTGAATCCGTTCGTTTGAGCAGTTTTGTGCGTTGAGCGTCAAGCGCTGAAGGATTGGCTATTCCGGGGATGTCGGCGCAGAGCGGGTCACCCCGAGCGGGTGACGGCCAGGTAGAGCGCCTCGACCCGGGCGCGAGCCCAGGGTGTCTTGCGCAGAAAGGTCAGACTTGACTTCAGGCTGGGATCGTGCTGAAAGCAGCGGACGGGGATGCGTCGCGCCATCTCCTCCCAGCCCAGACGAGCTTGCAGCACTTCAAGCATTCTCTGCAGCGTGATCCCATGCAGAGGATTGTTGGGCTGCTCCATCTCTACCTCCGCGTTACCCGTCTGAGCCGGTCACTCATGCGGCCCCTCAGGAACTCGCCCTTGTACTGGATGATGTCGCGCGAGCTGGCCTCCTGCGCGCTGTTTTGCGCCTGGACCTCGGTTGGAGCCACCGGTTTGGCCGAGCTCAGAGTGGGCAGTTTCCAGACTGCTGCAACGTTCATGCTTGATCGCCTTCCTTCAGTGCAAGACCTGAGGTCTTGAGCTTTCCAACCCGCCAGAACATTAGATGGAGAACTGATCCACCAGTTTTTGCCAGTAGGCTGTCGAGAAGCGGTCGGGAGTGGACAACCCGCCCAGCGCCGCGGCTTCCTCGGCCGCCCGGGCGGTCTCGTTCATCCAGGCCACCACGTCCACCGGGTATTTGCCCACCGCCGTCTCAGCCGAAGTCATGGTAGCATTGGCCCCGTCCAGCACGGCACCGGTCACATCGGCCAGCTCGGCCCGCTTGGGCGAGGGGTTGTCGATCATCGAGTCCATCATCTCGGTGGCCACGATGACGGGCTTCTCGAGCTCGCGGCAGCGGGCCACGATCAACTTCTGCAAGACGGCCACGTAGTGGGGCGGGGTCTCCACGGCCAGATCGCCGCGGGCCACCATGATGACGTCGGAGGCGGCGACGATCTCGTCCAAGTTCTTGAGGGCCAGAACGTCCTCGATCTTGGCGCACAGGGGTAGATCGTGGCCTCGTTCGTCGAGGAAGCGGCGCACGGCGTGCAGGTCCTCGGCCCTCTGCACCTTGGAGACGGCCACCATGTCCACCCCCGCCTTGAGGCCCCACTCCAGGTCGCGCTGGTCTTTCTCGGTAAAGGCGTCGATACGGGTCTGAGCGCCCGGAACGGCCAGACCGCAGCGGTCGGTGAGGCGCCCCCCGGCGGTCACCTCGCACTCGACCCCCTGCTCGCTCTGGCGCAGCACCCTGAGGGCCACGGCGCCATCCTTGAGAAGAATTTTCTTGCCCGGCTGCATCGCCTCGCGCAGGTGAGGCGGCTCGAAGCTGATGCCCTGGTCGCCCAGCGTCACGAGCTCGCCCGTCTTCAAGCTGCGCTCGCCGCCGGGGAAGGAGCCCAGCCGCACCTTGGGGCCGCGCAGGTCGAGTAGAACCGACGCTTTGCGGCCGGTGACCCGGGCGGCGGTGCGCAGGTTGGCCACCAGTTTATCGCCGTCCTCGTGCTTGAGGTGCGAGCAGTTGAGGCGGGCGATATCCATGCCCGCCTCGAGCATCTTCATCAGCGTGTCGCGGTCTGAGCTGGCCGGGCCCAGGGTGGTGATGGAGCGGGTCTTGATGTCGCCCGGCTGGCCCGGTCCGTGAAAGATCTCCTGGGCGGCCGCCCGAGCCACCGGGCCGGCGCTGCGAGGGAGCGTGGACAAAGCAAGACCAGGGCTGATGATCATGGCCTGAGTCTAGAAGCCAGGAATGAAAAAAGGCGGAAAGCGCAGAAGCTGGCCTGAGTGAAGCCCTACGAGCCACCCGTCATCGATGTGTTCGAGTTGCCGGAAGAGCTCTCGCTGCAAGAGTGGGAGCGTCTGTTCCAATCGCCCGACAAGCCTTATGCAGCCGGCTGACGTCACCATCGTGGGCTTCGGCCCCGGGCAGTGGAGCAAGCTCACGCTCGAGGTGCACGATCTCTTGCTACAGGCCGACCGCATCTACACCCGCGACCCGCTCAGCTGGGAGGTGCTGCGCGAGCTCAAAGCAAGGGGCAAGAACGTGATCAGCCTCAGCTCGCTGTATCTCCTGGGCCTGCCGGTGGGCGAGCTCTACGACCTGATGGCCGACGTGGTCGCCAGGAGCGCCCTGCGCTATGGGCCGCTGGTTTATGCCCTGCCGGGCAACCCGCTTGTGTTCGAGTTTGCTACCCTGCTGGTGCGCCGTCGGGCCCTGGCTCTGGGCCTGAGTTGCACCATCGTGGAAGGCATGAGCTGCCTGGAGGCCATGTTCGTGGCCAACAACATCGACCCCGGCTTTGGCCTGCAAATCCTCAATCTGGTGGACTTCGAGACGAAGCCTCGCCTGATTGCCTCGGTGGCCACCCTGATGTTTCAGGTGGGTGCTCCGCGCCACGTCTTCCACGACCAGAGCGAGCCCGATCGATGCAATCTGTCCTGGTTGCGCGACCGCCTGATCGAGCTCGACTATCCGCCCGAGCACAAGGTCTTCCTGCTCAAGCCAGGGGAAGGGGGGCAGCAGATCAGCGTGGTGGGCAAGGTCTCTCGCATGGAGCGACTGAAGCCTTACCTCAACTCGATGTGCACGCTTTACATCCCCCCCAACTGGATCGTCACCTGATGACCTACCAGCACCACCCTTCCACAGCCTGGCATGCCATCGGCTCGCGTGTGGTGCTCGTGCCCCTCGAGCGCCAGGACGGGGTGCACAACAACACCCTGGTGCTCTCCGGCTCGGCGCCCGCTCTCTGGCGGCTGCTGGAAGAGCCCCGCAGCGTCGAGGAGTTGGTGGACCATCTTCAGTCGGAGTATGAGGTGGACCGCGAGCGGGCAGGCCTGGATGTGGGGCGCTTTCTGGAGCGGCTGCTGGAGTGGAAGGCCCTGGACTCACGCTGAGCGGGTGGAGGGCCGTGAGCTGAGGGATTATTCCTTCCCGGGCCGAAGCTAGCAATACCAAACCTGTCGCCTTCCCGCACCCCGGGTCCGTCAGCGAGATGTCTCCAGACGGGACTCCCGTGCTCAGCCTGGCGACTCTGATCGAGTTGAAGCTGGCCAGCGGCATGACCGCGCCCCACCGCTTGCGCGACCTGGACGACGCGTTGCAACTGATCCGGCGCAACGGTCTGGAGTATGGCAAGCAGCTTCATCCGTACGTCCGGGAAAAGTTTGCTGAGCTCTGGCAACTGGCCCAGTACGAAGACTAAGATATTCCCCTGCACCGCCGAGTGGCGCGCTCCGGTGGCGCCGGGTACGCCGGCGGCCCGGCCATGCAGGGTCTGGTGGTCGAAGACGGCCGAGACCGGCGCTGAGGACCTCGAGGGTGGGAGGCGCCTGAGCGAGCCGGTCGGCCGAGCGGTGGCGGTCGGAGTCGTCGCCCTTCTCCAGGCTCTCGAGCAGGCTCGCGACCTCCATCAGACCACGGTGATCTTCCCCTGCACCGCCGAGCGGCGCGCCCCGGTGGCGCCGGGAACACCGGTGGCCCGGCCGTGCATGGTCTGGTGTCCGAGCACGGCGAAGGCCACCGCATCGCGCGCCTCGGCGGGAATGCCGAACTCGTCGTAGCGGCGCAGGCGCACACCCTCGGGCAAGCGCGCGGCCAGCTCGCCCATCAAAGTGGGATTCTCCACTCCCCCACCGGCCGCCACCAGCTCGGCCGGGCCGCGCAGGTAGGCCTTCAGGGCCCGCACGATGCTCTCGGCGGTAAGGGCGGCGGCGGT
>QWHO01000403.1 GCA_021404945.1 bacterium CPR1
CCGTTGAGCCGAGCTCGAGTCAACCACTGGTCAACTTTCACGACGCTGACCCCCATTCAGTGTCGTGGTTTTTTTAGTCTTGATTTTCATTCAAGTCCTGGGGGTAACTATGTGAATATCATTCAACACTCCTGGGGAACATCCGCCATGGGATCTGCATATCTTGGGCGCCTGGGCATGAACTTGAAAAAGATCCCATGCGCTTCCCCAGGACCTGGCAGCATCAAACGCTCTTAAAAACTAGCACTCAGAGTTTTTCCCCAGGTTCCCCAGGTACTATGATGACGGTTAATTAGATCGATCAAGGAGGTTCATCAGCTACCATGCATGTGCACATAGAAAAAGCTCAACTCGAGGAAGGTCTGCAGGTCGCTTCGCGAGCCATTCACGGCCGTAGCCCGCTGCCCATCCTCAGCCACGTCTTACTGAAAGCCGGTCAGGAGACACTGGAGCTTACAGCCACCGATCTCGATCTTGGCTTACAGACGCGACTCCCGGCTCAGGTTGAGGAGCCTGGCTCCTTGACCTGTCCGGCGCGTTTGATGAGCGAGATTGTGGCCAAACTTCCCGCCGGTCCGGTTGAGTTGAAGCTGGTTCAGGAAGGGTTGCTGGCGGTCCGCTCGCGACGGTCCGAGTTTCAAGTATCCACTCTGCCTGCCGAGGAGTTCCCTTCTCTGCCCTCCCCCGATGAGGGCCAGACGATCTGTCTTCGTCAGGGCCTGCTCAAAACGATGGTTCGACGAGTGGCCGTCGCTGCCGCTAGCCAGGAGGAGACGCGGGCCGTGATGACCGGACTGCTCACACTGCTCAAAGCAGACTCCATCACCCTGGTTGGGACGGATGGGCGGCGTCTTGCCTGCATGCGCCGCGACCTACCCCTTGACGAGGCTCGAGATACCTCGGCGGTGATCCCTGCGAGAGCACTTTTGGAGTTGGTGCGAGTCTTGAGTAACGACGACGAGGATGTCAGAGTGGCTTTCACCGCCGGTCAGGTCTTTTTTCACCTGCCCATGACCTCGATGCACTGTCGGCTGCTCGAGGGCACTTTCCCGGATTTCGAGAAAGTCATCCCCCGGAGCTTCCAGAGAACCTGTCGAGTTGGCAGGGATAACCTGCTAGAGGGTATGAAGCGGATGTTGATCGTGGCCCAGGAAAAGCAGTCTCCGCACCTCGTACGGCTCGACTTCAGCTCTGATCGCCTGAGGGTTTCAGCCAACACCCCTGACCTTGGCAGCGGGCGGGAGGAGATTCCGGTGGTGCTTGAGGGAGATGAATTGACCATCGCTTTCAATGGGCGCTACATTGCGGATGGTTTGTCCGTGCTCGAGGCTGAAGAGCTCGAGTTCAGTCTCCAGGATGAGACTCGCAGTGCTGTCCTGCGGCCCTATGGTGAGACTGGATTTGACTATGTATTGATGCCTGTGCGCCTGCGCGAGCCGGTTCTCGAAGAGCAAGCTCGTGTTGGTGTGGCGTCCTGAGGTTGCCTTGCCAAGCCAAGCAGCCTTGTGATATAGTTTCGTTTGCTCAAATTCCGCTTGAGGAAAAGAGTGGGAAATCCCACTCTTTTCTTTTGGAGCACAGATAGACACGTACGGGCTCCGTTGAGCGGACTGAGCCCGTTTTTGTTTGGGAGACGGTCAGTCTGAGGAAAGGAAGCAGGGATGTCCAAGCTCAGCCCCAGGATCCTGGAGCAAATCGAGCGCGAGGTTCGCAAGTTGGCGCTGGAACACCAACTTGAGCTGGTGCGCATCGATTACCAGCAACAGGATATCGGTTGGTGCCTGAGCATCATCGTGAATCGCCAGGGTGGCGTGCGGGTGCAGGACTGTGAACGACTGCATCGGCCGCTCTCGCGACGATTGGATGAACTGGACTTGATTCGCCATCGTTACTTCTTGGAGGTATCCTCCCCTGGAGTTCCCTCCGAGAAACCCGCCAGCGAATCGACTCCCTAGGAGCGCAGCCGGAACCCCGTGATCTTCCGCCTGCGCGACGCGCAACATATTGTGCTAGCAGTCCTGCCGCCTACAATATCGTGTGGTGGCGGAGGTTCCCTCCGACACCACATGGGGGTTTGCGGCCGGACTTCTAGCCACCCCGGAGGAGGAACCTGGGAATGAACTCCGACTTTTTGAGTGCACTCAAACAGATCGAGAAGGAGCGAAATATTCCGCTCGATATGCTGCTGCATGCCATTGAAGATGCCCTGGTTGCCGCTTATAAGCGCAATTTTGGACCGAATCAAAATGTGATCATAGAGATTGATCGACATTCGGGTGAGCTGCACATCTGGCAGCGCAAGCTGGTCGTTCCTGAAGTGGAGGAACCGGGTCTTGAAATGTCGCTGGAGGAAGCTCGGAATTATTCGCCTGATTCCGACATCGGCATGGAGATTGATCTTGAGGTTCCCAACGATACCTTCGGGCGGATTGCAGCTCAAACGGCCAAGCAGGTCATCGTGCAGCGCATTCGGGAGGCCGAGCGAGAGGTCATTTATGGGGAGTACATCCGTCGTGAAGGTGAGCTGGTAAGCGGCACGGTGCAGCGTTATGAGCATCGCAACGTGCTCATCGATCTCGGCCGGGCTGAAGGCGTCATTCCTCCCAGTGAGCAGGCACACAATGAGTGGTTCCGCCACGGAGACCGTATCAAGGCCTACGTCATGGAGGTCAAGAATTCGGCTCGCGGGCCCCAGGTGGTGCTTTCCAGGGCTCAGCCGGGCTTTCTCATGCGTTTGTTCGAGCTCGAGGTTCCCGAGATTCGTCAGGGCATCATCCAGGTGAAAGCGGTCGTCCGCGAAGCCGGTTTGCGCTCGAAGATCGCCGTGAAGTCCCTGGACTCGTCGGTGGACCCGGTCGGTGCCTGCGTGGGTCCCAAGGGAAGCCGGGTTCAGGCGGTCGTGGATGAGTTGCGAGGAGAAAAGATCGACGTGATCCCCTGGTCGGACGATTCGATTCTCTTTGTGGCAAACAGTCTGCAGCCCGCTCGCGTCAGCCGGGTGACCCTGTATGAGAGCGATCGCTCGGCGGTCGTCGTGGTTCCCGATCACCAGTTATCCCTGGCCATTGGCAAGGAAGGCCAGAATGCTCGTCTGGCTGCCCGCTTGACGGGCTGGAAGATCGACATCAAGAGCGAGACTCAGGCCCGCGAGATGGCTGAGGTAGAGGCCAAACAGCGCGAGGAGCTTAAGAAACTGGCGGCCGAAACACCTCCTCCGCCCCCTTGCATCGAGCGCCCGGCTCCTCGTCCGGCTGCAGCCGAAGAGACCGTGGAGATGGTGGCGGTCAGCACTCCTTCTCGATTCGCCGAGGTTGAGGCCGTGCCTGACATGGATGTGAACGAGTTCAAAGCGGAAATTGAGAAGATTCCCGAGCCGGTGATCGGGATTGACCCCAAAGAGGCCTTCTCGATGGACGAGCTTCTCGGCCGTCCTCACCTCAAGGATGAAGACCTGGCCAATCGCGCTCGTTCATCAACAGCGGGCAAGAAGGGTCGCAGGAGAGTGGGTCGGTATGATGAAGACTAGTTGCCGTTTGGTTTCATACTCGCGGAGAGGCTGCCGGGCCTTATCCATCGGTTGAGCGACAGGCCGGAGCACATCCCTTTGCGAATGTGCGTGGTGTGCAGGGCTCTACGTCCAAAGATTGCGTTATTTCGCTTTGTTCGTGAGGCCTCCGGCTCGAAACTTGGCCTGGATCGCGAGCTACCACCAAGGGCGGGTCGCGGTCTCTATCTGTGCAGGTCGCTCGAATGTCTCGAGCGTCTACAGAAGGAGCGGCGCCTGCGCAAGTTGTTTTTGGATCGGTTCAGTGGGGAGGATCTTGCGTGGATGCGGTGCTGTTTGGAGCAGCCCGCCGGCATTAAGGACGTGGTTGGATGAGCGGAAAAATTCGAGTTTACGAGCTGGCCCGAGAACTCGGGATGAACGACAGCAAGCCGTTGATCAAATTGCTCAAGGATATGGGCATTACGGTCAAGACAGCATCGAGCAGTCTTCCTGACGACGCGGTAGCCAAGATCCGCGAGGTTGTGGCTCCACTTGTGGAGCGTGAGCAAGTTCGACAGGCGGCCGAGGCTGCGGCTGCCAGGGCGCGCGAGGAAGCTGCCGAGAAAGCCAGGGCTCAGGCGCCTCAGGCGCCGACAAAGCCGGCCCAGCCAGTGCGGGTTATGCGCATCGTCCGCCACGCCACCGCTGAGGAGAAAGCCGCTCTGCTCGACCGCCAGGAGCGCAAAATGCGCGGTGAAGAACTCGTTTCCAGCGCGACCGAAACCAAGAAGTTGACAGCCGAGGCGATGATGATGGCGCGCGAGGAGACGCCTCCGCCCCCGCCTGTGCCTGCTGACATACCACCTCCACCGGTTGAGGAGCCCGTCAAGGTGGCAGTCAGCGTGGCCGAAGTTGCCGAACCTGACATGGCGCCTGCGGTTTCTCAGGAGGATGCCTTGCGTCGCCTTCCGCCTGATCAGATGATAGCAGCCGAATATCGGGATAAGCGGCCGGTCGCGCAGCCCGTTGCGAGTGCCGCTCCCACGGCGGTTATGGAGGCCCGTCGGCCTCCAACGGGCGGTCCCCCGAGCAGTGCACCCGGCCGTGGGCCTGCCGGGGCACCGGGCCCTGGTCGTCCTGGCGGTCAGGTTACCCGGGACATTTTGCCCAGTCGTCCCCGTCGGCCCGGGCAACCGCCCAACCGGCCCGGTCCCCAGGGTGGACAGCGCGGCGGTGGACGTCCCAAGAGCAAAGGGTTCTACAAGAATCGACCCGCTCCGGTTCAGACCAACCAGCGTAAGTCGGTTGAGATCCCCGAGATGATCGCTGTGGGTGAGCTGGCCAGCCGGCTTGAGGTACCCGCCAGCGAGCTGATCAAATACCTGATCAAGCAGGGCCAGATGGTGACCATCAATCAGGCACTGGAGTATGAGCAGGCCTCTCAGATTGCCCAGGTTTACGGCTTTGAGGTGGGCCAGGCCCAGGATGAGGAAGTGGATGTCTCGTTGCTTGGAGACGAGGATCAGGATCTGCTTGAGACTCGGCCGCCGGTGGTGACAGTGCTCGGGCACGTGGACCACGGCAAGACTTCTTTGCTCGATGCCATCCGCGAAACCGAGGTCACGGCCACCGAGGCGGGTGGGATCACCCAGAAGATCGGTGCCTATACGGTTCATCACCGCGACCGGCTGATCACCTTTATCGACACGCCTGGTCATGAGGCCTTTACCCAGATGCGGGCGCGCGGGGCAAAGGTTACTGACATCGCCATTCTGGTGGTGGCGGCTGACGATGGCATTATGCCCCAGACGGTGGAAGCCATCAATCACGCCCGGGCTGCCAAGGTACCCATTATCGTGGCTCTGAACAAGATTGACAAGCCGCAGGCCAATCCTGACAAAGTAATGCAGCAATTGACGGAGTACGGTCTGCTGACTGAAGCCTGGGGCGGCGACACGATCTGCATTCCTGTATCAGCCAAGAAAAGGACCGGCCTGAGCGAGTTGCTCGAAATGGTTTTATTGGTGGCCGATATGGGGGAGCTGAAGGCCAATCCGAGCCGCAAGGGTCAGGGAACCATCATCGAAGCCTGGCTGGACAAAGGTCTGGGTCCGGTGGCTACAGTCCTGGTGCAGAATGGCACCCTGCGGGTGGGAGATACGGTCGTTGTTGGCAACACGTGGGGACGAGTACGCAGTTTGCTCAACGAGAACGGTGAGAAAATCCGCCGTGCCGGCCCGGCCATTCCGGCTGAGATTATCGGTCTGACGGACGTGCCTGACGCGGGCGACTTTTTGCAGGTGCTCGACGACGA
>QWHO01000404.1 GCA_021404945.1 bacterium CPR1
AGAGATCCACATACAGCAACTGGTACTTCTCTTGCATGCGGTCGACGATGTCGGGGCTGGGGATACCGTCCAGGACCAGCAGTGGCGCGATCACACCGATGGCGTCCTCGGCTCGTTCCGGGCGAGGAGCCATTCCTGGCGAACTCCTCGGCCATCACGCTGTTGACCCAGTGCATGCCGACAGACATCAACTGGACATGCGTCTTATAATCCGCTTCTGGCAGTGGTTTCTTCTTGAACAGGTTGAACACCCTGCGTGGTTCGTCGCAGGGGGAAGGGAGCCTGCCGACGCCAGCGACTGAAGGATTCACTTTCGCGATCAATGAGCCCGGGCCAGCAACTCCGTGTCCTCTCCCCGGCGAATCCTGACCGGAGCCCACTGTTCGAAAAGATTGCCCCTCTCAGGCCCGAATTGCTCGAGCTTTTGTCGCTGGAGAAGCGTGGCATGGACTTCTAGATCGAAACGTCGTCCCGCTCTCCCCCCCCGCCAGAGCCGCTCTTTTGAGCCCGCACCAGCGTGTAGTAGAGCGCTTCCTTTCCCTCGGGGCAAATCTCCAGGCGTGCCTCGGGGCCCTCCCAGCGGACCGAGGTGGCCTCGGGCCTGCCGTTGACCTCCACCTCCGGCTCGGGCACCACCGACAGGCTCCCGAAGCGCTGGCGCAGGCGGGCAAGCTCCAGGCCGTTGGGGCTGCAGATCAGGTAGCTGCCGGCCAGGTAGGGCAGGCTCAGCTCCTCGTCCTCTCCCGGACCCTCCAGGCGATAGGCTGACCTGAGCCCGAAGGCGGCCCAGCCAACCAGCAGCGCGACCGCCAGCCCTCCCAGGCCCAGGAGGCCCACCATGATGGCCCCCAGCGGATTGGCGCGGGTGCGCACGATCAACTTGCGCTGAAAGGAGATGCTGCGCTGGTTGTCCTGCTGATCCCCCCCCTGGTAGACCATCAGCTCCTCGATGGCGGCCAGGTTGGGCACGTGGGCCACCCGCTCGGTCATCTCGGGGGAGAGGGAGGGGCGCAGGTCTCCCTCCTCCACCCCTTCGCGCGACAACTCGATGGTGGCTCGCAGTTTGACCCGGCCCTCGATGTCCTGGAGAGAGCTGGCGAACATGTCGCTCAGGAGGGGGCGCTCGAGCTTCAGGGGAGTCTCGCGGGCTTGCAGGTCGATAAGGAAGAAGTCGGCGCTCTCCTGGCCTGCGTCCACGGTCAGCTTCTGGGGGGTGACCTTCTTGCTGAACTTCTGCTCGCCGGCCTCGGGGTAGCTGTCGGGGATGGTCAGCTCGACCTCGGCGTCCTCCATCGTGGCATCCACGATCTTCCAGCCCTTGAGGTGAGAGCGCACTCGGAACTTGAGCTGACCGGCCAGCTCGTCCCCCTCCTCGAAGTTGAGCACCGTGGTGCCGCCCTCTTCCTCCACCTGGTGCTCACCGAACGGAGTCTGGACCTGCAACTCTTTGCCGAAATCGAGCACCGAGCGACCCGGGTCGCTGTAGAGGGGTCGAAACAGCACTCCCTCGTAGCCAGTCTTGCGCTTGACCTCGCTGGCCAGCTCGTCCACCCAGGCCGAATCCGGCTCAGCCCTGACAAGCAGATACATCACCAGGGCCTCGCCCTGCTGGTCGGTGCGAGCCAGCGGGAAGAAGTAGACGTGGGTGAAGGCCGGATCGCCTGCCAGGCGCTCGTAGAACTCGCGATCGCTGCGGTTGCCGGCCAGGTTGTTCTCGTTATCGGTCAAGATCCAGGTCAGCACCACATCGGATCGATTCTGCTCCAGAGCCAGATCAAGACAGCGGTTCATGTCGGTGGCCCCGCCACCGGGAAGGGGGAGCAGAGCGGGGTCGAGCGCCGAGAGCGGCACCGAAGGCAGCGCCGCTCGCCCTTCGCGGGCATCGGTGGCGGCGTCCGAGAAGGGCACGATAGTCAGCGAGTCGGAGGCGGCGAACTTCTCTGAGCCGGGCTGGAATAACTTCTGCACCAGCTCAAGCACGGTCGGGCCCCAGCCCTCGCGGGTGGCGTAGCCCCGGTCGCGCATGCTCCCCGAGACGTCCAGCATCAAAATGTGCTGGGTCTCGGCGGCGACCGGCGCGAGCAACAACAAGAGTAGCAGAAGTAGCCTCACCAGCAGCGGTTTCGCGACCGAGCCGGGCTCAGACCTGCAAAGGCAGGGCCGCCACGCCCCCCCAGGCGTCGGACACGAAGAGGTGGGCGCGCGTCAGCACGGGCGAGACCACTCCCGGCTCGGGGGGCGACAGCACCTTGCGCGAGGCCAGCACCTGGAAATGATCAGGGCTCAGCTCGAGCAGATAAACGGTTCCGTCGGCGGCCGCCACCAGAGCCCGGTTGCCCACCACCAGGGGCTCGCTGGTGCAGTGCTGTGGAATTTGCTGATGGGAGACGCGGCCCGAGTGCAGGTTCACCCGCCGCAACGTCCGCCCGTGACAGGAAACCACGTCCTCCTGCGAGGCCCCCAGAGCGAACAGGGGCTGGGGGCTTGGCTCGCAGATGGCCAGCGGGGGACCGCCGGCAGGATCGAGTCGATACAAAGCCCCGTCGCTGGCCGCCACCAGGGCGAAATCGGTGCGGCCCAGCAGCGGGCAGGGGGCCAGCGGCGTAGGAAGGCGAGCCTCACCCCGCGCGCGACCATCGGGGATGTGGTAGCTGAACAGGCTCCCCCCGCCCTCGGCGGCCACCAGGTGGTCGCCCACGATAGCCAGGGCCAGGAAGGCGTGCTCGGGATTGAGGCGGCCGGGCGAGCGCTTCCACAGCAGCTGCAGACCCTGACGGGTCAGCTCGAAGACGTGCAGCCAGGCCGAATCGTCCGAGCTGGTGGCCAGGGCGGCGTAACGACGGCCATCCGAGGCCACATGCGAGCACACGTTTCCCTGCAGCTCGATGACCCGCTTGCGACTGCCCGAGCCGGGACTCACCTCCAACAGATCCACCAGATCGGCCGCGTAGAGGCGGTCCTCAGCGGCCACCAGCAACAGCTCGTCGAGCAGGGCCGGCGAGGCCACCACCTCGCTGACGCCCGGAAGGGGTTTGGAATGGATCGGGGCCGAGCCCGTGGAGGCGGCGAAGATCTCCACCCGTCCCTGGCGGTCCAGGCGAACCATGAGCTCGGAGGCCACCAGAGGAGAACCGGCCACAGGCTGGCTTTGAGAAGACTGGTAGACCCAGACGGCGGGCAAATCCGAGTCCAGCGCCAGATTCGCTCGCAGGGCCGGCGCCCCACTCTGTCCGCCCCGCGTGCTCCAGCCCAGCGATTGCAGAGCACTGCCGCAGTGGCGGCAGTAGCGAGCCAGCACCCGATTGGGGGTGCGGCAATGGGCGCACGACACCAGGGGACGACCGCACTCCGAGCAGCGACCCTGGGAGGGGTCGGCCAGAGGATGCTCCTCGCGGGCGAGGTAGGGACACTCGCTGGACACGATTGGCCCATTCTGCCGCAAGGGAACAAATCCCGCCCGAGTGCGACAGAGCCACGGTAGCGCAGGGAAATTCGGAGGTTCGGGGAGGTTTGCAGGACCCGGGGTAGAACCTCTGGATCAGGGGAGAGTTTGAGATTTGCGGCGTGCGAGGCGGTAGACGATGGCGAACTTGAACGATTGGGCCTCCAACAACGAGAAGGGCGGACCTGCCAACGGCGGTCGCTCCCCCCTGCCTCCACCCCCTCGCAGCGGCTCTCTGCCCCCTCCGCGACCCGGCGCCCTGCCTCCGCCCCCATCATCGGCAGCCACGCCCACTCCCAGCACCCTTCCCCCCCCGCCTTCGGCCCGCTCGGCCGGGGTGGGCACTTCCTGGCCGGCCTGGGGGGAGGAAGAGGAAGATGTTCGCAAGCCTCTGCCCAAAACTCCCACCTCGAGTCAAGGCCGCCCGGCCGCCCGCGGAGGTCCGCCCGGCGCAGCCCCGAGCTGGCCAAGCTGGGCCGAGGAGGAGGAGGACGAAGGTCCTGCTCGACCGTCCGCCCGGGGCAAGTCTTCCGGTTGGGACTCGGAGGGCAGGTCATCCAGCCGCGGCTCCTCGTCGTCCATGCCGGCCTGGGCGGCCGACCAGCCTGAGGCTCAGGAAGGCTGGTTGACCAGCACTCCCACGGCGACACCGCAAGGAGGGCTGCCTCCAGTCGCCCCCTCGACCCAGTCCGGGCCTCAGGCCGAGGCCACGTCCTCGGCTGCCGTCTGGGAGAGCGATGGCTTGATGGGTCCGGCCACCATCCCGGTGGACGACTCCGACCCGCTGCCCAGCATGCGCCCCTCGGAGGCGCACAACAAGAAGATGCTGATGATCGCCGTGGGCCTGCTGTTGCTGGTGGTGGCCGGCCTGGGGTTCATGCTGACCCGCCCGGCCGCCAAGCCGGTGACCGTGGCCAGCGCCGATGTCACCTCCCCCTCCGAGCTGATGGACAAAGCCCGCGGCCTGGCCGAGAAGAAGAACTACAAGGGCGCCTCGTTAGAAGCCGAGGCAGCGGCCACCATGCTGCAAGAATCCTTGAAGGATGACCCGACCAACGCCGAGATCAAGAAGCAGTGGGTCCAGGCCAGAGAGCTGCAGGCCTCGATGCACCTCAAGTCGGAGGAGTTCGACCGGGCCTACAAGACCTATAAAGATCTGCACAACGCAACCGGGGTGAAGAAATACGCCGCTTCCGCCCAGGAGGCCGAGAAGCTGCGCCTCAAGGCCATCCGCGCAGAGGGTCAGGAGAAGCTCGACCTGGCCAAACAGATGCTCAAGAACAATAATCCCGCCGGGGCCATCATGGAAGGCCTGCACGCCGAGCAGCTGTTCACCGACGGCAAGGCCACCAGCGCCCAGAAGGCGGCCGTCTGCTACACCCTCGGCAGGGCCTTCGAGGCCCAGCAGCAGGACGAGCGAGCCGAGAATTATTACAAGAAGGCCGTGACCCTGGCCTACAACGGGGAGTATGCCGCCGCCCTGGCCCGGGTGCGCAGTCGCACCGCGCCGGTGACGGTCAGCGCCCCCCAGGTTCAGGAAGTGGAAGTCGTCAACAGCGTTCCCCAGGGGCCTCGCAATGTGCGGCGGGTCGTTCGGCGACCCGCCCCTGCGCAGCCCCGCGTGGTGGCCCAACCTCCGCCCCCGAAGCGTCCCAACGTGGCAACCCCGCCCGTGAGCCGGCGCCCTCCCAAGAGCAGCGGCCCGCCCAAGTTCAGCTCCGACAACGACCCCGGCAAGTTCAAATACTATTAACAGCAGTTTACAACCTGTTCACACCTGACTCAGGACGGCAACAAATTCCCGCCCCCCGGCGGGAATTTGTTTTGTAAACTGAGTGCAAGAGAACTTGAAGCTTTGGAGGCCACGATGCACCAGCCGTTCTACCGCCGTCCTGCCCGTGAGCGTGCTCACGCTCGTCGCGACCGAGGGCGATCTCGAAGAAGCATAGACATGCCTCGGGGCCCGGAACCCCTCCCCGTCAGGACAAGACCGGATCCGTTGAAGCACGGAGCGCCGGCCGCCGCACCTGCGCTACCCGCGGTTGCAGGCCGGCTACGAGCGAAGCTCGCGGAAAGCTATCGCTGGCTCGACCGCGAGGTCTCCGGTGACGACCCCGTCCACATTGGCCGCCCTCGTTCCGCGCCCATGCCGGCCTCGGCCGCCGGTTCGACGCCTTCGTGGAGCGGCCGTCGCTGCGCGGCACCGCCTTCCGCGGCCCAACCCACGGCTGACCCCCGCAAATGCAGGACGGGCAGGCTTGCGCCCGCCCGCCCGTCATGTCCGTGGATGCCGGGCCGTCAGCTGCAGCCGCTGGTGGCGCCGCAGGTGTCGCACTTCTCGCAG
>QWHO01000405.1 GCA_021404945.1 bacterium CPR1
GAATGCGGCGACAGATGCTGCGAAATGCCCGCAAGACGGAGTTGAGCTGGCGTCAATGGCTGCAAAATTACCCTGGACATCCGCTGGCAGAGGATGCGGCCTTTCGCCTGATGCGGTCCCTCGAGTGCCAGGGAAAGAGAAAGCAGGCCTTCGAAGTCCTGCTTACGCATCTCTTCGTCCCGGGGGGGGCGGCTCAGAGGGATTTTCGAAGCCGATTCGTCTGGATGCTCGATGTGGGCCTCTCTTCCGGCGAGCTTGCAGAGTTTCAGAGGTTGAATCCTGATTCGCCCGCCTTACCTCTGGTGCGCTACGCGCTGGCCGTTCGGGCAGCGCGTCAGCATCGCTACCAGAGGGCTCTCAATTTGACCCGGGGATTGAGTCTTGAAAGGCCCTATCACGCTACGTTGGGCGGTCCCTGGCCCGTGTTCAGCCCGGACTCTGCCCTGCAGAGCCTGGACCTTTGCCTCAAGGAGCAGCGCTCTCGCTGGCAAGGCATGCTGGGTCAAGACCGTCGCACCTGGGCCAGGCGCTGGAGCGACGACGATGGTTGGCGTCTGGGTTACCTCTATCTCCACGCCGGTCAGAGGAGAGCGGCCCTGGAAGCGGCGGACGGTTTTGTCGACAGCCTGGCGTTGGAGCCCGGTGGGCGACCCGACGCTGCCCTCCTGCGTCGCCATCTCCAGCAGGCCAATCAGCGTGCTGTGGCGCTCGAGCTCCTGGCCAGATTGGCTCAGGACCAGGAGGTTCTCTACTGGCGCATCCGCTTGCTCCATCAGCAGAAGGTGGAGGGTTGCGCCTACGAGTCCCGGGCAATCATACCGCTGCCAGGTCTCCCGAAGGCTCCACGTGAGACCTGGTATGCCTCGCAAGTTGAGTATTTGACGCGGTGTCTTGAGCAACGCTATCCAGGCGGTGAGCTTTGTGACGAGGCTCTTATGGTCTGCTACCGACTGACCGGTGACCAGAATTTCCTGCGGGAAATTCGCCTGTTCTATCCGGGCAGCAATCAAGCCCGGCTACTTCCGCTCGTCGGCTCCGAAAGGGATCCCACGGAGTCCCCCGTCTATTGACGACGCACAAGCACCTTCCTGGCCATGGCCGCAAGTAATGGAGCGTAATAGCGAGACGCCTGCCATGGGACCAGCGGGAATGGGCAGTGACGCAGCCAGAAGCGCAAGCGGGTCGGAATATTGGAGTGCGACCGCCGGTCACTCAGAATGGCCCACGCGGTCTTCAGGTTGATCCCTCCGGACGGCAGCAAGATTCCTGTGGAGTCGACCTGGTTGACCAGCCGCATCGAGCGATGACAGAGAACCGGCACTCCGGCTCTGCCAACCCGGAGCGAGAAGTCTGTGTCCCCGAAATACTGAGGGAAAACGCGAGCATCCACTCCCCCCACCAGGTCATAGACATGCAGAGGAACCAGGCTTCCCATGCCGGGAAGCCAGTCGACGCGCCAGCATTCGCTCTGGGGAATACGAGTATCCATATAGGCCCCTCGTGTGAGCCAGTTGATGCGCCCCCCGGCGCACCAGATGCTCTCCGGATCGTTAGCGAAGGAGATCAAGCTCCCCACCATGGACTCCGGCAACTCCTGGGCAACCTGAGCCAGGGCTTCGGCATAATGATCCGCCACCTGGACGTCGTCATTCAGAAACAAGAGGTGGGAGAAGCGACCTTCTGCGCGGGCCCGGTCGGCGCCCGCGCAAATACAACCCGACCACCAGAGCTGTCCGTCGCCCGGAACGACGAGCACCTGGGAAAACTCGCTTGCCAGCATCGCTTGCGTCGAGTCGCTCGAGCCGTCGTCGACGACGATGACTTCAAAGTTCTGCGAGTCCGAGCGAAAAATTGCCCGGAGGCAGTCACGCAGGCTCTCGGCACGGTTAAAGGTGGGAATCACGAATGCGACTCGAAAGATCGTCACCACACGTATTGCCAATTAGAAAACCTAGCCCAGAACCATGCGCCCGCCAATGCACCATTGGTCTTGACGTCAAGAAAAACTCGATACCATGGCCAGTCAGGGCCGACGGAAAGATATTGGGCGGCGGCCTTAGGACAATTGAGCTTGCTCATTAAGAAGTGGCCCGCTCTAAGGTCCAGTTCACGAGTGAAACTAGAAACCCAGCCCAGCTCAAAACCGACAGGTCGTCATTTTGGAGGAGCCTGACGCAACTCCAGGCTAGCGGTGACGGGGTCAATGTTCCATAAGAGGTCAAGCAGAATCCTTGGCGCACCAAGAAGACATTCGGTCGAACTGCGGCAGAAGCCTCTGAAGGTATAACAGACGGAGCGCGGAATCGCTACGACGAAGGCCCCGGGCGCACGCTCTGTCATTCAGTGTATAGATGGCCAGGAAGTGAGGCAGTAGCACCTCCGGTAAAGCTGGATTGGGTAGCTATAGTTATATGATAGCGAGCATCCACCACGATTAGTCCAGCCAGAGTATAGTGAGCATCATGGACGGCTATAACCGGTTAGAGAGCCGAACAGTCAAATCGTCTCATGAATTTCGGATTCACTGTCTAGATGGCTTACGAGCTATTTCGGTTGGGCTCGTTCTCTATGATCATTTGATCCTCAAATCCAACTTTGTCCCATCCTCTGTTAAGCACGCATTGAAATACATATTGCCTTTTACTGGTACTACCGGTGTATGCTGTTTTTTTGTAATAAGCGGCTTTCTCATTACCACCCTCTTGCTCCGTGAGCAGGAGCAGAATGGCTCGATATCTCTAGGTCGTTTCTATTTGAGGCGGTCTATACGGATCTTCCCGGCATTTTACGCATATTTGGGCATTGTCTGCTGTCTTCAATTTTGGGTTGATGGTAGCTTCAGGCAATGGAAGTCGTTTGTTATTAGTGGGTTGTATTTGCAGAATTTTTTCGGGGGCACCAATCACCTTGTTCGGCATACTTGGAGTCTGTCTGTTGAGGAACAATATTATCTAGTCTGGCCGCTAATGCTTGTGCTCATTTCTAGGAAATGGATTCTCTCTGTAATGATTTTCGCAATTTTTGGCTGGCCAATTCTTCGCTTGGCACGACACGGTTTCGGTGTCCTTTGCGACCCTCGCTATGCATTAGAAGTTGCAGCAATGGACACTATTCTTTATGGCGCATTACTCGCTCTTATTGCCTATGATCCAAGCATCGGGCCGGTCTTGCGTCGATATGGCCAGAAGCCCTGGTTGGCTTGGTTGGGCGCCTCGCTGCTATTCTTAATTTATTCTTTCTACATGTTGGCTGCAGGAGCGCTCGCTTCAATCCTTACCATCGTCAGGAATATTTGCATCGTAAGCATCGTTTGGTGGTGTATTAATAACCCTCACACCTTCGTGGGGCGCCTCTTGGAAACGCGCTTGATGGTTCATTTAGGAATCGTCTCATACAGTCTCTACCTTTGGCAGCAACCATTTTATGGTGCAACTGGGATTCGAGTCGGAAGCATCTGGTGGCTCAGCTTGCTGCTCAATTTTCTCGGTGCGCTGACTGCCGCCCATCTATCCTTTTTCTTTCTGGAGAAACCACTTTTGGCACTGCGTCGGAGGCTCAAGTAGTTCGTCCTCCCTACTTCCTACTCGCCGAAGTCGGCGGACTCGAAATGTCCCAATCCGAACGGAAGCACTTCCAAGCTCCGCTCCCAGACGTTTGCGGCCGGAGAGGCCCAATCATGGGCGCAGGCCCATGACCGACCGGCCACCCCCATGTTCTTGCGAACTTCGGGACGGGACAGCAGCAGCTTGAGCGCCTCCAGCAGCTCTTCTCGCGACTCCGGGTTAACCAGTAGTCCATTCTGCCGGTCCAGGACCGCGTCCCTCACGCCACCCGAGTCTCCCCCCACTACGGGCAGCCCGGTCGCGGCGGCTTCCAGGAAGACGATGCCAAACCCCTCGACGTCGCCCGTCCTGGTCACCCTGTTGGGGTGCACGAACACGGTGCATTCGCGCAGAATCTGGGGCAGGACGGCATCGGGCACGAGTCCCAGGAAATGAACCACGCTGTTTAGCCCGGTGCGCGAGACCATGCTCTTGAGCTCGGCTTCGTAGGGCCCCACTCCCACGATGATGTAGTGCAAGTCCGGAAAGGACTCCAAGAGGACTGGCATTAAAGCGATCACACTGGCGTGGCCTTTGCGCTCCATCAGCCTGCCGACGGTGATGAGCTTGGGGCCGGGAGGAATGGCGTAGCTGTCCGCCAGGATCGAGCCGGGCGGGCCCGGGCAGTAGTGGGTGGAGTCCACTCCCGGGTGAACCATCAGGCACTCCCCGTGGTAGCCAAAGTCGTGGAGCAGGCTGGCCGAGAAATCACTGATAGAGGTTACCATCCGGGCCTCTTGCAGCGTCCGGGAAACCAGGGCCTGCAGCCAGGAAGAGCGTCGGGCCATGACCAGCTCTTCGCCGTAGGTGTGGATGCAGTAAGGGATATTGAGCACTTTCTTGGCCACCAGACCGACTGGACCCGTTTCGAAGACCTGTCCACAGTGGATCAGTGCTGGCCGGTTGATCAGGCACTCCAGTAAGGCTCGAACGGCAAGCATCAGGTAGATAAAGGGCATGCGAATCTTGGGGATGTCGGGATACCAGACTCGTACTACCCGGTAGCCGACCGAGGCATCGAAATCTCGCGAGCCGGGGATGAGCGGGGCAATCACAGTGAGGTCCTTGGCAGGCCAGTGCTGGCACCACTTCTCCCAGACGACGGCGGTCCCGCCACGATGCGGAGCAAACTTGTTTGTTACAACCAGTACCTTCACAGCGGGCAGAAGTGCTTAGACTCTAGTTCTCTGACTTTTCCATAGACTTGACCCGGGCGCTGACGAGGAGCGAAGAGAACAGGTACAGTCGTCCGTCTGTCAAGCGAAAGAGCGCTCTGGCAATAAGCGAGTAGGACTTCAGGAGAGCATTCTTGACCTTGAGTGAATTCACCCACCCGTAGCGGTCATTGGGAGTAAAGTCCGCCGGTTGCCAGGAGATTTCGTGGAAGCCCTCTTTGAGCAGCAACTGCTCCAGGCTCTTGCGAGTGAAGCCGTAGCGGTGGATCACTCCGACATAGCGGCGTGATCGGAGAAGACCAATCTTTCTGAGAAGGCTCTGGACTCGACGAACCCGGTAATGCCAGCTTGCGTTGCGAACCCGAATCAGAACGCTCCCTCCCGGAGCCAGCCAGTCCCGGACGCGCGCCAGAGCCTCGTCAGGCTGAAGCAGGTGGTCCAGGCTGTCCCAAAAGGTTACCACGTCAAGTTTGCCTTTCGGGCCCGGATAGTCATAAAAGCTTCCGGAGAAGACCTCCTGGCCAAGTCGCTTGGAAGCACTGGCTGCGCCATCGGGATTAACTCGATCCCCTCCACTGTCCAGCCGTTTCTCAAGGCATACCAGAGAAAGCCCCCTGTACCGCATCCGAAATCAAGCAGCTTTCTCTGGTTGGCCCGTTCGTTGCCCATGACGGCATCGAACCATTCGAACTGCGTCTTTGAGATGTCCAGGTCCGTATCGAACGGCTTGTCTAGATAGACTTTCTCTTCGTCGACCCGATTATTGCTGCGTAGATTGATCAGGGCGGTGCAGCTCGGACATTTGAAAATGCCTGGCAAGGCCGTCTGGGAAATCTTGCTCTGTCCGCACAGCGTGCACGCATCAGTCTCGATTTGTTGAACCATTGGGCCTCAGGGGTTCGAGGAGGGGAGATCGGGTCCTGCGCCCTGGGTCTCAGTCGTTGGAACCGCAGAGCTTCAACGCCCCCGCGCTCCGCTGCCAGGGGCCAAAGCGCGGGATGATGC
>QWHO01000406.1 GCA_021404945.1 bacterium CPR1
TCAGGTTGGCCTCCACGGCCGGGCCTCGGCTATCACCGCCGCCGGACAGCCTGGCGGCGGGAAGCCCGATATTGACCGCATCGGTAGTATCGAACCGGGCCCCGGCATCGGTTGCGTCCGGCGTGCCCGAAGCGCTACTCGGCAGACGACCGAGGCTCGGGTTGAAGTTCGGTCCGCCGATCGGGCTGTTGCTCATCGCCATTTTGCTTGTCCTCCTGGCTTTCGAGGTTGGATGCTCCTCAATCGCGTGGTCATCATAGCACCGGAGCGAAATGGTAACAAGATTGATTTGTTAACAGGATGTTACCAAATCGCCATGTCCAAACGGTAACTCTTTGGCAAAGAATTCGCGGGTCCCGGCAACATGCTCAGCGCAGCACCCGGGCGATGGTGCCTCCTCCCAGAACCTCGTGCCGGCGGTAGAATACAGCCGCCTGGCCGGGAGTGAGCGAGCGCTGGGGCGAGTCGAAGCGCACCTGGAGACGACCCGGCCCCAGCGGCTCCAGACTGGCCATGGCGCCCCCGGCGCTGGAACGCACCTGAACGCGAGCGCGGGAATGGTCGACCGGCACGACCCAGCTCAGCTCGTCCACTTCCATGGCCAGCTCGAGCAGTTCCCGGTCTTCCCCCACCACCAGGGCGTTGCTGACCACGTCCAGCTCCAGCACGTAGCGCGGTGTGGTGCCGGCCAAGCTCAATCCTTTGCGCTGACCCACCGTGTAGAAAGGCAACCCTCGGTGCTGGCCCAGCACTCGCCCGCTTCGGTCACGAATCTCGCCCGGCTGCACGTTCTCCAATCGACCAGCCAGGAAACCGGCCGTGTCCCGGTCGGGAATAAAGCAAAGGTCCATGCTCTCTCGCTTATCAGCCACCCCCAGCTCCAGGCCGCGGGCCACCTCGCGCACCTCGGCCTTGGTCAGCTCGCCCACCGGGAAGCGCACCCGGGCCAGTTGCTCCTGGCTCAGGTTGGCCAATACGTACGACTGATCCTTGCGCTGGTCCTTGCCCCGCAGCAGGCGAACCCAGCCTTGAGGGTGACGCCGGAGACGGGCGTAATGCCCGGTAACGACGGCCTCGGCTCCCAGCGCCTGGGCCCGTTCGAGCAGATGGTCGAACTTGATGTGCTGGTTGCAGCGTCGGCACGGGTTGGGCGTGCGTCCGCTGGCATACTCGGCTACGAACTCCCCGATGACGTGCTGCTCGAACTCGCTGCGCAGATTGAAGACGTAATGAGGAATGCCCAGCTTCCAGGCCACCTTCTCGGCGTCGGTCACATCCCACACCGAGCAACACCCGCGGCTGGCGGGGGCGGCCTGACTCTGGGAGGGAGACAGGGTCATGGTGACGCCGATCACCTCGTAACCCCGGGCCTTCATCAGCGCCGCTGCTACCGAGCTGTCCACCCCTCCGCTCATGGCTACCAGCACGCGCTTCTTCATCGCGTCACCGCCAGCTCGGCCAGGGTATTCGGCAAGACCTCCAGCAACCGGTCGACGTCCTGCTCTTTGCTCTGCCAGCCCATCGAGAAGCGCACCAGACCAAGAGCCTCTTCCTGGCTGGCACCCATGGCCTGCAGCACGTGAGAGGGCTCCAGGCTGTGCGAAGAGCAAGCTGAGCCCGAGGAGGCGGCGATCCCTTCGAGATCGAGGCGGACCAGGATTGCCTCCGCGCGCAGGCCAGCAAACCTCCAGGCCGAGATGTGGGGGGCCGCGCCACTCAGGCGCAAGGCCCCGGGCAAGCGGCTCAAACCGCGTTCAAGCCGGCCCTTCAAGCCCCCCAGCCGGGCCCCTTCGTTGGCCCGATTCGTGGCGGCGCGCTCCAGGGCCAGGCCCAGGCTGGCCGCCCCGCTCAGGTTGGGGGTGCCCGCGCGGCGGTGGTCCTCCTGGCCTCCGCCCGCGAGCTGGGAGGCAAGGCGCAGCCCGCGTCGCACATAGAGCAGACCGCTGCCACTGAGCCCTCCCAGCTTGTGACCCGACAGGCTCAACAGATCGATACCCAACCGTTCGGGAGACAGATCAAGGAACCCGGCCGCCTGCACTGCGTCTACGTGAAAGAGCACCCCGTGCTCGCGACAGATGGCCCCCAGCGCGGCGATAGGCTGGATGGTGCCCAGCTCGTTGTTGACCCACATCACCGAAACCAGCCGGGTATCCGGCCGCAGGCATCGCAACAGCTCCTCGGGAGCGACCAGCCCCCGAGCATCCACCGGCAGGATCTGAAGCCGGTGCTCGCGGGCCAGCCAGCGGGCCCGCTCGAGAACGGCCGGGTGCTCCACCGCGCTGACCAGGAAGTGGTCGCCCGGGGCCAGGGCGCCGGACAGAGCCAGGTTATCGCTCTCGGTGGCCCCCGAGGTGAAGACGATCTCCTCCACACGGGCCTTCAGGGCTGCCGCACAGCGTTCGCGCGCCTGCTCGAGCTCCATGCGGGCCTGGCGCCCGAAGCGATGCAGACTGGAGGGATTCCCCGCTGTCTCAAAACCGGCCTCGGTCAGCCAGCGGCGGACTTCGGGCAACAGAGGCGCGGTGGCCGCATAGTCAAGGTAGACGGGGCGCATAACAACGCCAATTTTATCACGTCAAACGCGAGAAGGCAAAGCAGCGTTCAGGGCCTGCTCGAGGTCGGCCCGCAGGTCGGTCAGGTTCTCGATGCCCACCGAAAGGCGGATCAACCCGTCTGAGATGCCCAAGGCCGCGCGTCGCTCGGGGGGCAGGCTGGCGTGGGTCATGATGGCCGGATGCTCGATCAGAGACTCCACGCCCCCCAGGCTCTCGGCCAGGAAGAAAAGACGGGTCGATTGCACCAGTTTGCGAGCCGACTCCAGGCCACCCTTGACCTCAAACGAGATCATGCCGCCAAACCCACGCATCTGAGTCCGCGCCAGCAGATGGTGGGGGTGGGCGGGGAGCCCCGGGTAGTGCACCTGAGCGACCTGGGGATGGGCCGCCAGGAGCTCGGACAGGGCGTGGGCGTTCTGGCAGTGCCGATCCATGCGCAGAGCCAGGGTCTTGAGACCGCGCATCACCAGCCAGCAGTCAAAGGGGCCGGGCACGGCTCCGATGGCGTTCTGGTGGAACTTCAAAGTTTCGTAAATGGCGTCGTTGTTTGTCAGCAGGGCCCCGCCCACCACGTCGGAATGCCCCCCAAGATACTTGGTGGCAGAGTGGACCACCACGTCCGCCCCCAGCTTCAAAGGGCTCTGAAGGTAAGGCGTCATGAAGGTGTTATCCACCGCCAGATAGGCCCCGGCGTCGCGGGCGATGCCGGCCAGCGCGGTCAGATCGGACAGTTTGAGCATGGGGTTGGTGGGGGTCTCCACCCAGAGCATGCGAGTGCGATCGGTGAGGGCGCGGCGGGTGACCTCCAGGTCGGAGGTATCCACGTAGCGAGTGGTCACCCCGAATTTCTCCATCACCCGGGTGAAGAAGCGAAAAGTACCCCCATAGACGTCGTCGGAGCACAACACCTCGTCGCCGGCCCTCAGCAGGTGGGCGCAGGTCGCGGTGGCGGCCATGCCGGAGGCGAAGGCCAGCCCGTGGCGGGCCCCCTCCAGGGCCGCCAGGCAGGTCTCGTAGGCCCGTCGGGTGGGATTATCGGTGCGGCTGTATTCAAAGCCTTGCCGGGGCTTGCCCAGGCCCTCTTGAGCGTAGGTGGAGGTCTGGTAAATCGGTACCACCACGGCCCCGGTGACAGGTTCGGGATCTTGCCCGGCATGAATTGCCAGGGTTTCGAAGGAAAGCGGTTGTTCAGCCACGAGAAAAGCGCCCCAATTCTGGAAGTGAGGGACGCTTCTTGGCTTTGTGGCGGGCTCCTGTCTCAGGGGGAAGGGGAAACGCGCGGGGAGGGGGACAGCGCCGGAGACGAGGAGCTCTCCGGGGAAAGCGGGGGGGGGACCGCCGGAGACGACGAGCTCTCCAGGGAAGGCGAGGGCAGCGGGGAAGGCGAGCCGCCCGCAGAGGGTGGCCTGTAGCTCCAGGTCTGGCTGTTGAAGCAAGCGGCTCCGAATCCCCTGGGCTGGTAGCCTGCGAGATTGGGGGAGACCAGGTGCACGTCGGGCACGAAGTAGAGCGGAAAGAAAGGCAGTTCCTGGGCGAAGTACTTTTGCTGACGAGCCAGCAAGGGCTTGAGCTCGACCTGGTCGGCGGCTCGCTCGACGGCCGAGCAGATGGCCTCGTTCTCGTCGTCCACCCAGCCGGAGTAGTTATAAGCCAGGGGGCTATCTTCCGAGGGCAGTCCGGTGCGACCCATCAGCTGGGCGGGTGAGAACCAGGGCTGGAGGGGAAGCTCGACCAGCGCCAGGTGAGAAAAATCTCTTCGTTTCAGGCGTTGCTCCAGATCCCGCACGGGCATGGGCTGGATCTCGACGCCCAGCTCGGACCACCGTTCCTGGATCTGCCCGACGACAGCCAGTGCGGTGGGGCTATCCTGGTTGTACAAGAGCTCCAGCTTGAGGCTGAGACGACCTTTGGCTCGCACCGGGTGACCCTTCCAGCCAGCCGCGTCCAGCACCTGATTCGGATTGGGCACTTCTTCGAGGACGTCCAGGTAGAACCAGGCGCGTTGAGGCACCCAGGAGTGGGCCGGGTTGACAGAGGCGCCGGGGTGAAGCTTGGGGACCCACTGGGCCCGGCGCAGGCCGGCAAAGAGGGCCCGTCGCACCGCAACCTCCGACAAGAGAGGCGAATCCATTCTGAGAAACAGGGTCTGCAGGCGGTCGCTGGCTACCCAGCGAGATTGCATCCAGGGGTTGTCCTTTCCGCCCGCCAGCACTTCGGCCGGGGCTTTCGGCACCAGTTGCAGATCTCCAGCCAGAATTCCCCGCACCATCCGGTCGGGGTGGTCGTAGCATCGAAAGCGTATCTGGGCGATGGGCTGCGAGCCAGCGGGCCAGGGATAATCCGGGTTGGGCACCAGGGTGATCAAGCGTCCGTCCCCTTCCCAGCTCTTCACCTTGAACGGTCCGTTGCTTAAGGGAGCGTGCCCGTACCCCCCCAGCGGGTCCTCTTTCAACAGGGGGACGGCAGCGCTGGGAAAGGGGATGATCGACAGCCCTCCGACGGGCCAGAAGCCCTGCAGATGAAAACTCATAGAATCTTGAGAGAAGTTCAGGCTCGCCACCGAATGGCTCCAGAAAGGCCTATCGCGCCCGGGCGGACCGGACGACGACAACTGCTGAGCGGTTCGGAAGTCGTCGGGTTGCACGGGCTCCTGATTGCTCCAATGAAAAGTCGGCTTTTTCTCGTTTGCAACCAGCCGCGTCTCCACCGTTCGTCCATCAGCTCGAGAGATGAAGCGGGGCGGAGCCTCGGCCATCACCGGCACGACCTGCCAACTCGTGTCGTAGTCCCACAGGGGACGGTAGAGCATGGCCGTGAGCTCCGCCTCCTGGGCGGTTGGAGCAACCAGGCTGAGGGCCGTCTGGGGTCGGCCCATGAGACCGACGGTAAAATTCAGACCCTTGCGGCGCTCAGGAAGCTTGAGGGGTAGATCGGAAATCTGACTGCATCCACCCACCCAAACAACCACAAGCGCCACCAGCAGCCAGCGGTGCATAGCATCAGTCCTCAGATTTCCTTTGAAGCGCTGAGCGCCGAACCCTGAGCACGTAACTTCTCAAACCTTAGATGCGGCTGAAAACGTAGGACACGAGCATGCTCAGCACGATAAAGCTGACCGCAAGCCCGGTAGTCAGGCCGGAGAGTTTCTCCTCGGTGCTCTTCTTGCCCCTGAAAACGCTCTGGGATGGGCCCATAATCGTGCCACCCAGACCTTCGTTCTTGGTCGT
>QWHO01000407.1 GCA_021404945.1 bacterium CPR1
GAAGGAGCTGGGTCTGGGTGCCTACCGTTTCAGCCTCTCCTGGCCTCGCATCCTGCCGCAGGGAACCGGTCAGGTCAATGCACGCGGGCTCGACTTCTACAGTCGCCTGGTGGACGGGTTGCTCGAGGCCGACATCAAGCCCTTCGTCACCCTGTATCACTGGGATCTACCCCAGGCCCTGGAGGAGGAGGGCGGCTGGCAGAACCCGTCCATGTCCGACTGGCTGACCGAGTACGCGCTGCTGGTGGCCGAGCACCTGGGGGATCGGGTGGGCCACTTCATGGTGCTCAACGAGCCCTGGGTGTTCACCTGGCTCGGCTATCACGAGGGAGTGCACGCCCCCGGCAAGACGGGCCTCTTCGTGCCCGTGAGCCACCAGGTCAACCTGGCCCACGCCCGGGCCCTGAACGCCCTCAAGGGCCAGTACCCCAACCTGGAGGTGGGCTCGGCCTTCAGCTTCGCGCCCTCCTATCCCCACAGCCAGCAAGACGAAGAGGCCGCGGCCCGCCAGCACGCCTTCAACAACGACTGGTTCCTGCGTCCACTGTTGCGGGGAGCCTATCCCGAGGGACTGTGGGAGATGCCCGAGCCGGTGGCGGCCCCGCTCGACTTCATCGGGGTCAACCTCTACTTCCGCCAGATCGTGCAGGACGACCCGAGCGACGATTTCCTGGGCGTCAAGCTGGTGGAGGGCCCGGGCTGGAAGACCGACATCGGCTGGGAGGTCTGGCCCGAGGCCCTCTCGCGCATGCTGACCTGGCTCTCGGAGGAGTACCGGCTCCCCCTCTACGTGACCGAGAACGGCTGCGCCCTGGACGAGCCGACCGCGGACCAGCGCCGCATCGAATACCTCGACGGCCACATTCGCGAGGCCCTCAAAGCCCGCGACGCCGGAGCCGACCTGCGCGGCTACTTCTGCTGGAGCCTGCTGGACAACTTCGAGTGGGCCTGGGGCTACCGCCAGCGCTTCGGGCTGGTGCATGTCGATTATGAGAGCCTGCAGCGCACGGTGAAGGCCAGCGGGCGTTGGTACCACGACAGCTTCGGGCGTGCTATAATGCCGGTGTGAAGACTCCCGAGCAAGAAGCGCGCGCCATGGCCCAGCGCGAGGCCAACGCCGAAGCAAAGCGCCAGGGCTTGCCTCTGCCTTATCCCAATCTGTGGGATTTCTGGGACCCTACCAAACTGCCCGAAGGCGCCAGTCCCGAGGAGATCCATCAACGCTACCTCGAATTTTGCAAGCTATGCCCACCTCCGCCGACGATTCACTACATACTCTACGAGACTTCATCGGATTCCTGAGCGGTCTTCAGGACCAGGGCCTGGAGTACAGCGTCATCGGGGGCATGGCTGTCGGTGCGTATGCTGCTCTGATCCATCAAGAGAGCATGTCGCGCGACCTGGACATCGTCACGACCGGGGAGACCCTGAACGCAGCCCTCAGCTGGGCAGCGGCCCAGGGCATCGCGATTCGCAAACGGCCCCAACCGCGCACCATCCCGGTCGCCTTCCTGGAGTGGGAGGGCCACGAGATCAACATCCTGACAGGAAGCACGGGCCTGCCCGAGCCCGACCAGGTCTTCCGCTCGGCCCGTTACTTCCACCTCCAACCCGCGCTGGCCGTGCCCGTGGCCGACCCTTTCGATCTGTTGCGCAACAAGCTGCGGGTCAATCGCCCCAAGGATCAGCCCCACATCGCCATTCTGCTCGAGTTCGTCACCCGGGAGGCGATCGCGTCCTTCGAGCGCGAGACCGATCCCCGAAAACGCCTGGCCCCGGCTCGTGAGCTGTTGCGCGTCACCGGCGCACCGCTGCTGACCCCCGAGCTAGCCACGGCCCTGCTCGAGCGGGCCTCGACCCGGGCTGACTACAACTTCCTGGTCATGAAGTCGCCCGACCCCGGGCCGGTGCTGGGCCGCGTCCCCGCCGAGTGGCAGGCCGAGTTGCAAGCACTCTTGAAGCACCGCCCGTGAGCGAGCCGATCCCGGGTTTTCGTACCGTGCCCCGCACCGGGGTCATCTACGTCATGAGCCGCGCCGCCGAGCTGGGCTTTGCCTATGGCCATCCCGAATGGGCTAACCTGGGCCAGGGATCGCCCGAGACCGGTCCCCTGCCCGGCTCTCCACCCCGCATCGAAACCCTTGAGGTGAAGCCTTCCATGCAGGCCTACAGCCCGGTGGAAGGCCTGCGCGAGCTGCGCGAGAAGGTGGCCGACTTCTACAACGCCGTCTACCGTAAGGGCCAGCGCTCTTTGTACACGGCTGAGAACGTCTCCATCGCCGGAGGCGGGCGACTGGCCCTGACCCGCGTGGCGGCTGCCCTGGACGCCGTCAACATGGGCTACTTCATCCCCGACTACACAGCCTATGAAGAGCTGCTCTCGGGCTTCAAGAACTTCGTGCCCATCCCCATCCTGCTCGACCCCTCCTCGGGCTACAAGATCAACCAGGGCGATCTGCGCAAGGAGGTGCTGGGGCGTGGCCTGTCGGCCGTGCTGGTCTCCAACCCCACCAACCCCACCGGCCAGTTGGCCGAGGGCAACGAGCTGAAAGCCTGGGTGCGGCTGGCCCGCGAGTGCCGCTGCACCTTCATTCTGGACGAGTTCTACTCCCACTTCATCTACACCGGCTCCACTCCGGCCGAGGGCAAAATGGTCAGCGCCGCCGCCTACGTCGAGGACGTGGAGGAGGATCCGGTGCTGATCGTGGACGGCCTGACCAAGAACTGGCGCTATCCCGGCTGGCGCATCAGCTGGACGGTGGGGCCGCGCTCCATCATCGAGGCCATCGCCAGCGCCGGCTCGTTCCTCGACGGCGGCGCCAACCACCCTTTCCAGCAGCAGGCCGTGGCCCTGCTCGACCCGGAGCTGGCCCTGGCCGAGACCGTGGCCCTGCAGACCTGCTTCTGGGAGAAGCGGGCCTACATGCTGCAGCGCCTCAAGGAGATGGGGGTCGAGCCCGACGCCGACCCGGAGGGCGCCTTCTACGTGTGGGCCAACCTCTCGAGGCTGCCCGAGCCGCTCAACCGGGGCATGGCCTTCTTCGAGGCCGGACTCAAGGAGAAGGTGATCACCGTACCGGGCGTGTTCTTTGACGTCAACCCTGGTAAACGCCGCTCCAACATGCGCTACGAGCACTACGCGCGCATCAGCTTCGGGCCCGAGATGGGGGTGCTCGAGCGCGGGCTGGATGCGCTGGGGCGGGTGGTGGGCGCTCGGAGCCAGGCTCCGGCTTGAGCGACATTCCGCCAGGGTACGGCTCGCACGCCGCCCACTATCAGGATCTGCCCACCGCGGCCCTGGTCCAGGAAGTACTGGCCCGGTGGGAGCCGTCAGTAGATGAGCCGTGCGATACCGCGTTGCCGTTCCTGGTGGCTCTCCACGAACGAGCCGACCGTTCCGTCTTCGACGCTGCCGCCGACCTCATTGCTCTCCCCGATCGCCGCGAACGCCTGCTGGGCCTGCGCATTCTGCGCGAGCTCGGCCACCCGGAGTCTCGCCCCATGTTCCCGGAAACCTGGGAGCTTCTGGAGATGCTGTGTCAGATCGAAGAGGATCCCGAAATCCTGGCCTGGGCCCTCCAGTGCTTCTACTGGATGCGCAAGCCGCGCGCTCTGAGAACCATGCTGGCCTTCGCCACCCATCCTGAGGCCCGCGTCCGGGATGTAGTGGCGGGCGGGCTCGACCCCGAGGACAAACGGGCCCGGGAGGCCCTGCTCCAGCTTTGCGATGACCCGGACCCGGACGTGCGCTGGAGCGCCCTGTTCGAGGTCAAGGAGCACATTCTGGACGACACGTCCGAGATATTCGACCTGCTGCTCCGGCGAAGCGGTGACTCCAGCGATGCAGTGCGCGAGCTGGCCGACGAGGCCCTGCTCAGGCGCAGTAGATCTCCCCGCCCGCCCGGCTGACCGCCGGCAACCGCCCGCTCAGCCGCTCGCCCCCCAGCAGGCCGACCAGCGAAAGCCCGGGCAGCTCCACCGCCTCGGCCGACCCCCGGCGCACGTCCACCACCAGCCGCTCGTCGCGCGAGCGGCGCTCGAGAACCACGCGGTCGGCGCCCTCGTGCAGCACTCGGAAGCCCCCCCGCCTCAGAGCCGACGAGCTGCGGCGCAACCCGCACAGCCGCTTTACCAGCTCGCGGGTAGCCTGGCACCAGCGCTCGGTCTGCCACACCATGGGAGCCCGATTGTGCGGGTCGCGCCCTCCGCTCATCCCGACCTCGTCCCCGTAGTACACGCAGGGCACGCCGGGGAAGGCGAAGAGCAAGACCATGGCCGCCTGGACCCGGTCCAGGTCCTCGCCCAGCAGGAAGCGGATGCGGGGCATGTCGTGGCTGCCCAGCTGGTTGAACTGCAGGCAGGCCACCTGCCAGGGGATGGCGCTCAGGAAGGCCATCCACTGGGCCACCAGGGCGGCAGTGGGCAGCGCTCGGCCCTCCCCGTGGGGCGCCTTCTGGTGGAAGGCCAGGTCGCCTCCCGACAGCCAGTGCAGCACGGGCATGGTGAAGCCGCGATAGTTCATGCTGGCATCCAGCTCCTCGCCCTGCAAGTGGGGGGTGCCGTCGAAGAAATGCTCGCCCAGCAGGTAGGCCTCCGGGTTCTCGGCCTTCACCGCCCGACGCAACGCCCGTCCGATCTTATGACCCAGCTGGCTCTCCCCCTGGCGGGCCAGCATGTTGGCCACGTCCAGGCGCCAGCCATCCAGCCGGTAAGGCGGGCGGAGCCAGTGGCGCAGAATGGAGATCATCTCCTCGCGCAGCAGAGCGCTGCGATAGTTGAGCTTGGGCAGCGACTTCACCCCCAGCCAGCACTCGTACTCGTGAGGATGGCGCAGGAAGCTGAAGAACTCGGCGGTAGGGGCGTTCTTGTCCTGCAAAGCCTGCACGAACCAGGGATGGGTCTCGCCGCAGTGATTGGGCACCACGTCCAGGATCAGGCGCATCCCCTGGCGGTGCACCGCCTGCATGAGCGAGGCGAAAGCCCGGTCGCCGCCGAGGTGGGGATCCACCTCGCGGTAGTCGGCCACGTCGTACTTGTGGGAGGAGGGCGCGGTGAAGATGGGATTGAGGTAGATGGCGTTGCAGCCGAGCTCTTGCAGGTAGTCGAGCTTCTGCTCCAGGCCGGGCAGGTCGCCTCCGAAGAACTCGTGCCACCCGGTCTTTGCCTGTGGGAGCTCATGCCAGGCCCGGGCGATCACCGGCTTCCCCGAGCAAAGATACTCGCCATCCTGCACGTTGCTCGCGCTCTCGCCGTCGTAGAACCGGTCGGGGAAGACCTGGTAGAAGACGGCGTCCTCGAGCCAGGCGGGCGATTCGAAGCGAGAGAGGTAGCGAAAGTCGGTGGCGTCGGTGGGTGTGTGGCGGGTCAACCCGGCGGCGCTGAGCCAGAAAGCCCCCTCGGCCGTCTTGAGGTAGAAGCGATAACCCAGGCGGGGCGCCGAGAGGGGCAGGACGGCCGTCAGGTCGGAGCCCATCGGCAGCATCACCTCCTCGCCGTCGGGGGCGGTGCGCACAAAGGCCTGCTCCACCCCCTCGGCCTCGAGCTTCAGCTCGAGCCCGTCCGGGCGGCGTGTGCAGAAAAGGTCGCTGGAGTCGTGGTAGGCTTGCATCCGGATAGGATCGAAGCCGGGCGGTCAACTCCTGCCCTGGAAGCAAAATCCATCCCCGCAATCGGGGCAAAGTTGACAGCCCGCGCGTCTGCGCATGAGCTGGCACCAGGCCTGTCAACTCGGTCGGGGCAAAGTTGACAGCCCGCGCGTCTGCGCATGA
>QWHO01000408.1 GCA_021404945.1 bacterium CPR1
TCAACCCGGGCATGCTGGCCGACCTGCAGGGCCAGCTGCAACTGCAGATCGAGCTGAGCCCGCGCGACGTCTGCCACCACGTGGTGCGCGCCGCCCGGGGCAACCAGGGCGATCTGCCCACCATGTCGGCCGTGGACATGTCCAAAGTGGCTGCTGTGACGCAGTCGGTGGATGGCTTTGCGGGGGCCCTCCTGGCCACCGCGGAGGCTTCCGTGCCCACCCTCAAGAGCCTGGCCGACCGCACCCAGGGCTTTACCGACTACAGGGATCTCTATGACTTCGCCGACCGGGTGGCCAGGAGCCGCATCAATGACCAGGCCCTGAAGGACGCTGCCCGGCAGGTGACCGAGAAGGTGAGCGAGGCGGTCATCTTCGAGCAGCACTCGAGCCGGTTCCCGGGTGCTCACGGGCTGAACATCGAGCTCTCCCCCACCTATGCTCTCGACCAGGAAACCAGCCGGCGCTACTCGGAGATCAAGCTCGCCAGTCAGACGCGTTGGGACGAAGCAGTCCGCAGGATCCAGTCCTGAGGCCGCTCACCGGGTAATCGCCAGGGCAAGCGGAATCATGACCAGCAGCAGGGTCAGAAAAATCGCTTTGAGGATGGCTCCTGTGCGCTCAGGATGGAGCAGAGACCAGAGCACCATGCCGAAAACGATCAGATTGCCCCTCTCGTAGAACGTGCATGCGGCGGGGGACAAGTCGGTGTGGGGCACCTTTGCCACGCCAAGGATCAGCACGCCCCAGACCAGATACCAGCCATGGAAGCCGGCCCAACCCACCAGTGCGCTGCAGAGCAACCGCTTTCCCATCGCAGGATATATTTCCCCCGGCAACGACACTACCTGTCATCCCCCCGCGCTAAATTTGGTCGCGTGGGCCCGCAACGAGGGCCGCGCGACCAGGTTCCGAGGGAGTCAACGTGCTCGCTGACCAACAATCTCGCCAACAGATCGAAACCAGCCTCGAGCAGAACCTGCTCGTCGAGGCGGCCGCCGGCTCGGGCAAGACCGAGAGCCTGGCCCGACGCATGGCCCACGGGGTCATCTCCGGCCGCTACCGGGTGCAGGAGATCGCGGCCGTCACCTTCACCCGCAAAGCGGCCGGCAACCTGCGCGACCGCTTCCAGACAGTTCTCGAGCGGCGCCTGCCCGGGCTGTCCGATGCGGGCGAGCGCGAGCGGGTGGAGACGGCTCTGTCTCATCTCGAGAGCCTCTTTGCCGGCACCATCCACTCGTTCTGCGCCCGCCTGCTGCGCGAGAGGCCGGTCGAAGCGGGCGTCTCCCCGGGCTTCGAGGAGCTCGACGAGGCGGCCGACGCCGAGCTGATCGGGCGGGTCTGGCGCCGGCTGCTCGATGACTGGAAGCTGGCCCAGTCGCCCCATCTGGCCGCTCTGCGCGAGTGCGGCCTGAGCCCCGCCCAGCTTCGCGAGGGGCTGCTGCGCATCTCGGCCAATTCCGACGCCGTCTTCCCGGCCGGGCAGGCCGAGCGCCCCCGGCTCGAGCCCACCCGCACCGCCTTGCTGACCTTCGCAGCCGACCTGTGCGAGCTCATCGGCCCGAGAGCTCGTTATCGCGAGTGCGAGGTGCTACCCCGGGCGATGGCCTTCCGAGGTCGCCTGGAGCGCTCGGGCAAGCTGGAGGACCCGGCTGAGCTGGCGGCTCTGCTGGGCATGTGGGAGCGCTTTACCCAGAAGCTCTTCGTTCCTCAGGAATGGGATGCTCCTCAAATCGCGCTGCGAGAGCTCCGCCCCCGGGTCTTCAGCCTGATCGAAGGGCTGCAGCCGGTCTTGAGCGAGTGGCTGGCGGCCTGGCGGGCCTACGTCTATGGCCACCTCATCCCCATCCTGGTCGAGGCCCGCGACAGGGCGCAGAAGGTGCGCCGGGAGCAAGCCCTGCTCAACTACCAGGACCTGCTCCTCTACGCCGCCCGACTGCTGCGCGAGCATCCCGAGGTGCGCCGGGCCCTGCAAGAAAAGTTCCGCTGGCTGCTGGTGGACGAGTTCCAGGATACCGATCCGCTGCAGGCCGAGATCCTGTTCTGGCTGGCGGCCGAGAACGACGCCCCCGACTGGCACCAGGTCGACCTGAGGCCGGGCGCGCTCTTCATCGTGGGCGACCCCAAGCAGTCCATCTACCGGTTCCGTAGGGCCGACATCGACACCTACCAGACCGTGCGCCGTCGCATCGCCGAGAACGGCGGACAGGTGCTGCCCCTGGTGACCAGCTTCCGCTCCCAACCGGCCCTGCTGGGCTGGACCAACCGGGTCTTCTCCCGGCTCTTCGGCAGCGGCGGACCGGCTCAGGCCGCCCACCAGCCCCTCGAGCCCGATCCCAGCCGGGGCCCCGCCACCGAGCCGGTGGGCGTGCGCACCCTGGTCATCCCTGCAGCGACCAACAGGTCTCGGGTCGGAGAGGCGGAAGCGCAAGCGATCGCGGCCTTCATCGCCTCGGAAGTGACCGCCGGGCGACGCTGCTGGGGCGACTTCCTGGTGCTCACCCGGGTCAAGCGGCCGCTCCAGACCATCGCCCGAGCCCTGGAGGCCCAGGGCGTCCCCTACGAGGCCACCGGAGGCAGCGACTTCTCCGACAGCGAGTCGGTCAAGCTGCTGGCCGACCTGTTGGCCGTGCTGAGCGATCCGGAAGACTCCCTGCGGCTGGTGGGCCTGCTGCGAGGGCCCCTCTTCGGCCTCAGCGACGCCGAGCTCTACCTCTTTCGGCGAGCCGGTGGCCGCTTCACGCTGCCCGAGAAGGCCATCGAGAGCGACGAGCCGGTGGCCGCGGCACTCAGCTTCCTGATCGAGCTGCGGGCTCTGACGCTCAGCCTCCCGCCCGTAGCCGCTGTGGAGCGAGTGCTGGAGAAGACCGGCCTGCTGGCCCGGGCGGTGACGCTGACCCGGGGCGGGGCCGAAGCCGGACGACTCTGGCAGGCCCTCGACCTGGTGCGCCGGGCCGAGCAACAGGGCGGCTCCCTGGCCGATGGCCTGCGCTCCCTGCAAGATGCCCTGGAGAGCCATGAGCTGGAATCGGTGGCTCTCGAGGCGGGCAAGCGCAACGTGGTGCGTATCATGAACCTGCACCAGGCCAAGGGTCTGGAGGCCAACGTGGTCTTCCTGGCCGCCCCCACCTCCAGCTCCAGGTTCGGGGTCGACACGGTGATCCGGCGTCAGGGCTCGGAGGTGGTGGGCTACCTCGAGATCAAGCACCGCTACAAGATACTGGCCCATCCCGAGCGCTGGGCCGAGTTGCAGCAGGCCGAGTCGGTCTACTTGCAAGCCGAGGATCGGCGCCTTCTCTACGTGGCCGCTACCCGCGCGGCTGAGCTGCTGGTGGTATCGCGCTTCAAGGAGGCCCGCTCCCCCTGGGGCGAGCTGGAGCCCTTTCTGGAGACCTGCCTGCCCCTCCCGGCGAGTACTCCCCCACCCGTGCCCGGGCCCACCCTGGAGGCCCTGTCGGCCTGCCCCGACGAGTCTGAGTATGCCTCCCGCTGGCAAGACCTGGCCCGGCCGGCCTATCGCCGTCGCAGCGTCACGGCCGCCGTGCGCGAGGGCCAGAGCCAGACCCTCTGGGCGGCTCTGGACCCTCCCGAGCAGGCCGGCCCCGATGGCGGAGCGGCCTGGGGAACCCTCATCCACCGGCTGCTCGAGCACTGCATGCGCCATCCCGGGACGAGCGAACAGGACGTGGCCCGGCTGGCCCGCTGGCTGACCTGCACCGACCCCGATCTGGCCGGCCTGGTCGAAGAGGCGGTCCGGGCGGTGGAGACGGTGCGGGCCAGCGACTTCTGGCGCCAGGCCATGGAGGCGGATGAGCGGCTGGTGGAGGTGCCCTTCGCCCTGGCCCAGCCCGGCGAAGACCAGACTCCCACCGTCTACTACGGCGTTCTGGACCTGGCCCTGAAGCAGAGCGACGGCTGGGAGGTGATCGATTACAAGACCGATCGGCAGGCCCTGGACGACCTGGTCGAGCGCTATGCCACCCAGGTGCTGACCTACGCCGAGCTGTGGCGCCACCTGACAGGCGATCCCGTGTGCTACGCGGGGCTTTTCGGGGTGCGCGAGAGCCGGCTCAGCCAGGATCTTCGCTGAGGCATCGTCCGGTTAGTCCGTCCCCACCTCTTGAGCTCGGCAGAGTCGGGCGGGGGGCCTCGTCCTGACACAATCTCTCCGCGCCCTCAGCGAGCTCTGCGGTTCCCCAGAGGGGGTGGGGACGAATTTGCAGGGTGCGCGGCCGGCCCCCCTGACCCCAACATTTTGTAGAGGTCCAGCCGCAAGATCCAACATCTTGTGGTGGCTGAGGCGGGGGTAGGGGCCGCCGAGAGCGTAGCTCCTCCGCCACCACAAAGGGTTTGCGGCTGGAGCTCTAGGCGGTCTCGGGGGCAACCACGACCCGGTTGCGGCCGCTCTCCTTGGCCTGGTAGAGAGCCTCGTCCGCCCGGTTCAAAAGACCCGCCAGGCCCTCCCCGAAAACCAGTTGGGCCACACCCAGGCTCATCGTGACGCTCAGATGGCCCGCCTCGCTGGGTACCTGGCTCTGGCCAACCGCCTGGCGCAGCCTCTCGGCCACCAGCGCCGCCCCGGCCAGATCGGTCTCGGGCAAGAGAGCCACGAACTCCTCTCCGCCGTAACGCCCGATGACGTCCAGGGTTCGCAGCGCCGCGCGGGCCCACTCGGCCACGGTGCGCAGCACCACGTCCCCCACCGCGTGGCCGAAGCGGTCGTTGAACGACTTGAAGTGGTCGATATCCATCATGATGGCCGACAGGGGCTTTGCGTATCGGCGCGCTCGGGCCAGCTCCACTTCACCCTGGCTCAGGATCTGGCGTCGATTGCTGAGCCCGGTCAGCTCGTCGGTGGTGGCCAGCCGTTGCACTTCCCCGTAGAGACGCGCATTCTGCAGGGCGATTCCGGCTTGCTCGGCCCCGGCCAGCACCAGCGACTGCTCATTGGGGCTGAAGGGGTGCACTTCGGTGCGCTCCAGCAAAAGCACCCCGATCCGCTCCTGATAGCCTTGCAGAGGCACGGCCAGGAGCGAGCGCGTGGGTGGATCTTGGGCAGAGGGATGCTCAAAGAGCGGCTCGTGCACCAGGTCGGGCAACTCCAGCAGTGCGCCCGAGAGGACCGTGTCGGATAAGAGCTCGCCGGCGGTTACCAGCCTGCGGGCCGAGAGCTCGGGGTAGCCCAGGCCGGTGAGCGGGACCAGCATCCGCTCGGGGGTCTCCGAGATGGTGCCCTCCACCATGAGAGCCAGGGCCCGGTCGAAAGGAACCAGAGCCCGCACCGAATGCATGAAACGGCGCATCACCTCGATGCGATCCAGGGTCGAGCTCAGGCCCTGCGAGATCTCGCGCAGGCCGTCAGCCAGCTCGCGCTGGCGCCGCTCAGCCTCCAGGTTCATCTCCAACTGCACGGCCCGGGCCGTGTCCAGGGCGATGGCGATGTGGCTGGCCATGGCGGCCAGAATGTGGCCGTCCTCCTGGGTGAAAATGCCCCGTGCCACGCGGTTGTCGAGGTAGACCACGCCCATCACTTGATCTCGTTGAATCAAGGGGGCGGCCATCATGCTGCGCAGGTCGTGGGCCACGGCGCTGGCCGAGCCGAGCACGGCCCGATCCTCCGAGCCGGCCACCACCAGAGGCTCGCGGGTGGCCCGAGCCTGCTCCACCATGGTCGTGCTGTAGGTGGTCGAATGGGTCAGGTCGTTTCCCTGGGCGTTGCGCCCGGCCCTCAGCTCCAGGGCCGACTCGTTCTCCTTGCGCAG
>QWHO01000409.1 GCA_021404945.1 bacterium CPR1
CGCCCCCTCGGCCGCCGGCTCGAACCCGAAGGCCTCGGCGACCGAGTCCTCGCTCGCGACCACCGCCCCCTCGGCCGCCGGCTCGAACCCGAAGGCCTCGGCCACCGAGCCCTCGCTCGCGACCACCGCCCCCTCGGCCCAATGGCTCATCAGAGCGAGCCCCTCCGGATGGGCCGGCTCGAGCTCGAACAAGCGTCCCAGCGTGGCCCGCGCTCGCTCGGTGTCCCCCTGCGCATGGAGCTTGCGGGCCTGCTCGAGATAGATGCGAGCGGCTTCCTGGCGGGCTCGTGCATCTCCCCCGAGCTGGCTGTGCAGGCTATCGGCCAGCAGCAAGACCAGGCTGGACAGCTCGGCCCCGTGCCACAGCTCGAGCAGCACTTCCACGAAGCCTTCCACCTCAGCGTAGGGGGGTTCGCGAACCAGCACCTCGCGAATGGCCTCCAGCAGGCGGGCGGGCTCTTGATTGGCCAGGCAGATCGCCCCCAACTCGCGCAGAGCGCTCAAGCGAGAGGGCTCGGTGACCACCGCTTTGTAGAGGAAGTCCATCGCCAGCAGAGCCTTCTCCTGGCGGGCCATGACCCGGCCGATCCCCTCCCAGGCCCAGGCTTGCCAGCCTTCGGTTTCCGAGAGCAGCCGATAGAAATCCATCGCCTGATCGTCAGCTCCACTGTCATAGGCTGCCTGGGCATCCTTCTCAATCTGCGCGCTGACTTTCGCATTCAGGGCCAAAGCCTGGCGGTAGGCCTCCATGGCCTCTTCCTGACGACCCTGACGTTGCAGCACCCGGGCCAGATTGAGGCGCGACTCGGCCGAGTCGGGGGCCGAGCGCACCGCGGCCCGACTGGCGTCGGTGGCGGTCGTGTGATCGTCGGCCCGGGAAGCGGCGGCAGCCAGTCGCTCCAGGTAATGCGGCTCGTTGGGCTTGATCTCGCTGGCCCGGCGGAAGGCGTTCATGGCTTCCTCGGTTTTCCCCATCGCCTCGAACACCAACCCCAGGTTGTAAGCGGCGTGATCGGCCCGCGAATTGACCCGCAGCGTGTCGGTGTAGTACTCGCTGGCGCGTTGCAGGTCGCTCTTTTGCTCGTAAGCCTTGGCCAGGCTGAAGAGAACCTCGGCGTCGTTGGGGCGCAGCTCCAGGCCCTTCTCCAGAGCGCTCACGGCAGCCTCGAGATTGCCCAGCTGCAAAGCCAGAAAACCCATTCGGAAGTGAAAATCGGGGTTCTTGGGATCGGCCTCCACGGCCCGCTTGTAGTAGCCCAGCGCCTCGTCGAAGAGGTATTGCTCCTGGCGGCAACCGGCCAGGCCGGCCAGGGCGGTCGGATGGTCGGGCTGCAGACGCAGCACCTTCTGGAGCCGGTCTTCGGCCAGGTCGTGGCGGCCCTGCTTGAGATAGATCTCACCCAGAGCGAGCAAGGCCGGAAGGTGCTCGCCCTTGAGCGCGACCACTTTCTCCAGGTGGCGCAACGCCAGAGCCAGGGCGTTGGACTTGTGGGCCAGGCTGCCCAGCTCGTAGTTCACTTCCACCGACTCAGGCCGCGACTGCAACACCTTCTGCCAGGTCTTGAGGGCATGCTCGTTCTGGCCAAGCTGCCTGAGGATGCGGGCAGCCAGCTCGAGAGCGTCCAGGTGAGCGGGATCGTTGGGTGAGACCTGCCCGAGCGACTCGAGAGCCTGGCTGAGCCTCCCAAAGACACGCTGGGCTCGGCCATACAGCAGGTTGAGGCGAGCATTCTCGGGAGCCAGCGTCAACTCCCAGCGAAACTGCTCCAGTGCGCTCTCGGTGAGCTTTCGGTGGAGAGCGGCCTGGGCCGAGGTCTGCAGCTTCATGGGTAGCTTGGGCTCGAGCTCGAGGGCCTTCTCCCAGTCGGAAACGGCCTCTTCGAAACGAGTAGCCTGGGCCCGGGCATAGCCACGATGAAGCCAGCCGGGCCAGTAGGTCGCATCCGCCGCCAGGGCCTCATCGATCAGGGGCAGCGCCTCGTCGTGCTTGCCCTCCTGAGTCAGGGCCATGGCTTTGTCCACCAGAGACTGGGCCGGCTGCGAGGTCATCACGCGACCCCCCTGCAGCGTTTCACGGGGAGAAACTTTGCCCGGCGAGGATGAGGATCCTTCATCCCACGAACCCCCCGCCATCGAGCACCAGAGCCTGGCCGTTGATGCCGGCCGACTCGGGCAGGCAAAGCACGAGCACGGCGTGGGCCACCTCTTCGGAGGTCAAGAGCCGGTTCTGGGGATTGGTCTTGCACAGGACCTGAACGGCCTGACCCTCGTTCATGCCGGTCTTCTCCATGATGCGGGCCACCGAAGCCCGCGTCAGGTCGGTATCCACGTAGCCGGGGCAGACAGAGTTGACGGTGACGCCTCGACTGGCCGCCTCCAGGGCCACGCAGCGAGTAAAGCCGAGCACAGCGTGCTTGGAGGCCGAGTAGGCAGAGATATACTTCGCCCCCCCCAGAGCGGCCACCGAGGCCACGTTGACCACCCGGCCCCAACCCCGCTCGAGCATTCCCGGCAGACAGGCCTGGGTGCACAGGAACGTTCCGGTGACGTTGACGCGAAAGATGCGCTCCCACTCCTGAAGGCTCTGGGAGCTGAGCGAGGCGGAGGAGGCGATGCCGGCGTTGTTGATCAGGATGTCAACGCGTCCGAGCTCCTCGCTGACGTGGGCCACGGCCGAAGCGATCTCCTCGGGACGACCCACGTCGCACTGCACGGCCACCGCCTGGCTGCCGGTCCGGGTGAGCTCGCTGGCCACCTCGTCAATCTCGGTCAGGGTGCGCGAGGCGACCGCCACCCGGGCTCCTTCGGACGCGAGCGAGCGGGCCACCGCGGCGCCAATGCCACGGCCGCCTCCGGTCACCAGAGCTACCCGGTCGCTCAACCGCATCGATTCGACTTTCGGGGGGGCGGGCTTACGGGCCTGCAGAAGGAAGGATTTTCTTCACGCGCCGCCGGCTCGGCTCTGCCAGCACCTCGGCCACCGCCTCGGCGATGGGATGGATGCGCTGCAACCAGAACCACTCCCCGGCCGCGTTGATCTCCAGAAATATGTGCCGCCCCTCGGGGGTCACCATGAAATCGGCGGCAGCGTAGTTCAGGCCGAAACGGCTGGCCAGGCGCAGCAGCGCCTGAGCCGTGGCAGGGGGCAGCTCGTAAGGCTCCCAGGTGTCAATCAGCCCCACGCCGTCGCGGCGCCAGTCCACCTCGGGCGCCAGAGAGGCGTCGATTGCCGAGGTAAAGAGGCGCTCGCCCACCACCGTGGTGCGCAGCTCCAGCTTGCGCTCCACCAGCTCTTGAAAGATCATCGGACAGTGCTCCAGGCCCGAGAGCCTGTCGAGGTGCTCGGGCTTGACCCGGCTGGTGAAGACCACCCGCTCCTCGCCTCCGCGGTAGATGGCGAACTGCGACTGCATCTTGGTGACCACCCGGCCGTCCAGCTCACGATAGAAGCTTCGGACGCTGTCGGGATCGTTGCTGAAGAGGGTGCGGGGCACCTCCAGCCCCTCCTCCAGGGCCCAGCGGGTCTGCAGCTCCTTATAGTCGGCCAGGCGCACGGCCGGGAGCGGGTCGAGCTGAAAGCAGGGCAGGCTGAGGATGGTCCCCCACAGGGTCTGGCGCGACTCGTTATAGCACGCCTCGCGGGTATCCCCCAGGCTCTCGCTCAGGCGGTTGGCGGCCCGAAAGCGCCGGTACCAGACAGCCTCGACCCGGTCCAGATGCCGGCTGCGGAGCTCGATCCCGGCGCCATACTCGGTGCTGAGGCGCACCTCCTGCGGGTAGAGGTCGGTATCCAGGCGCACCACCTCCACCCCACGCTCGGCCAGCAGATGGGTGACCTGGCTCACCGAGGAGTTTTCGCCCGTCCAGGTAACGATCAGCACGCTCACGCGGGGCTTGTTCCCGTCCGCTCGGGGTCAGACCTCCCGCTTTCTGACCACCACGCCGTTCACCACCACGTGAGCATCGGTCTCGTGCAGCCGACCCGGGTTGGCGGTCTCGCAATGGGAAGCCTCCCATGCCATCAAGTCGCGCTCGAAGTCTTGCATCTCTTGATCATAGCGGCGCATGTCCCGACGAAACTTTTCCTGCAGGGGCCGGTTCTGCTCGTGCTGACGAAACTGCTGATCTTCCTGCCGGACGGCCCCCACCATGGCCCCCACGGCCATCCCGGTCAAACCGCCCAGGACGGCCAGGGTCACCAGGAAACCTCCCGCGGCGCCGATGATCCCGGCTCCCACCAGTCCCCCCACCAGCACCGATCCCCCCGTCAACAGCTGCAAACCCTCACTCTCGGTCACCGAGGCCAGGGCCCCGGCCATTCCGGCCGCAACCACGCAAGGACAGGCCGCCAGCGCGATGGCCAGAACCGCTCCCGCCCCCCCGGTGAGAAGCGCCGCCCCAGCTCCGACTGCGGCTCCCGCCGCAGTGCCGCCCAGGGCCGAAAGCGCTACCGGAAGAACGGAGGGCTCGGGGTCGGCCGGCGGCGGCTCCGGCTCGGGAGGAGGTTGGGGGCGAAACAGGTCCTTGACCTGGGGAGAAGCCGTCGAGAGCCGGACCGGGGAGACTGTTGAGAGCATGAGAACCTCACCAGAAAGAGTTCCTGATGAGGATGCCCGAAGCTCATCACGGCTCCGTCAATGAATCGTCCTGGTGGGGGTCTGAGAGAGCCAGCCAGGTAAACGGTCAGACCTCCCGGCAGCCACAGTCCCGGTCACTGTCGGATGGGTAGGCCAGCGTCACCTCGACCGGCGGCCGCCAGTCGATCCCGGTGTCTTTGTCACTGTCGGATGGGTAAGCCATGGTCACCCGGTCGATGGGGGGGTTGGGGCCGATGCCGATGTCGCGGTCACTGTCCGAGGGGTAGGCCAGAGTCACCTCGGTGGGAGGAGGCTTGATGCCGGTATCGGCGTCGCTGTCGGAAGGGTAGCGCATGGTCACGACCCCTCCTCCGGGGGGCTCGATGCCGGTATCGGCGTCGTTGTCGGAGGGGTAGCGATGGGTGACGACCTCGCTTCCAGGAGGCTTGAGGCCCGGGCTGTCGTCGTTATCGGAGGGGTAGCGCTTGGTCTGAGCCACGGGGCCCTTCTCCTGCCCCTCGAGGAAGTGAGCAAAGAATGGGATCGAGCCCACGTCGGCATCCTTCTTGCCGTCGAGCAGGCCCTTCCACTGCGCATGGAGGCCATGGTTGCTCTCGCGAGCTCCCTCGGCCTTCTGGGCGGGACGAGAGTGGGAGACCTGGGAGCTCTCGGAACTGGAGCGGGCTCCCTCGGCGCGCTTGAGGGCGGCTCCCTGGAGCTTGCCCACCGGGGCCGAGCCCTGGCTGGACTCGCGGGTCTGGTTGACGTTCTTGACTTTCTCGACAGACATGGAGCCTCCGGAATGGTTCTTGAGCTTGATGATACCGCCCCGAAGAGGCTTTGGCACGCAGCGGGTGTTAGCGATTTGTGAAATCGGTAAACAAATTGTTTCAGAGGCGGTCGATTCGAGCAGCGGCAGCGTCTTCGTGGAGCGGTGCGAGCACCCGGACCCGTTCGGCTTCATGCTGCTCACGTCGCGATGCCGCCTCTGGCCAGGTAAGCAAGACGGATTTACCGTTCTGCCGGCGTTACCGTTCCCACCGGGCGGTATACCGCCTGCTCAGCCCGGTAACGCTCTCAGCCCGGTAACGCTCTCAGCCCGGTAAAGCGCTCGGGCCGGTAAGCAAGACGGAGTTACCGGGCCGCT
>QWHO01000009.1 GCA_021404945.1 bacterium CPR1
ATGGCCGAGACCCGTCCGGGCGAAGTGCTCGAGCTCTCGCTCTGGCGCCAGGGTCGGGCTATCAAGGTGAAGGTGCCGGTGGTGGCTCGTCCGGTCGACCCCGAAGGACGTCCCCTGCAGGGGATCTAGCCCGCCCGGGGGCGAAAGCCGGGGCAATCCGAGGTTGACGGGGAGGATGGCGTGAGCACAGCAGTTCTGGCCGAAGCGGTGCACTACGAGGGGGGCGAGCTGGTCTTTCTGGCTCCGGTCGGGTTCGTGCCCGGCTATCTCGAGCCGCTGGGCCTGCCGATGCCCGATGGCTCCACCCGCGAGATCAAGCTGCGGGTCAAGACCAGCCGCAGCCTGGGTGACGGGCGTTTCCTGGGAGTGGGCTCGGTGCTGGAAGGGCTCGCTCCCGATGAGCAGGTGGTCGCCCAGGAGACGCCCGAGGGTCTGCGCCAGGCTCCCCGCGTGCCCTACCGCACCGGGGTGGTCTCACCCGAGCTACCCAACTACAAAGCCCTGACCCTGGACTGCAGCTTGAGCGGGTTGCAGCTGCAGACCGACGGGCCCCTGCCGGTGGGCCAGGTGATCCAGCTGAGCCTGGATCTGCGCGAGTCGGGCGAGCCGGTTCCCTGCCTGGCCCGGGTCGCCTGGTGCCGGCACGCCCCCGACGACGGCAAGTACCGCGTCGGGCTCGAGTTCGTGGAGCCGGCGGTGGATCTGGAGCTGGCCCTCAAGTCGGTCACCGACGATGTGCTCGGCACGGCCTTCGACAAGACTCCGGCCGGGGTGCTCAAGGCCCAGCTCAGCCACCAGGGGCCGGCCCGCTTCGAGACGCTGGAGGAAGAGCTGAGCCCGCTGGCGGGCAAGATCCAGAAGAGCTGGATGGACCAGGAGCGTGCCCTGCACGTGGAGGTCATGCTCGACTCGGGCCAGCTGGAGACGGTCAAGATTCCCGCTACCCGACTGTTGCGCGATTATCGCGACAAGCAGGGTCACGAAGTGGCCGCTCTGGGGTGCTCGCAAAGCTCGGGCGGCAAGCGCTGGCGCTTTCTCAACTATGAGCAGCAAGCGGTGCTCGAGGTGGAGTGCACCCTGTGAAGGGCCGGGCCGGACGTGGAGCTCCCCGCGTATTGTGGCGGTGAGAAGAGGGATCTGGGCGGGGGCTTCTGGTCGAGCCGGAACTGATCCTCCTCGCGGACCTGCCTGTCTTCCTTGACCACCACCCGCAGCTTCAACAGCCCGATGGGAAAGCCGTAGCGGGGCAGGAACTGGGCATCGGACAAACTCTCGATGACGGTGGTCTGGTAGAGCGACATGGCCTGGTAGCGCACAGCCGCAGCTTGACTCGGGCGAGCTGCCTCTCTCCAGGTTTCGATGAGCGGGTCGTAGTCGTCCATCCAGCGTTGCACGGCCTCGGTGAAGGTGGCCTCGGCCTGGTCGAACTCGCTCTCGATGTGCAGCACGGTGCCGGAAAAGAGCCGCAAGACAGCCTCGCGCAGCTCACCCCGGTCGCTGCGCACGTGGGCGAGCCAGGTCAAGAAAGCACGCCGCAGGCCCGGCTCGGTCGATTTGCGCCACCAGGCCGGGATGGGGAATCCCGGCGGCAGCGCCACCGGCGGGCCGGCAGGGGAGGGCGGGGCGCGCTGGCGGTCTCCCACCGCAATGGCAGCGACCGTCCGCAGAAGGTGCCCATCTGGCCGAAGGCGCTCATGGCCCCCACGTGCTGGCCGGGCAGGTAGAGCTGCGAGAAGAAGGTGCCCATCAGCCAGGCGTGCAGGTGGCGCTGCACCACGCGAGGTCGCTCGAGAAAGACGCGCGGCCGATGACGACGCCAATACTTCATGGCCCCCCCTTAACGGTTTGGTCCTAAAAGGAGTTTAGCTCGAAGAACGGGGGAAACAAGTCTGCGGTTTCTCAGGCAGCCCCGACTTCGTGGTGGACACCATCGGCGACTATCTCGTGCGCACCCTCACCGCCTCGGCCGAGGGGCAAACCGGGAGCCAACTCCGCTCTGCGGCTCAAGAAGGGGACGAGCCCTCTTGGAGCACGAGCAAATCCAGGCCATCAAACTGGCGGAAGGCTTTGTCCAGGGTAACGAGCTGATGACCGGCGGCCCGTGCGAAGGCGGCCAGGTAGGCATCCATCCAGAGCTTTGCCGAAGCCGTCGGACGCGCGGCGTAACTCAGCCAATGCCGCTCGAGATCTTCGGGTTCTTCAAAGAAGACCAGACGCTCATCCTCCAGGAGACCGATGACCAGCTCCCAGGCCTTCTGGTTGGACAGCGGCCTGAGTCCATAGGCGGGCAGAATTGAATGGGAGGTCAGCAGCCGGAGCAAGGTGAGCTGGACGGCTCTGCAAAGCACGACGCTATCGGGCTCGACCTGACTGTCCATCCACGTGCGCGCCCGATTGCTGTGGGGGTGAGAACCCACGAGCAGGGCGAACAACACGTTGCTATCGGATAAAGGCATCAGCCTCTTCGTCGAGCAGAACCTGAGCCAGATGCTCGGGTGTTTCCTGTCCGGGCGATGGAGGATTGCCCCCGGTGATCAGGGGGAACTCAAGCCTCCGGCGGGCTTTTCTCGGGGAGGTCTGGGCCAGACCGCACCGCAGCAACTCGGCCACGAGGTCCTGAAGTTTGCGGTTCTCTTTGGCCGCGCGAATCTTGATTTCTCGGACGAGCTCGTCTGGCAGATTCAAAGTCGTTTTCATCCCATCCAGGATACCAGAAAACTGGATTTCTGGCAAAACTCGAGGCCGGGCTCGTTTAGCCCACCTCGGATACAGACTGGTCAACGTTCTCGGCGAGGGCGGCAACGAAGCCGTGCCCGAGAGCACTCTGAACGCCGACGAGGCGGTGGCCATCAAGCTCATGCGGCGCGATCTCGGGCAGGATCCTGACTACCAGGCTCGTTTCTCCCGCGAGATTCAGGTCTGTCGCAGCCTTGACCATCCCGGCATCGTGCGCCTCATCGACGGTGGCCAGCATGAGGGATGCCTCTACCTGGTGATGGAGTGAAGGCTGGCCGTGAAGTCCTCGCGCGGGGAGATCTGGATGGTTGACCCCGATTTCGTCCTGGGAAACGAGCAGTCGGGCTGGAGGCCAGCGCTGGTGGTCTCAGATGATGGACTCAATCATAGCGAGGCCCGGCTGAGCATGGTCGTACCGGCTACCTCCAGGTTGCGCGGCCTGGCAAGCCATATCCGAGTGAGCGCCGGTGAAGGGGGCCTGGACAGCCAGAGCGAGCTCCTGTGCGAGCAACTCCGCTCGCTTTCCCATCATCGCTTTCGGCGCTGGCTCGGGCGCGTCGAGCCGACAACTCTCAGCGCGGTGGAGCTGGTGCTGGCTCGACTGCTGGCTCTGGACTGACTCAGCAAACCCGCCGCCAGCGCGCCCACCCGCTGCGCAGGGCAGACCCGCCCGTTGCACGGCCTGCTCGAAGGCGCGGCGCAGCTAGTCAACCTCACCGGTCAGGTGCGCAAGCTCCTCGAAAGCTCAGCGAAAGCGCAGCAGTCGAAGCCCGTTCAGCACCACGATCAGGCTGCCACCCATGTCGGCGAACACGGCCATCCACAGGGTGGCCGTGCCCTGCAAGGCCAGGGCGAAGAAGAGCGCCTTGAGAGCGATCGAAAAGCCGATGTTCTGGCGCAGCACGCTGACCGTGAGCCGGCTGAGGCGCACGAACTCGGGCAGCTTCTCCAGGTCGTCCTCCATCAGGGCCACGTCAGCCGTCTCAAGGGCCGTGGCCGTGCCGGCCGCGCCCAGGGCAAAGCCGATGGAGGAGCGGGCCAGAGCAGGGGCGTCGTTGACCCCGTCGCCCACCATGCCCACCTCGCCGTGCACCTTGATGAGCTGCTCCAGGGCCTGGAGCTTCTCGGCCGGCAAGAGGTTCCCGCGGGCGTCCTCCACCCCCACCGAGGCGGCCACCCGGGCAGCAGTGAGCGGGTTGTCCCCGGTCAGGATGATGGTGTGCAGGCCCAGGCGCTGCAAGGCCTCCACGGCCTTGCGCGCGTTGGGCCGGACCGTATCCTCCAGCGCGAAAACGGCCAGCACCTCGCTGTCGGTGAAGAGCACCACGGCTGTTTGCCCGGTAGCCTCGATACGAAACAGCACCTCCTCCAACTCGGGGCTGCAGACCCTCTGGTCCTCCACCAGCCGGTGGTTGCCCACGAAGTACGAGCTGCCCTGGCAGGTGGCTCGGGCCCCGCGCCCCGGCAGGGCCGCAAACTCGGTGACCTCCAGCAAGGGTCCCTGGTGGGCTCGTACGATGGCGGCCGCGGTGGGATGCTCCGATTGCGCGTCAACGCTGGCCGCCAGCTCGATGACCCGCTCGCGCGAGAGCTCTTTCTTCCAGACCAACACCTCGGTCACGCCTGGGCGGCCCACCGTCAGGGTGCCGGTCTTGTCCAGGGCCAGAGCCCGCAACTTGCAACCGTGCTCGAGAAACACTCCACCCTTGACCAGGATGCCCCGCCGGGCCGCGGCTGCCAGGCCGCTTACGACCGTCACCGGGGTGGAGAGCACCAGGGCGCAGGGGCAGGCGATGACCAGCATCACCAGCGCTTTGTAGATCCAGGGAAGCACCGGCTGGCTGAAGAGGAGAGCCGGCAACACCGCCACCAGCACCGCCGCCAGGCACACCAGCGGGGTGTAGACGGCCGCGAAACGGTCCACGAAGCGCTGGGTGGGGGCGCGCTGCGCCTGAGCCTGCTGCACCGACTGCACGATGCGGTCGAGGGTGGTGTTGCCCCTGTTGGCGGTGACCTCGAACTCAAAGGTACCGTTCTCGTTCACGGTCCCGGCGAACACCGGGTCGCCGGGATTCTTCTCCACCGGCAGGCTCTCGCCCGTAATGGGTGCCTGGTTGACCGAGGACGAGCCGGCCACCACCACGCCGTCCAGGGGCACCCGGCCCCCCGGTCGCACCTGGACCCGCTGGCCCACCCGCACCTCCTCGGCGGCCACCTCGTGCCAGTCCGAGCAGCAGCTGCTCTTGACCAGGGCCTTGTCGGGGGTGAGCTCCATCAGCGCCCGAATCGAGTTGCGGGCCCGGTGGAGCGAGCCCTCCTCGATACGCTCGGCCAGCCCGAACAGGAAGGTCACCATGGCCGCCTCGGGCCACTGGCCCAGGCAGGCGGCCCCGATGACCGCGATGGTCATGAGAAAGTTGATGTTCAGGGTGCGGTTGACGAGAGCCACCCAGCCCTTGAAGAGAGTCTCCCGACCCCCCAGGGCCATGGAGGCCAGAGCCAGGGCCACCACCGGCAGGCTGCGCTCGACACCCGTGATCGAGGCCGTCACCTCCGAGGCCAGGGCAGCCACCCCGCTCAGGGCCAGAGGCAGGTGGGCGCGCCAGCTGGGGGCGCTCGGAGGAGCTTGGGTGGTGCGGGCCGGCAGCCCGATGGCGGTCAGCGCGGTCAGGATGGGCGTGTCCCCATCGAGCTCGTGGTGCACAGTCAGCTGGCGCTCGAGCAGGTTGAAGTCGAGCGAGGACACCCCCCGGATGCGGCTGAGCCGGTTTCGGATCAGCTGCTCCTCGGTGGCGCAGCACAGGTTGTCGATGGTGTAGACGTGTGTCTTCATCCCACAGCTTCTTCGCCAAAGACGGCCTCGGCCTCGGTTGGCCCGCCCAGATCGCGCAACTGCTCGAGCCGCCGCCCGGCCGCCACCAGCTGTCGGATCCCCGAGAAAAGCCGAACGGGGCGCTGCTCGGCGAGATAGCGCTGGAGCTCATTCAGGGCGCCCCGGTACTCGGCCAGGGCCGAGCGCAAGATCTCACTCGTTCCAAAGGCTTCCAACCCCACCGTCTCGAGGGGGGGGAGGCGCGTCAGACCATACTCGGCCCGGCTCAGCACGCGGTAAGCGCGTTGCAGGCTGGGGGCAAACTCCTCGGGCCCCGAGAGCTCGTTCTGGAGCTGCTCGCAGGCTAGCAGCAAGCCCTTGAGCTGCAACGAAAGCTGACGACTCGTGATGGTGCCGGCCTGGATGACCAGCGCCGAGCCGCAGGTGCACACCCTCGCCGTGACAGGATTGCTGGCTCCACAGCTTACGCAGGGAATGGAGCCCAACCGGTCGCGTGCTTCCCGAAAGAGGCAGTTGGCCGCGGCCAGCTCGCGCCCTCCTTTTGCCAACTGCTGCAGGGCGGCCCCCAGCGCCGCCCGCTCGCCGGCCGATACCCGGCAGGCGGCGAGGGCCTCGGTCACAGTGTCGAGGCCCTGGCGGGCCTGCTCCACTCCGCTCCAGAGCGAGTCGGCCGACTCCAGGGCCACCACCTCGCGCTCGAAGGCATAATAGGCCCGGGCGTGCAGATCCTCGAGCCAGTCCAGGGGCATGGTCGCGGCGTCCGCGGTGACCAGCCCATCGGCCACGGCCACCAGGGCGTGAACCGCCCAGTTCACCGCCGTGGCCCCGGTGGGTCCGGCCTGGAACGCCGACTTCAGGCTCTCCAGAAAGACCTCTTGCAGCAGGTCGGCGCCTCCCCGGAAGTAGCCTGTGGCCTTTTCCACATCGGGCTTCTCCAGCTCTTGCAGGCCGTGAAAGACATCCCGGCAGGCTTGCTGACCGCGGCGCACGCGCAGGGGATCGGGGTCGGTCTCCAGCTCGCGCAGCCCCTCGGTGAAAAGATCCCAGGTCTGGTCGAGCCTCTCCCCATCGGGCCGGGCCAGCAGGCTGTGCAGCCAGGCTTGCAGGGGGTAGGCGCAGGCCGGGTCGGACATGCCCGTGGCCAGCAGCCGCCCGGAGGCGAGCGCAGCCGGGAAGGTGGCCCCCCGGGCTCCTCCGCAGGTGACCCGCAGGTACTCGCCCAGGGCCTCGCCCCGGCGTACCAGGATCGAGCTCAGCCAGGCAGCCCAACCCGGAGCCGGATCTTCGTCCTGAGGCGAGAAGTGGGGCGCCAGGGCGTTCACCAGGGCCAGCCCCGCCAGGCCCGGATGCTCGTCGCCCAGGCCTCCGCTGCCCACCACCGAGCCGGCCAGACCCCGGATCAGGCCGTTCATGACCTGCTCCGGCTCGGCCAGCAGGTGGGGATGGGGCGGGGGCATCTACTTGCGGGTCAGCCCGCGGCTCCCCGGCTGGCTCTTCTCGCTCGGCCCCGCCGGCATGCCCTTCAACACGAAGCGCAGCACGGTCAGGCTCGAGAGGCGGATGCGGTCGTCGGGAGTGATCATCCGCTCGGAGCCGGGCAAGACCGACATGCCGTTGACGAAGGTGGGATTGGTATCGGAGCGGTGTTGCAGGTAGAAGCGCCCATCGCGATAGACCAGGCAGGCGTGCAGGCGCGAGACCTCCAGGTCATTGAGGTGGATATCGCAGTTCTTGCCCCGCCCGATCAGCACGCGCTGCTTGTTGAAGTGGAACTGCCTGCCCTGGTCTGCGTCCACGCCGCTCTCCACCTCCACCAGGTAGCTCGACAGGGTCTCCACCACGCGGCGCTCGAGAAAACGTACCTGGGTGTCACCGGTCTCGATCAGGTCGCCTGTCACCAGCACCACCTGGTCGCCCGTCTTCATGGGCACGCGGTTGATGAAGACGACGTCCGGTGGGCCCTGATTGAGCAGGCTGAAACGGCCGGTGCGAAAGCGCAGCTGGGCCTGGGCGTTGATCACGCTCGGACCGCCCACCTCGATGTCGTTGAGGCGCTCGCCCGGACAACCGATGTTGATGACCCGGTCCTCGGTCATCTCGGCTCCCACCAGCGAGATCTGGCAGCCTCGGCGGGTTCCCTTGAGGTAGTCAAAGACATAATCGGCCCGGAAGCGCCAGGGCCAGGTCAGGGCGCCCAGGTCGGGCAGGTCCTCGCCGATGGGCGACTCCATGAGGCTGCCAAGCTGAAGGCGCTGGGTCGTCCCCGAGGGATCGCGCTGGGGCGGTGCGGCAGCCTCGGGAGCGGTTCGCCTGGGACTTGTTCCGATGGTCCCCAGCTCGGCCAGGTCGACCTGGGCGGACTCTCCCTGCCCTGGTTGCAAGGTCTCGCGCATGGCTGTGCTCAGAGGCGGAATGGAGCGGGGAGGCCTGGGGGACTCTGCGGGGGAGGCAGCAGCGGCCCCGGCCGCCGTCTCGGTCAGGGAAACCGGCCGGCGTGGACTGCCGGGACGGGGGGGACCCAGAAATGTCGGCTCGACGGGACGCTTGGGCACGTCGGGCAGATCAGGCTCGGGGGAGGGGGGCGACACGGGAGCGGTGCGGGGCGGGGCCGGCCGGGCTTCCGGAGCCGGGGGCAGAGGGGCGACTGGAGCCGGGGGCAGAGGGGGACGGATGCTGGCCGCGCTGGACCAGGGGTCGTCGGACGCGGGCGAAAAGGCGGGCACTCCCCCCGGATAGGCCGGACCGTCTCCCACCAGGCTGCGCGGCGTGCGCACGTCATCGCCCGCGGAAGCCTCCCAGCCGGGCTCGTCCTCTTCGGGTGCGTCGAGATCGGCCGGGGAGCTGCTCTGGGGACCCGCCAGTTGGACCGAAGGTCGGAAGGGGGAGCGGGCCGAGGCCGGGGACGGCGAGCGTCGGGAGCCCTGGCCATCGGCCCGGCGCAGGATGAGCACCGTCTTGCCCATCTGCAGCACATCCCCCTCTTGCAGCAGGACAGGGGCGTCGCGGCCCACCCGTAGCTCGCGAGGCGCGCCATTCACGGTGCGTCGCACCCTGATCTCCACTGAGGTTCCGTCCGCCTGGAGAATGCCGTAGGCCTGCTCGCGCCCCTGCCAGACCAGCATGGCTTGCTCGGAGGGTAGCTCGTCGTCTTGCAGCAACACGCCGACATCCATGCGGGGGTCGGCCGAGCCGAGCGTACGGCCAATCACCAGCACACTCTCAAGCAAGGGGAATCTGCGCCCCTTGTCGGGCCCTTCTGCGACGATGATGCGAAAAGCGGCCGGGCGCTCTGCGTCGGCCCCTGTTGCATCCTCGGTCTCCGGCTCGAGCACCGTAAAGTCGGTTGGGGCGGGGGCCGGCGGAGCCAGAGTCCGGAACGGGTTGGCACTGGCGCTGGCGTTGGTGTTGAAGCTCGACCACGGATCAGGCCCATCGGAGGTTTTGGTGGGGGGCTTGAGGAGTCCGGAGCCCGTGCTCGGCCGGCTGGGAGCAGGCTTCTCCTCACCCAGGTTCGACAGTGCCTCCAGAATCGGGCCCACCACCGACTCGTTTTTTTTCTTCTCGGGGCCGGTCACGGCATCGCCGAGTCGCCCGCTGCGCGCGGAGCTGGCGGCCTCGGCGCTCTGCATCTCGAGTACCAGCAAGCCCAGTTGCAGCCGAGTTCCGATGGTGATGGGGTGGTGGTCGACGGGGGAGCCGTTGACCAGGCTGGCATTGGTCTTGGAGCGATGATTCAGGATGTAGTGCTTGCGGCTGTCGTCCCAGCTTAAAATAGCGTGCACCCGAGAGACCGTGGGCTCATTGAAAAAAATCCAGCCTGGGGCCCGCTCGCCTTTCGTTTGAGCGCGTCCCAGCGTGACTTCAGGGTGGTCAAGACGGATCGTGCGTCCGCGCTCCTGCCCCTCGACCACCTTCAGTTGTAACCCGGAGGTCCAAGACATTCCGGAACTCTTTGCCCCTTTTCGCCCCAGCCTTCGGCCAGCTGCCCGACCGTCTACTCCCGCACGTTCAGGTTTCTACGTCCGACGGGTGGTCCCCTCCGGTGCCATTACAGTCCGGCGGTGCGACGGAGTCCCCTCAGGTCGAAGCCGGTGTTTCTTCTGGCTGGGGGGGCGAGCAGGCTGCCAGGGCCTGCTCGAGGGCCGTCAACAAAGGGCGTAGCGAGTCCGGGTCACGGGCCGAAATGGCCGGGGCGGTCCAGGTGGCCAGGATGTCGGCCCGCGCGGCGGGCGAGACCCGGTCTACCTTGTTGAAGCACATCAGCACGGGAAGATTGTCCAGAGCCAGGTCGGCCAGGATCTGCTCCACCGCCATGACCTGATCGGTGAAGTGGGGATTGGACATGTCCACCAGGTGGAGCAGCAGGTCGGCTTCCCCCAGCTCCTCCAGCGTGGCTCGGAAAGCCCGGGCCAACTCGTCGGGCAGCTCGCGAATGAAGCCCACCGTATCGGTCAGGATGGCTTCCCGTCCCGGGGCCAGCCAGAGCCGCCGCGAGGTGGGATCCAGGGTGGCAAAAAGTCGATTCTCGGCCAGCACCTTGCTGCCGGTCAGCGTGTTGAGCAAGGTCGACTTCCCGGCGTTGGTGTAGCCGATGATGGAGACCACCGGAATCCCGGCTCGACGTCTCTGGGTGCGGCGCAGGGCGCGCTCGCGCGAGAGCCCTTCGAGCTCGCGCTCGAGTCGAGCGATGCGATCGCGCACCTGGCGCCTGAGCGCTTCGATCTTGGTCTCGCCCGGACCGCGGGCCCCGATACCGCCCGTCAGCCGACTCAAGAAGTCGTCACGTAAGACCAGGCGGGGCAGGCTGTACTTCAACATGGCCAGCTCCACCTGCAGCTTGCCCCCCCGACTCCGGGCCCGATCGGCGAAGATCTCCAGGATCAGCTGGGTCCGGTCCCACACCTCCAGATCGCCGAACTCGGAGATGGCGCGCACCTGCGAGCCCGATAGCTCGCCTTCGAACACGATCATGTCGGCCCGCTTTTGCATGCAGTGGATGTAGAGCTCTTTCATCTTGCCGCTGCCCACCACAAACTTGGGATCCAGTCGCGGCCTGCGCTGGGCCACCACGTCCACCACCTCGAGTCCGGCTGATTCGGCCAGGTCGCGCAACTCTTCGAGGTTCTCCTCCAGAGCATCCAGCCGGTCGGTGGTCACTCCCACCAGCACGGCCCGCTTCTTGTTGCTGCCGACCTTGCGCGAGCGATGGACCAGGCTGGCGAGCTCCTCTTCCAGGTCATTGATGAACTGGGTGAAGTCGAGCTCGAGCTCGTGCACCGTGGTGGGAGACTCCACCACCCAGGGCTCCGCGTCTTCTGCTCCGGGTCGCAGGTAGGCCCAGTGAAGACGACCGGGCAGCCCGTTTTCCCGGGCCTCGATGGCGGCGATCAGATCAAAGCGCAGCAAGGCCAGGTCGGTGAGGTCATCGTGGCTCAGACTCTCGCCTCGCAGGTGGGTGTGCAGGAAGCGCAGGCCCCGGAAACGAGACTTGCCCACCCGGTAGCGGCCCATCTCGGTCAAGGTGATCTGGCGGGCGTCGCCCACGATCAGGTCCTCGATGCGTCCACGCCGGTCGACGAGCAGGCCGACCTGGCGTCCGAGCTCTCGAGACAACTCGCACAGACTGCGCGCCAGCTCGACCGAGATCACCTCGTCGGGCGGAATGCGCCTCTGGGCAAGTTTCTGGAGCCGTTGAATCTGGCTTGGTTTCAGGCCGAGAGTATGGCCTTTAGGCTTCTTGATACCGAATCGCTCCTCGTGTGTGAGGCGCCGCGCTTCGCAATCTTCGCAGTAGCGCGGTGCCGTTCAACAAAATGCCTTCAGCTCCGCGCTCTCTTGACCTGAAGCGGGGCCTTCAGACAGTCTGTCGGCGCCAGCTCCTGCAAAACCCCTCAGCACTTGCCTTGAAATGGGAACGCGCGGGACTGTCGATGGCTGGAACGTTTCGTGACCGGGCGGAGTTTCCTTTGCCCGCGCCTCAGTCTGGGGCGAGGCCGTGCGGGCCAGATAACCGCGGTAAAGAGGTGGTCGGGCCCCCAACCCCGTTGTGTCTGGCTCCTGGCGAAAAAAGAGAAAGGCGCCTGTTGGCGCCTCGGGGCCGGGGAGCCGGCCCAACTCTTCCAGCGGCCTGGCTCGAGCTACTGGCGCACAAAGCCCCACATGAAGAGCAGTGACAAGACGAGGTAGGCCAGTTGCTGGGGCGACCCGAACTGGACAGATTGCGTGGCAAGAACTGATGTGGAAAGCCCGGCAACCCAGTACATCCAGCTGTTTGGAATCGCGTAAACCTGCATCGTAGGCTCCTCGCTGGTCGCTGACCGTGCCGTGACCGGGGTTTCCATCGCGTTCCTCCTCCTTGTTTACGGGGTATTGAAGGTAGTATTGCGGTGAACCCGACCAGGCTGCTGTTGTCGTCATTGTAACAGAAACCGTGCCCGGACGGAAGTGATCTGGCTCACACGGCACGGGCCTGGCAGGTCCGATTTGCCAGAAACTTGAAGATTTAGTGGTGTTCAAGCATCTGGTCCAAGGCTTGAAAGGTCTGGTGCTCGGTCGCCAAGGCGCTCTGCCCGGGCTCGAGGACCGTCGCCAGTTGGTGAGGATGCGCTGCGACTACCCGGTGATCGTCAAGCTGGGCGAGGCCATGTTCGCAGCCAGGGTCACCGACATCAGCTCGCAGGGACTGCGGCTGGTGGTTCCCGAGGTAGAGCGACCTCCAAGGAAAGACTCGCTGGTGCTGGTCTCCTATCGGCCGGGCGGAGTGCCCACCGGAAGACAGCGACTTCGTTGCCGGGTGATCTGGACGCGCCGCCAGCGCAACCGCGCCCTCGTCGAGTTCGGCCTGGCCTATGACGACAACCAGGAGAACCTCAAGTTCTCCTGGGCTCAGGTCTTGCTGCAAGAGCTCGGATTCGACGACCGCCGGCTCTACCGCCGGCGGGCCCTGCGCGTCGACCTGCAGCTCCCGGTGGTGCTGCGGCCGCTGGAAGGCGGGGCCGACCGGCCGGGCGAGCTGCTCAACCTGGGCGTGGGCGGCCTTTTGTGCCGCACCGCCGAGGAGCTTTCCCCCGGTACCCTGGTGCGGGTCTCGCTTGGCCCCTATCGCAAGCTGCCTGCTCTGGCGATCAACGGTCGGGTGGTCTCCAACCGGCCCGATCCCGATGGGGTCGGTGACCGCCACGGCATTCGCTTCCTGGGCTATGAGACGCCCGAGATCAAACTGCTTGGCAGCTATGTGATCGAGACTTTGAGAGAGCGGTATGCCTGACCGTCGGCTGGGCCGAGGCCCGCGGGCCACACGCCGCGACTGGGGCGCTCCAGGTAGAGCGACCAAACCTCAGAACGACCCGAGCTCCCAGGAAGCTCCCGCGTTGACGGGCGACGCGTGGGCCTATGGACTCTCCGATGGCAGATTCTCCAAATCTGCGAGGTCCTTGAAGCGACCCGAGGCCTTCTTGTTGGTGCGAAGGTCGCTGAGACTGATCAAAGTGACGGGGACGTCACCAGCCAGGGTCATTTCTCGGCGAGAATAGCACTCTTCAAAGCGAACTCCATCGATGTGCGTGGTGACTTCGAGTCGATTGGGAGGCACCCCGAGTCTCACAATCCCACGCGGGCGGAGAAAGAGCTCCTCTGTCACTCCGTCGGAAAAGCCAAACTCCCGAAGAACCCGTACGAGTCGCGAGGCGACCTCGGGAGAAATCGGAACCCAGATGTCCATGTCACCAGTAGCCCGAGGATAACCGTAGAAGCCGACTGCATACCCGCCGATCAGCAGATACTGGACCTTATGCTCGTTGAGCAACCTCAAGAAGTCTGAGAAGTCCGGCGGCAATGGCCTCATCGCCGTAGTTTCTTCGGCGCAACTCCTCCATGAGCTCCCAGCGTTGCAGAGGGGACAAAGACCAGTAATACTCCCGGTCCTGACGGTCTGCATCTTCGAAGGAGTCCACCCAGGTCAGCCGAGCCTCGATGTCGCGATGAGTGTCCACGTCTCTTTATTCCATTCGCGGCTGTTCCCAGCCTGCGTGCCCAGCTCTTTCGCTGGGGAGAGGATAGGGCTCGACCAGCAGGCGCGCAGGCCGTGAGGCAAAGACAGATGGCTGAAGAGGAACCCCCTTGACACGGTTTGCCGGCTGCGCGACGCCCAGCACTCGGGACAGAGGAGCCAGGCCTCCTCGAGGGCCGGACCTGCTAAGGTCCGGCCCTCACTGACTACTTCGCGGCTGCGTACTTCTCGCTGACCGCTTTCCAGTTGACCACGTTCCAGAAGGCGGCCACATAGTCGGGGCGACGGTTCTGGTAGTTGAGGTAGTAGGCGTGCTCCCACACGTCCAGCCCCAGAATGGGAGTGGCGCCATCGGTGAGAGGGCTGTCCTGATTGGGAGTGGAGGTGACCTCGAGCTTGCCTCCCTTGACCACCAGCCAGGCCCAGCCGCTGCCAAAGCGGGTGATGCCGGCCTGGCCGAACTTCTCCTTGAAGGAGGCGAAGTCTCCGAAGGTAGCTTTGATGGCCTCGGCCAGCTCGCCGGTGGGCTCACCTCCGGCGTTGGGGCCGATCACCTCCCAGAACAGGGTGTGGTTATGGTGTCCGCCACCGTTGTTGCGCACGGCCATGCGAACAGCCTCGGGCACGTTGTTGAGGTTCTTGAGGATCTCCTCGATGGTCTTGTTCTGCCAGTCGGGGTGGCCTTCCAGAGCCTTGTTCAGGTTGGTGACGTAAGCCTGATGGTGCTTGTCGTGGTGAATCTCCATGGTCTTTGCATCGATATGCGGCTCCAGCGCGTTGAAGGCGTAAGCCAGCGCGGGCACGGTAAAAGGTGCGGTCTGCGTGGTCATTGTGATTCCTCCGGTTTCGGGTTTGGGACCTGACTATGTATGCCTTCCTGGCAACGAACTCCTGTCCGCAGGCAATCCTCTAACGCAGTTCGAATGCGCAGACACGCGACCAGCGAACGAGGAGGCTGAATGGCAGAACTTTACCCACTCCCTCTCCCGCTCCACTTGCGGCGGATCTTTCACGAGCTGAAAGCCCACCAGCAGATTTACGATCTGCCCGCCAGCAAGTTCTGGAGACCGGTCGAGGGGCTGGACCTGTCGGCTCAGTTTCACGGAATGCGTGCCTCGACCGTCACCGGGCCGGCCGCGGGGCCGCAGGATCAGCTCATTCAGAACATCATCCTGTCCTGGCTGGGGGGCTCGCGCATCGTCGAGCTCAAGACGGTCCAGATCCTCGACGAGCTGAAGATCAGCCGCCCCTGCATTTACGCCGGCAACGTCGGCTTTAACGTGGAATGGTCTCAAGAGCTGCGCCTGGCCGACAGCCTGGCCGAGTATGTGGCCAGCTCGATGATCATCGACATGCTCCGTCACCTCGACGTGCTCGGCCTGGGAGAGCGCAACCTGGAGGCCACCGACACCATTTTCGACCTGTCGGTCGGTTATGACCTCAAAGGCATTTCCTCGCAGCCGGTGCGCTCGTTCATTCAGTCCACCCAGGACGCCAGCGCCAAGATTGCCGAGCTTCGCCAGCTGATCCCCGACGAGCTCAAGCATCTGCGCGACATCCCGTTCAAGGCCGACCTGGTCAAGAGCATCACCCTGTCCACCTTCCACGGTTGCCCCAAGGACGAGATCGAGCGCATCGTCCATTTCCTGCTGACCGAGGTGGGGGTCAGCACCGTCATCAAGCTCAACCCCACCCAGCTCGAGGAAAAGTATCTCAACAGCCTGCTCCGCGAAGTGATGGGCTACGACCACCTGACCATCAACCCCAAAGCCATCGAGACTTCACTCAGCCTGCAAGAGGCGGTGGCCATCGTGGACCGTCTCGAGCCCGAGGCTACAAAGCGCGGGCTGGGGCTTGGCGTGAAGTTCTCCAACACCCTGGAGGTGATCAACAACCAGGGCTACTTCTCCGACGAGGTGATGTACATGAGCGGCCCGCCGCTGCACGTCATCGCCGTGACCCTGGTGGAGGAGTGGCGCAAACTGGTGGGCGATCGTTTCCCCATCACCTTCGCGGCCGGCATCGAAAAGGAGAACTTCCCCGACGCGGTCTCGCTCGGTCTGGCCCCCATCACCTCCTGCACCGACCTGCTCAAGACGCGCGGTTACGCCCGTCAGTTCACCTACCTCCAGAACCTGGAGGGCCAGATGAAGAAGCTGGGGGTGCGAGACCTGGGCGACTTCATCCTCAAGACCCGCAAGCAGGGCCTGGAGGTGCTCGAGGAATGCGTCAGCGATCCCGACCTGAGGGCGGCACTGAAGTCTGACCTGGAGGCGAGCTCGAGCGACACGGCGGCAGTGCTGGCCGGCAAGCTGCCGGAAGGCCAGGCGAATGCCCTGCGCCACAAGCTGGTGCGGGCCGCGGCTCTGCGCAACACGCCCCTCTACGCCGCCGAGGCGCGGGCCAATCCGCGCTACCACGTCTCCAAGAACAACACCGCCCCCAAGAAGGTAGGCTCGGCCCTCTACCTGTTCGACTGCCTGGCCTGCGACAAGTGCGTGCCGGTCTGCCCCAACGACGCCAACTTCACCTATCCGGTGGAGCCTTTCGAGGTGGAAGGGCGCAACTTCAAGGTGCTGCACGGTCAGGTGCTGCCCGAGGAAGCCTTCCTGCTGCGGGTCAAGAAAGACAAGCAATGGGCCGTCTACGCCGACTTCTGCAATGAGTGCGGCAACTGCGACACCTACTGCCCCGAGGATGGCGGACCGTTCATGCAAAAGCCCAAGTTCTTCGGAACGCTTCAGACCTACCAGCGCCACAACGAGCGCGACGGCTACTTCGTGGAGCGCCACAACGGCACCGACAGGATGTGGGGCCGGGTGGGTGGCCAGGAATACTACCTGGAGGTGGATCGCGCTGCCAACCGGGCTCTGTTCCGCGACCAGGTGGTCGAGCTGGTGCTGGATCGCGCCAGGCCGACCGCCCCGGTGGAGAGCAAAATTCTCAAGGAGGGTAGCCAGGGCCACGTCCTGCAGATGAAGACCTACTTCTGGATGGAGCGTTGCCTGGAGGGGGTGCTGAGCGACACGATGGTCAACTACGTCAACGTGCGCTTCACGTCCTGAGACGCATCTCCGCCTGGCTATTGATTGCGCTGCTGATGGGGGGCTGCGGCTCCACCCCATCGGGCCCGGCCTCGCCCACCCCGTCGGGCCCGGCCTCGCCCGCCCCGTCCCCTTCGGCCTCGACGACCTCTTCTACGACCGACGAGGCTTTAATCAGCCTGATGTATTTGCTGGAGGGCGCCCGAGATGACGCCCCTTCGCAGCTTCAGGACCTGGTCAAGCGGGCCTATGGCCAGGAGGGAAAGCTCATTCGGGATAACGACCCGGGCTACACCACCATCGAGTTGAACGACGGCTGGACGCTGGCCTTGATTCAACGGCCTTCCAACTACCTCGAGCCGATGAGCAAGCAAGACCGCCTGGCGGTGCTCAACAGCATCCGTGATCCGGAGCAGCGCATGCTGTTCGAATCACACCAGGCCTGGCTATCGGTGGACGTGCTGCAACGCCCTCCGGGCGCCGACGAGGAAGCGGCTTACGCCCGTCTCGGCCTGCTGATGGCCGAGCTGGCCGGACCCGACGTGCTGGCCATCATGCATCCGGACAGCAATCGATTCTTCGCCTTTGACACCAAGATGGTGCAGGCGCTGCGACGCCCGGGCTACCTGGTCGAGCTGGGCTTTCGGCCCCGCCCTTAGAGGACGGCGCGATTGGCCCTGAGGCAGGGGCCCGCGGTTCCGCCGGCCCTCAGAGCTGGGCTTCGACCGCTCAGACCGGCTTGCGGATGCGCACCCCGGCCCTGACGCCGTGCATCAGTCGGCGCGCCTCGCGCACGGCCCGGTCGAGCTTCTCGCGCTGGGCCCTGGGGCCGCCCGCGCCACCGAGGTGCGGGAGGGCCACCAGCCACGGCTTGAAGTCGTCGGGTGCCCCGGCAAAACCGCTCTGGAACGGGAGCTTCTCCCCTTCCACGGTCTCGATCAGCGTGTTCAGGGCGACCTTATGGCTCTCGGGCAGGTGGGTGAGCTGGGGGCCGCTCGACTCTTCCAGGCCGGCCAGGAACTTCCACACCGCCGCACCGTGGATCAGCACCAGCTTGGGGCGTACTGCCGCCACCAGCTTCATTGTGCGCGCCCAGCAGGGGGTCAGCAGGCGCGGCGGGATCTCATTGGCTCGCCTGGTGGGGATGGGCACCACGTGAGCGGCCATGGCCACCTCGCCGAAGGTCTCGTAGTCGGCGGTGTTGATGGAAGCGTAGGGCAGATAGGCCGCAAAGCTGGCTTTGTCGGTGTTCTTCTGCTTGAAGTAGCGGGTGGCAAAGTCGAGGTAGTCTTCTGCGCCCGATGGATACTCGGCCACGTCATAGCCGGCCGGGTTGAGACCCAGGAACAGGAAAGCCGGCTCGATCGAGCCCAGGAACGGACCCAGACCGGAGGGGCTGGGATGGCTGGCCAGATACTCGCGGCAAAGGCGGTCCTGGCGGGTCTCGTTGAGAATCTTGCGGACAGCTTCCAGCAATTCGGGAGCGTAGGCCATCTGCCCCTCCGGCTTACTTGTTGCGCTTCATGGTCTCACGCAGCTTGGCTGCCAGAACCCGAATCTGCCGGTCGCGGTTCTCCAGCTCCTGGCGCGGTACCATGTCGTTGCTTCGGCTGGCTTGCACTTGCTCCTTCAGCTCTTCCTCGCGCTCGCGGGCGGCGGCCAGCTCGCTCTTCAGAGCGGCCAGCTCCTTGCGGGCTCCGGCGATGTCGCTCTCTCGCGCCGATACCTCGACAAAACGTTCCGTCAATTCGAGGACCCGTTTCTCGAGCTCTTCCACTTCCTGGCTGCGGCGCCTGAGAGTCTGCTCCATCTCGCGACGGGACCTTTCCGAGTCGTCGAGCTGCTGATCCTTGCTCTGAAGCTCCTGCTTGGCCTGAGTCAGGGCCTGGGCGGCCGTGCGCAGCTTGGTTTGCATGGCGCCCACACTCGACTCCAGACGGGTGGCATCCTCCTGGCGCTGCTCCAGCTCGTTCAAGCGCTTCTGGGCCGTGTGCAACTTCTCCAGCCGGTCACGCGACTCGCGCTCGCTCTCCTCGAGCTGGTTGCGCAGACGGCTGACCTGGCGTTGCAGCTCGTCCACTCGCTCACCCAGAGCCGATTCCACCTGTTGCTGTTGGTTGCGGGCTCCGGCCGACTGCGAGCGCAGGGTTAAGATCTCGGCCTGCAGCTCGCCCAGCTCGCTGGAACGCTCGCGCAGCTGCTTTTCGAGGTTGGCCAGACGGAGATCGCGGTCGCTCAGCTGACGTTCGAGCATGGAAACCCTGGCCTGCTCTTCGCGTGCGCTCGATGAGTGGTGGCGCAGCTCTTCCAGCTCGGCCTCCAGGAGCAGCCGGGCTTCACTGGCCTGGCTGAGCCGGTTGGCCAGGTCGTAGACCTCTCGCTGGCGCGCGCTCAGGCGCTCTTCCAGCCCGAGCTGCTCTTGCTGGCGCTGGGTCAACGCCCCGTCCAGCTCACGCACCCGCAGGTTGCTCGAGGCCAGGTTCCGGTTGAGCTGCTCGAGCGCTTTCTCGAGCTTCAGCACCCGGCCCAGGGCGATTGTCTCCCGGTCCTCCGCCTGACCAAGTCTCTTCAGGTCGAGCTCCAGGCGCTCGAGCTGACGCTCGCGGTCGGCCAGCCGGTCGGCCAGCTCGTGGACGCGCCGCTCCAGCTCGACCTGCTCGCGCTCGTGCTCGGAGCGGGCCTCGAGCAGGTCGCGCTGCTCGCTCTTCATCAGCTTGATCGTCTCGCAAGCCTGCTCGAGCTCTGCCTGCAGACCGACCCGCTCCTGCAGCTCTTCGCTCAGCTCGGCCGCCTGGGCGTTGCGCCGGCTCAGCTCGGTGCTCAGCTCGGCGGCCCGACGGGTCTGCTGGGCGACTTCGGCTTCCAGCTCTTGCACCCGGGCCAGTGAGCGGTCTCGTTCCTGCTCGAGCCGCGCCAGCTGCTCGCTCCCCGTGGTTTCGAGCTTCTGACGCTGCATTCGGTGCTCGGCGCTGAGCCGTCGGGTTTCGCTCAGCTCGCTCTGCAGCTTGTCGCTCTCAGCCCGGGTCTCTTTCAGCTCGCGTAAAGCCTGCACCAGGCGAGCCTTCAGCTGATTGCTCTGTTTCTTGAGCGTTTCCACCTCGCTGCCGCGAAGCTCCAGCGTCTTGATGCGCAGGTCGCGCTCGGCCAGATGCCTCTCTTGCTCCTGGGTCAGCTTGTAGAACTCGCCCAGCTGGTCCGAAGTGGCCTTCACCTGGGTCTCCAGGTTGGCCAGGCGCGTCTGGAGCTCGTCGCGCTCGCTCTGGCCCTGGCGAAGCTGGGCGGCCAGCCCGGCTCGCTCGCTCTCCAACTCGGTCAAGCGGGACTGAAGCTGCTCTCGCTCCCGGGCCAGGTCGTGCAGGCGCCCTTCGAGCTGGCGGCGCTGCCGGTCAAAGTCGCCCAGCGCATCCTGCTGGCGCGTCTCGTGCTCGCGGTTGATGCCCTGGGCTCGGCGCAGCTGGGTCTCGGTATCGGCCAGGGCGTGCTCCAGCGCCAGCACCTGCTCTTCGGCCAGCTGCCGTTGCTCGCGCTCCTGGCGCAGGTCGGTTTGCAGCTCGAGCAGCTGCTGGGCCCGATCCTTCAGCTCGCCCGAGCGATGTTGCAGCTCGCTGGTGAGCTCGCTGCGTAGCTGCTCGGACTCGGCCCTGGTGCTCTCCAGAGAGCTCTCGGTCTGGCGCAGACGCTCCTGGCTCTGCTCGAGCTCATGGCCGCGCCGCGAGAGCTCCTGGCGCAGCTCCTCGAGCTCCACCTCCAGCTTCTGCAGTGTCGCCTGGCGAGCTTCGTCCTGCCTGGTGGCGGCCTTGAGCCGGGAATCCTGGTCGCGCACCTGGGCGTTGGCCTGCTTGAGCTTCTCCAGGGCCTGCAGCGCCTTTTGCTCGAGGCTCTTGATGCGCGCCCCGCGGGCGCTCACCTCCTCCTTGAGCTGCTTGCGCTCGAGCTCGCCGGCCTGGCGCTCCTTCTCAGAGTGGTCCAGCGAGGCCGTCAATTGCTTGATCTGCGAGCGCAGTCCGCTCTCCAGCTCGGCTTGCTCGGCCGAGCCGTGCCGGGCGGCAGCCAGGTCGGTTTCCAGCTCGGCCATGACTTGCTCCAGGGCAAGCACCTGCTCCTCGGCCAGCTGGCGGTGCTCGCGCTCGGCCGCCAGCTCGGCGGTCAGCTCGCGCAGCAGGGCTGAGCGGGTCTCCAGCTCCTGGCCGCTCTCGGTGAGTTTGTCGCGCAGCTCCTCGGCAGCTGTCCGGTTGAGGGCCTCCTGACGGGCCAGGTTGGCTTGCGACTCGGCCAGCTGCTCGCGCGTCCTGCTCAGCTCGGCGGTCTTCTGGGAGAGCTCGGAGCGCAGCTCGGTCAATTCGAGCTCCAGCCGCTCGGCCACCCTGGCCCGGCTTTCCAGCTCGTTGACTCGGGTGGAGCTGTGCTTGAGCTTGTCGAGAACCTGCAAGGTCTTTTGCTCCAGGCTCTTGATGCGGCTCTCGCGCGAGGCCAGTAGCGTTTCCAGCTCAACCCGCTCGCGCTTCTCGCCGCGACGAGCTTCCTCGACCCGCTGCAGCTCGTTGGCCAGCTCTTCCAACTGCTCGGCCAGCTCGGATTCGCGCTGCGAAGACTGGCTGCTCTCGCTGGCAAATCGCCTGCGCTCGCCGGCCAGCTCTCCCTCCAGCTCGGCCAGGGCGCTTTCCAGGGCGGTAACCTGATCCTCGGCCACCTGGCGCTGCTCGCGCTCGCCGGCCAGCTCCGAGCTCTGCAGTTGCAGCGAGCTCTCCAGCTCCTCGCGCTGGCGTTGCTCATTCAGGTTCAGGGCCCGGCTGGCCTCCAGCTCCTTGTGCAGGCGGCCAAGCTGCTGTTGGCGGTCCTCCAGCACTCCGCGCAGGGCCTTGAGGGCCTCCTCGAGCCGCTCGGCCGCCTCGTTGCGAGTCTTCAGCTCGCTTTCCAGCTCGCTGGCCCGAGCCGCGGTCTGTTTGAGCTTTTCGACCACCTGCATGGTCTTCTGCTCGAGGCTCTTGATGCGCAGATCGCGCGAGGCAACCTGCTCGCCCAACTCGCTGCGGGTTTGCTCCAATTCCTCGGCCAGCGCTCCCAGCCGGGCGTTCAACTCGGCTTCGCGCTGGGAAGCGCTCTCCTGGAGCTCTATCTCGCGCGCGGCCAGGCGCTTGCGCTCGCCCGAGAGCTCGCCTTCCAGCTCGGACAGGGCGACCTCCAGGGCGGTCACGGTTTCCTCGGCCACCTGGCGCTGCTCGCGCTCGGAAGCAAGCTCTCCCTCTACCCGGCTTAACTGCTCGGAGCGGCTCTCAAGCTCGTTCTCCAGCTCGCGGGTGCGCTCGCTCAACTCGCCGTGGGCCCTGGCCGAGGCCCGCAGGTCCTCGGCCAGCGCTCCCAACCGCTCTTCGCGCTGTCGCAGATCTTCTTCCAGAGCCTTGAGGCGCTCTTCGGCCTGATCCAGCCCGCGGGCTTTGGTGACCAGGCCGACCTTGACGCGCTTGAGCTCGCTGTCCTTCTGCACTACCAGGCTGGCCAGCTCTTTGCTCTTGGCCTGCACGGCCCCCAGCGCCTCGGCCAGCTGGGCGCCCCTTTGCTCCAGGGCGGCGACCCGCGCATCCCGGTCGGCAAGCTTGCCTTCCTGGTCCTGGGTCAGCTTGTAGAACTCGGCCAGTTGCTGCTGCACGCCTTCGACGCGCTGGCTCAGCTCGCTCTCGCGCTCGAGCGCCCGGGCCAGAGTCTGCTCCGAGGCGCTGAGCGCCTCGCTGCGCTCGGTCAGCTTGCGCCGCTCGTCGGACAGCATGTCCTCCAGCTCGGCCAGCGAGCCCTCCAGGGCCTCGACCTGCTCCTCGGCCATCTGGCGATGCTCGCGCTGGGTCTCCAGCTCGTGCTCCAGGCGCTCGACCGTCTGGCTGAGCTCGTCGCGCCGCTCCGACAGGCTGCGTTGCTGGCTCTGCGACTCTCCCAGAGAGCGCTCCAGGGCGTCCAGCATCTCCTGGCGCTCGTTGATCTGGGCATTCAGCTCGCGGATCTGGGTCTCCGCCTCATCCAATGCTCGGGCCTTGTGCACCAGCGCGATCTTGATCTTCTTCAGGTCGGCGTCCAGGGTCTCGATCTGGCGCTCGCGCTGGTTGATCCCGCTATCCAGGTCCTTGACCCGGGCGTTGCTGGAAACCAGTTTTTCGGCCAGCTCGCGGGTCTTGCTCTCGAGGGCATGGATCCGGTTGTCCCGCACCCCGAGCAGCTTTTCTTGCTCGCTATTTTGCCGTTTGAGCTGAGCCAGCTCCCCCTCCAGGCCCTGGAACCGTCCCTGCAGCTCGGAGAGCTGCTCGCTGACGGCTCGATGTCCTCGGCGCTCCTGGCCCAGATCGCTCTCCAGGTCGTTGAGGGAGACTTCCAGGGCCTGTACCGTCTCGTCGGCCAGCTCGCGGCGCTCGCGCTCGGCTTCCAGCTTGCTGTGGAGCTCGCTGATGCGCCCTTCCAGCTCGGTCTCGAGCTCCCGGTGCAGGGTGCGCGCCTCCTCCAGGGCTCCGTTGAGGTGATCAAGCTGCTCCTGGCGCTCGTTGAGCAGCTGGTCCATCTCGGAAAGCTGGCTCTCGGCCTCCTCAAGACCGCGGGCACGCTGCACCAGGGCCACTTTGATCTTCTTGAGGTCGACCTCCAGGGCGCTGGTATGGCGGGCCCGCTCAGCCAGGGCCCCTTCCACCTCCTTGAGGCGGGTCTCGCTGGCCACCAGCCGTTCTTCGGTCTGCTGGGCCCGGCCCGCCAGCGCCTTGATCTGGCTGTCGCGCACCTCCAGCTTCTTTTCTTGCTCTTGCTGGTGGCGATAGAAATCGGCCAGCTGCTGCTGGGTGCTGGTCAGCTGAGCCTCCAGCTCGGCCACCCGGGCAGCGGCCCGGTGATGCTCCTGGCGCTCCTTGCTCAGGTCCTGCTCAAAGTCGCCCAGAGCCACTTCCAGCTCGGAGACCTGCTCTTCCGAGAGTGAGCGGCGCTCGCGCTCGGTCTCGATCTGCTCGGTCAGCTGCGCGAGCTGAGCGCGCTCGATGCTCAGCTCGTGCTCCAGACCTGCCAGGCGGCTCTCCAGCTCGGCTCGGGCGGCCTCTGTCTCCTCCAGCTCGGCCTGGGTCAGCTCGCGTCGCGTGGTCTCCTCTTCGAGCTGGTAGGCCCGTTGCTCGAGCTCGGTCGACTGGGCATCGAGCTTGCCCCGCTGCTCGTCGAGCTCGGCCTGGAAGAGATCCATCAAGCCCTTCTGCTCGCCCAGTTGCTCTTCCAGCTGGTGGGCCCGCTCGCGGAGCCCCTCTTGCTCGCTCTGCGACTCGGCCAGCTGGCTTTCCAGCACCTCCAGGTGCTCCTGGCGCTCATTGAGCAGGTTGTCCAGCTCGGTGAGCTGCTCTTCGGTCTCGTGCAACGACTTGTTGCGAGCGTCCAGGGCCTGGGCCAGCTGGGTCAGCTGACGCGAGCGCGTCTCGCCTTCGGCCTCGGACTTCTTGAGGGCGTTGCTGGTCTGCACCAGCTTCTGGGCCAGGGCCCGCAGCTTGAGGTCGCGCTCCTGGATCTTCTTTTCTTGCTCGCCCGTCAGCTTGTAGAATTGGGCCACCTGCTCGGCCGTGGAGCCTTCCAGCGCGGCGAGCTGGTGCTCGAGCGACTCGACCCGGGCGCGGCTCTGCTCGAGCTGGCCGCGCGCCTCGGAAAGCTCCGAGCGCTGATCGTAGAGCGTCGTCTCCAGCTCGCCCACCGTCTCTTCCAGGGCGGTCACCTGGCTGTCGGAGACACCCCGGCGCTCCTGCTCCTGCTCGAGCTCGGCGGCCAGGCGCTCGCGCTCGGCTCGACGCTCGGCCAGCTCGCTCTCCAGCCCCTGGATGCGCTCCTTGTCCTGCTCGGACTCGGCATTGAGGTCGTGCAGGGCCGACTCCAGCTCGAGGATGCCCTCCTCCAGGCTCTGGACCTGCATCTGGGTGACGGTCTCGCGCTCGCGAGCCTGCTCGAGCTCCTCACGAGCCCGCCCGAGCTCCTGGTCGAGCTGCTGGGCCCTGGCCATGGAGCGCTCCAGCTCGGCCTGGACCTGCTCGAGCCGCTGGTGGGTGGCATCCGCGTCGGTTTGGGCCGAGGAAAGCTGCTCGTCCAGCGCCACCACTTGCTGGCGAGCCACCTCCAACTCGTCGGACAGGTCCTCTGCCTGCTGGCGCGAGCGGTTGAGCGAGCCTTCCAGCTCGTCGTGGCTCTGGTGCAGTCGGGTGATCTCGTTCTCGAGCTCTTCCAGTCGAGACAGCTCGCTTTCGAGCCGAACCACCTTCTCGTTTTGAGCCTTAAGCTCGGATTCGACCTGGAAAATGCGCTGGGCCCGGCCCTTGACTTCTTGCTCGAGCCCGGTCACCTTCTGGCGGCTCTTGAGCAGCTCGGCCACGACCTTCTGCAGCTTCTGCTCGAGCAGTTTGATGCGGCCTTCGCGGGTGGCCAGTTTCTTCTCTTGCTCGGCGTTGAGCTTGTAGAAATGCCCCAGCTGGTCGGTGGTCGCCTGGAGCTCCTGCTCGCGAGCGCTCAGCCGCGACTCCAGCCGCGTCACCTCGGAGCTGGCCTGGGCCAGCTGAGCACGCTCGCTCTCGAGGTCGTGGCGCGTCGCCTCCAACGTTTCCTGCATCTCGTGCAGGGCCGATTCCAGCTCGGAGGCCTCTTCGCGGGCGTTCTCGCGCTGGCGGGTGGTGCTGGTCAACTCCTGCTGAAGGCCCGCGGCCCGAGCCTGCTCAGCCTCGTGCAGGGCCGAAAGCTCGGCCACCCGCTCGGCCAGGGCCACCGACTCGGCTCCGGCCTCGTCCAGGGCATGCTGCAGCTGGCCGATCTCGTCTTCGCGCTCGGCCAGCAGGGCCTCCAGCTCACCGATCTGCCGCCTGGAGCCAGCCAGGTCGGAGCGTGCCTCCTCGAGCTGCTGCTCCAGGTCGGCGATCAACATGCGCGACTCGTAGAGCTCGAGCTGCAGGGTGTCGTTGACCTCGTTGAGCACCCGGATGCGGCTGTCGCGGATCAGGAGGCGTCCGCTCAGCTCGAGGTTGACGTTGGCGCTGGCCTCCAGCCGGGCCTTGAGGTCACAGGCCTGCTCACTGGTGCGCAACAGGTTCTCGTTGACCAGCGCCAGATTCTCGTCGCGCTGATCGATGGCGCCCAGCAGCTCGACCACGCGCTGGTCCAGGCGGTGGATGTCTTGATGGCGCGAGGCCAGGTTCTGCTCCAGGGCGTCCAGCTCGACGGCTCGCTGGGTGGCCTCCTCCTGGGCTTCGGCCAGGACCAGCTCCAGATCGCTGATCTGGCCCCCCAGGTTGGCCAGAGCGCGATCCGAGATGCTCATCACCAGGCTGGCCTCGTTGAGGCAAGTCCCCAACCCGTCCAGACGCTGGCTGGCGGAGGTCATCACGGTGGTGGCCTCCACCAGGCGCGCTCACGGGCCAGCACTTCCAGGGCCTGGATACGGCTGCCCGTCTGAGCCTCCAACTGGGCCAGCCGTCGCCGAGCGTCGACCTGGCCTTCGCTCAGCTCACCCTGGAGGTTGATCAGGGCAACCTCGAGCTCCAGGCGGCTCGTTTCCAGCGCTTCAGCCTGCCGCTCCTTGGCCTCCAGGCGTTGCTCGAGCAGGGCCAGTTTCTCTTCCTGAGATTCCCGGTCGAGCTGGCTCTCGCGCAGCAGCGCCTGGACCCGGGCCACCTCTTCCTCCAGCTGGTGGATGCTGGTCTCGCGCTGGCTCAGGCTCTCCTGCAGCTCGCCCAGTCGGGCCTCGCGGCTGGTCAGCTGACTCTCGAGCTCTTCCAGGCGGCTCTGCAGCTCGCCCGTGGCCTGGCCTTCCTTCTCGGCCATCTGCTCCTGGAGCAGGCTCAGCGCGTTGTAGGCTTCGTCGAGCTGATCACAGAGGCCGTCAATCTGCGACTGGAACTCCTCGAGTTGCTCGGTGCTCCTCTGGAAGGCAGCTTCCACTCTGGCCAGGCGGGCCTGGGATTGCTCGAGCTCACCCCGGGTCTGCTCGAGCTCGGCGCTGCCCTCCTTGCGCCGGCCTTGCAGTTTCTCAACCCGTTCGGAGTATTTCTGGGCGGTCTCCTCGGTGCGCTTGAGCTCCTGACGGGCGGCTACCAGGGCCTTCTTGAGCTTCTGGGCGGTGGCTTCGTGACCCTGGGCCTGCTCTTGCGACTCGGCCAGCTGTTTTTCCAGCTTCCGGTAGCGGCGCTCGGAGTCGCGTAGAGCTTGCTGAAGCTCTTCGGCCGTCAGGGCAGCACGAGAGGAGGCCGCTGCGGAGCCCCGCGACGACCGGCGCGGGCGAGTCTCGATCAGGTCGTCGCCCGGTGGATTTCCTCTCAAGTTCTTGGCCAAAGACGGGCCTCGTACTGGAAAAAACCGGCCTGGCCGGTCTCTTTATGCTCCTTGGTGGCCTGCCAACAAGCTCCCCGACCCGGGGGAGGACGATTCTGGCGAGAGGGCTTGGGTCAGGCCTCGCTCAGTTGACCGGAATTCGCTTCCTGTTCGGTCTCCACCTGCCGAATTTGAGAGAAATTCACAGCCCGGCTCTTCAGGTGGTGCACGATCCCCAGCAAGAAATTGACTTCCCAGTCTTCCAGCGCGGCTCGATTGAGAATGTCAGACAGTTTGCCCATCTCTTCCTCCAGCGGATCCCCGTGGGCCGGGTAGCCGGTGGCGGAAAGTCCCGCCCGCATCTCGGCCAGCATGCCGGCCCGGGCGGAAGGGCTGGCGGGCCGGGCTGCCTTGAAGGAGGCGGTGGGCCGGCCCCGCCCCAACAGCTCGTAGAGCATCACCGTCACGGCGTGGGCCAGGTTGAGTGAGCCGTGCTCGGGATGGGTGGGAATCTGCACGCGCCGGTGGCAGAGATCAAGATCTGCCCGAGACAGGCCGCTCTCCTCGTTGCCGAAGACCAGCCCCACCCGGGCCGGGAGATAGCGCGGCAGGATGCGCTCGGCGGCTGCCCGCGAGCTGGACAGGCGGTGGCGCCGCTTGCCGCTGCGGCGGGTCAGGCCCAGCGACAGGTTGACGTCGGTCAGGGCCTCGCCCAGCGTGGCCACGGTCCGGCAGCGGTCCAGCACCTTTTTGCCGTGCACCGCCCAGTTGTAAGTCTCCTCGCCGGGGGGGCGGCGGGGGCTCACCAGCACCAGCTCGCGCACCCCGAAGCACGACATGCTGCGGGCCACGGCCCCGACGTTGGCGTCTCCCTGCGGGGTGACCAGCACCACGACCAGGTCGGAGGGCTTGAGCTTGAAGTCCAAGCTACTCGGGCGCCGGAGCGCAGCGAGGGCAGTCCTGGTCGAGCAGGCCCAATGGGGCGTTGCAGCGGGGACAGGTGCGTCGCTTGGGCACGGCATCCCCCAGGTGCTCCTTGATTTCCGCCTTCTTCTCGCCCAGCTCGCTCTGCAGCTGCTCGATTTCCTTTTCCAGGGCTTCGATCGCGGCGCAGCGCTCGCGCAGGCTGTCCAAGTCGATTTTGTCGCTCTGGACCATGGCGTAAACCCGGTGACCCAGATCGCTGATCAACTCGCTATGGCGTTTTTGTTGCTCGCGCAGTTGACCGGCCGTCTTGGTGACGTCCATCGTCTCCTTGGCGCGATTCTTGAGGAACCCCCACCCTTTCATCAGGGTGTCCTTGGCTTTTCCTGAGAGCTCGTCCACGCCTCGCCTCCAGTGCCCGATTCATAACATCAGTTCCACAACCACCTGCTCGGATCCCGGTAGACTCGCGAGCATGACCAGAACGACCCTGCGGGCTCCTCTGATCGCCCCGTGACGACTTGCGAGCGTCCCCCGCGACCAGGTCGAGGCCCAGCACGGCCTGGGCGGCGTCCAGAAGCACGACACCCGTGTCCATCCCCGAGTCGCGCGAGCGCTACGTCAAGCAGGCTGACGGCCGCTCCGAGCGAAAGACATCCGGACGGATCGGCGGTTCACCACCGGCCCGACATCAAGCAGGAGAAGGTTGGCGAATACCGAGACTCGCAAGACCGACACCACCACGGGCGCTGCCCTGGCTGTGGGAGCCGGTCTGGCCATCGGTCTGGCCGTAGCATTTTTTGGCAGCAAAGACGATTGATTGCCTGACCGCTGACGACACCGAGGCCCTGGGCGAGCGCCTGGGCCGCCTCATTGACCGGCCCATGACGCTGGCTTGCTATGGCGATCTGGGGGCGGGCAAGACCACTTTCGCCCGCGGCATCGGCCGTGGGCTCGAGGTGAGTCAGAGCGTTACCAGTCCCACCTTCGTGCTCCAGCACATTTACCAGGGCCGCCTGCCGGTCTACCACTTCGATGCCTACCGCCTGGACTCGGCGCGCGATCTCCTGGAGCTGGGCTTGGAGGAGTGTGACGACGGGGTGGTGCTGCTGGAGTGGTCCGAGCGAGTGCTGGAAGCCCTGCCCCCGGAGCGTCTTGAGCTGCGCTTTTCTCTGCTGGAGGAAGGGCGAAGGGTTTCTCTGAGTGCGATTGGCCCCGAGCTCGAGCGATTGCTGGAGGCGCTGTGCTGATCGCGGCCCTGGACTGCACCGGCGAGAGCTGGTCGGTAGCCCTGGCGCGCGGCTCCGAGGTGCTGGCCGAGCTTGTCTGCCGGCATCCGCGCACCCAGCTGCGCAGCTTGACGCCCGCCCTGGGCCAGGTGGCCCGTTGGGCCGGGGTCGAGTTGAGTCAGTGTGACCGGCTGGCCGTCACCGTAGGGCCAGGCTCGTTCACCGGGGTGCGCCTGGGCGTTCTGATCGCTCGCACGCTCTCTCAGGCGCTGGCCAGGCCGGTGGTGGGGGTGGACGCTCTGCAGGCCCTGGCCGCCGGTTGCGCGACCGAGGAGGTGGTGGTGGCTGCCAGCGACGTGCGCAAAGGCGAAGTGGTGGCGGCCGCCTTTCGAGCCGGCCGGCGGCTGACCCCCAACACCTTGCTCCCGGCTCGGGATTGGTCCGATTGGCTGGCCCGGCAGGGGGAATGCCTGGTGACGGGAAACGCCCTCGAGCGCTACGGCCAGCTCCCCCCCACGGGGCGGGCCGCGGCCCGCTCCTTCTGGTGGGTTCGGGCCGGCCAGGTGGCCCTGCTGGCACGCGCTGGGACGGAAATGAGCTGGAGCGAGCTCGAGCCGGCCTATGTGCGGGCCGCCGAGGTGCAGATTCATTCGGGAGGAAGCCCATGATCCACGTCACCGCCAACATCGAGGTCCAGCCGGGCAAGGAAGAGGACCTGGTGGCCGCCATGGCCGCCGTGGTCGGCCCCACCCGGGCCGAGGAGGGTTGCCTGGAATATCATCTGCACCGCTCCCCCGAGGTCTCCACTCGCTTCCTCATGATCGAGCGCTGGGCCAGTCCCGAAGCTCTGGCGGCCCATCTGCAGACGCCCCATATCAAGGCTCTCTTCGCCCAGGCCCCCCAGATCGTGGCCGCCCCCGTGGCCATCAGCTCCTGGATCCGCGTTGAGATCTGAGCCTGCCGTGATCGTGGTCGAGCCCATGCGCGAGGGCGACGTGGCCAGCGTGCGCCGCATCGAGGGCAGCTCGTTCGCCACCACCTGGCCCGACGAGGCCTTTCTCAACGAGCTCAAGACCAATCGCTCGGCGCACTACCTGGTGGCCCGCCAGGGGGAGGAGGTGCTGGGCTACGCCGGGGTCTGGTTGGTGCTCGACGAGGCCCACATCACCTCTATCGCCGTGGACCCCGAGCGGCGCGGGGGCGGGTTGGGCAAGCGCCTGCTCTACCACCTGCTGCGCAGCTGCCAGGCCCTGGGAGCGCGTTGGGCCACCCTGGAGGTACGGGTGGACAACGAGGTGGCCCTCAAGATGTATCGCCGCTTCGGTTTCGCCCGCATCGGGCTGCGCAAGGGCTACTACGAGAGCGGCCACGACGCCGTGATCATGTGGGCCGGCAATCTGCAGTCGCGCAGTTTCGACGCCCGGCTGGACCGGATCGCCAGCACCCTTTCGTGACCCACCACAGGCTTGCTCCTTACTCGCCACGGCTGATCCTGGGAGTGGAGAGCTCCTGCGACGAGACCTCTCTGGCTGTGCTGGAGGACGGGGTCAAGATTCGAGCCAGCCTGGTCTCCTCGCAGGCCGAGCTGCACAAGAAGTACGGAGGGGTGGTGCCCGAGCTGGCCTGCCGCAAGCACCTTCAAGTGCTCAACCCGCTCTATGAGGAGTGCCTGAGCCAGGCAGGCGTCTCTCCTGGCGAGCTGGAGGCCGTGGCAGTGACCTGCGGACCCGGCCTGATCGGCGCCGTGCTGCTGGGGGTCGCCTTCGCCAAGACGCTGGCGCTGGTGCTGGACCGCCCGCTGATCGGGGTCAACCACCTGGAAGGGCACCTGGCCTCGGTCTTTCTCCAGGAACCCGAGCTCGAGCCCCCGCTGGTGTGCCTGCTGGTGTCGGGGGGACACACCCTGCTGGTGCACCTGCCCACCTGGGAAGGCCTGGAAGTGCTGGGCTCGACCCGCGACGACGCCGCCGGCGAGGCTTTCGACAAGGTGGCCAGGTTGCTCGGGTTGGGCTATCCCGGAGGGCCGCTGGTGGACCGCTTGAGCCGCTCGGGGCGGCGCGACGCGCTCGATTTGCCTCGCCCGATGCGCGACCGGGGCTATGAGTTCTCGTTTTCCGGTCTCAAAACGGCCGTGCTGGTGGAGCGCAAGTCCCACCCCGAGGTATCGGTGGAGGATGTCTGCGCCAGCTTTCAGGCTGCCGTGGTGGAGGTGCTGGCCACCAAGCTGCTGCGAGCCGCCCGCGAGAAGGGCGTGAGCACCATCGCAGTAGCAGGGGGTGTGGCCTGTAACAGCGAGTTGCGCTTGGAGCTGGCCCGCCAGGCCAGCGAGCTCGGTCTTCGCCTGGTGGTGCCCTCGCCTTCGCTCTGCACCGACAACGCGGCCATGATCGCCCGGGCGGGCTGGGAGGCGGCCAGGCTTGGCTGGCGCTCGACCCTGGAGCTGGAAGCTCGGGCCAACCTGCCGCTCTCCTTTCGCCGTTCCCCCTGGGCCTAGTCTGTGAGCGCAGCCGGAAAACTGTGTCAAGGGGGTTTCCGGCCGCGCTTCTGATATGGGAACGAGTTCGCACTGCCGGCCGGATCCCACGCAAAATGCGGATCCCCCATGGCGAGGTGGGATATCCCACCGCCTGACCGGGGATCCGCATGAAACCCGGGATCGGCCAGGCTGCTCTCGCTCTAGAGCGACTGCAAGTTTGCCGAGACCTGTAACGACTGCCGGCCTGAGCCACAGAGCGTTTGTCGCTCAGCGCGTCCGCAATTTCCGCATTTTCACCGAGATACCCACCTCAGCCGCCATCGACCTGAGCCGGGTGGGGGCGGTCAGCCTGGCGGTCAAGGAGCTGGGCCAGGCCGTGCTGGCCACTTCCTCCGACCTGAGCGGTGCGGCCGGGGCGACCCAAACCTTCGGGCAATACAAGGACGTCTTTGACTTGACCCGGCAGATCGAGCTGCGCAGCGGTCCAGATGAGCGGTTGCGGCAGGCCTGTCAGCAGGTTCAGCGCACCCTGGAGCAGGCCGTGCTGGCCGAGCAGCACCACCCCACTCATCCCGGGGCCCACGGGCTGCAGATCGAGCTCGACCCCGAAGCGGCTGCCCGGGAAGGCTCTGCCTGCGGGGAGACGGCTTTCGCCACCGAGATGGGCTGGGCTGAGGCGACTCGCAAGTTGACCCGAGCCTGATCGGGCTGTACACAAGTCGGCAACAGCCAGTTCACGCGCGGCAATCTCGCCGGCGACTATACTCTTGCCGTGATGAATACGATCCTGAACGTGCGCCCGATGAGCGCCGGCTCGAGCCCCTGGGGAGCGGTCTGCCCCCGCAAGGAAGAGGGCGAGCCCTTGCTGCCGGAGGACCAGTTCCTGGCTGCCGCGCGCAGCAGCTCACGCTCGGGCGCCCCGGTGCAGCTTTTCCCCCAGCAAGGCCTGGCGGAGGCGGCCACGGTAGGGGCCATGGCCCCGGGGCCCACGACCGTTCCGGTCCAGATCCTTATCATGGGCCCTCCGGGCAGCGGCAAGGGCACTCAGGGAGCCATGCTGGCCGAGCGCTACGGCGTTCCTCATATCTCCACCGGTGAGCTGCTGCGAGCCGAGGTGGCCAGCGGCAGCGAGCGCGGTCAGCACATCGACTCGATCATCAAAGACGGCAATATGGTCGGCTCCGACCTGATGTACGAGATGCTGCTCGAGCGCATGAGCCAGGACGACTGCAAGAGGGGCTTCATCCTGGACGGCTTCCCCCGCCAGTTCGAGCAGGTTCCCATGTTCCGCGCTCTGCGTCGCGAGTTGGGCTTCGATGAGTTCATCGTGGTGGGCCTGGAGGTCCCCGATTCCGAGACCCACGCTCGCCTGGCCAAGCGCGGCCGGGCTGACGATACCCCCGACGTGATCAGCCACCGGCTCGAGGTCTACCACAGCGAGACCCGGCCGGTCATCGAATACTTTCGCTCCGAGGGCGAGTACTTCGGGGTGGACGGCGTCGGAACGGTGGAAGAGGTCAATCAGCGCCTGCAGCAGGTGATCGATACCCCTCAAGACCTCCGACCTCGCTAGGAGCACAATCTGACGAACGCGGCTCGACTCACGGCCAGAAGCGCCGCTTGAGGCGCAGAGCCCTTTCCAGCCGGTCGAGATACTCCGACTCGGGGATCCAGACGGCCCCGAATCTCCTGGTGTGCTCAGTGACCATCTGGCAGTCGAGCAGCCGATAGCGCCGCTCGTTGAGGTGGTCCACCAGGTGCAGAAGGCAGGCCTTGGAGGCATCGTCCACGAGGGCGAACATGGACTCCCCGAAGAAGGCCCCGCCGATCGCCACGCCGTAGAGCCCGCCGACCAGCCGAGCTTCCTGCCAGGCCTCCACCGAGTGGGCGAAGCCCTTTTCGTGCAGGAAAGTGTAGATCTCAGCCAGATCGGGCGAGATCCACGTCTCGGCACGCTCGGAGCAGCCCTGCACCACCCCGGCGAAATCGCTATCGATGCGTATGGTGAAGGGGTTCTGGCGAAGGCGCCGGGCGAGCCGGCGGGGCACGTGCACGGCCTCCAGTGGCAGGATCCCGCGCGGATTGGTATGGTAGAATCGCAAGCGCCCGTCCTCGCGGGCGGCCATGGGGAACAGACCCTGCTGGTAGCCCTCCAGGATGCGCCGGGCCCAGCCGGACAAGTCAGGCGACCTGCTCGTCCTCTTGCTCCTCCTCTGTCGGGCCGTCGCCCCGGCGAGTACTTTCCACCCTGGTAGCCAGCTCGTCGATGGTCCGCTGGGCGCGTTGCACGCGCACGGCCCCATCGCGCACGATCCGCACCCCCGAGGTCAGGTGCTCCTTGTCCTGCTCGTCGAGGTAGCAGCTGAGCTGGCTCAAGCCGGCCATCAGCTCCTCGGCTCCCGCCACCACTTCTTCTCGCTGGCGGGCCAGCTCTTCTTCCAACTCGTCCACCGCCTCCGACTGCTCCTGGCTCAACCCCTCCCGGCTGAAAGCAGGAGCCTGGGGTAGGCCGAGCAGGTGCTGTTGCACCAGGTCGGCCATCCAGGTGAGCACCTCCCCAAACTCCTCCAACTCGAGCGACTGCTCACCCACCTCGTTGACGGACTGGAGCACTCGCAGCAGGTTCTCCGTCATGACCAGCTCGCCGCCTCGGGCCTCGCCCCACTCTTCTTGGAGAGACATCGTGGAGGTGCCCATCTGTGTCTGGACCATGCGCGCGCCGCACTTGGAGCAGGCCCGATCCCCGGGCGCGTTGGGGGCCCCGCACATGACGCACAGCACTTTCCCCTCCAGCTCGCCGATCTGCTCGAAAGCCTCCTTGCAGGCGGCCAGTGCCTCCGAGGCCTGGATCAGGGCCTGGCGGGCCGGCTCGTACTGATCGGCCTGGCCGGCGGCATAGCCCTCGGCCAGCTCGATCGCCGGCCAGTGCATCTCATATGCCTGGCGGGTCTTCAGGGTCTGCTCCTGGATGGCGCTCGACCGGGTGGGCATGCTGAGCATGCGCTCGACCTCTCCAGACTCCTGCTCCATGCCATTGCGGAAGACTTCCAGGGCGTTGAGGAGGACCTGGTCGGGTACCTGGCCGGCCTGGTGGGCTGCCATGATGTTCAGCACCAGGTTGGCATGCGGCATCCTCGTCGGACCGGCCGTGAAGATGCGGGTGTTCAGCTCCTGCATGGCGGCGCGCACCGTTTCGGAGGCGTCCGTCACCTCGGTCAGGGCCGCTTCCAGCGCCTCGCCCCCCTCTCCGATGGCGCCAAGCAGCTCGCCCAGCATCTTCTTGAGGCGCTCGTAGGCACCCACCATGGCTTCCTCGGCGTCGCTCAACTCGCCCCTGGCGCGCATCTCTTGCTGGGCTTCCTGGCACATCTTGATGGCGCCTCGGACCGCATCCTCGAATTCGGCGCGGCTGACCGATCCGGCCAGAAAGCCTTCTTTCATCTTGACCATCAGGTTGACCAGCGGCACGCGGCTGGGGCCAGCGGCCAGCTCAGCTTGCTGGTAGGCGTCCATGGCGGTGGCCTGGCTCCAGGAGGCGCGGATTGCCCGGCGCACGGCTACCAGGCCATCCTCCTCATCGCCGCTCCGGGCAAACTTTAAGACTGCATGCAGAGCCGACTCGACCTCCTGGAAAGCCTCCTCGATGCGGGCAATGGGCTCGGCGAACCGCTCCACGTGCTCAGCTCCCTGGCCGGCGATCTGCTTGCGGGTGGCCTCGCGAGCCTGCCCAAAGCGGGAAGTGAGCTGCTCGACATACTGCTGCAGCTCGGGTCGGGGAACGCTGCCGCCCTGAGCCCCCCGAACGAGTCGAAGCAGCTCGTCGAAGACCGGAGAGGGCGTCTCCCGCTGGACCGGGCTCTCGCTCATGGGAGGCGGTATTGGCCACCCGGGGTGAGTTCCCTGTTCGGGCACATTTCGGGTGCGGAGCCGATGTGCGCGGAGTTGCCAGCGCTCGTGCCTGCATGCTCGGGCGGGGCGACCGGAATGGGCATCTGCGGCGTGCCCAGGGCGCGAGAGCAGGAGGCCGGTCCCGCCCGAGCCCCGAACTAACGGCCAATGCCGCGCGTCGCTCTGTTCAACATGCCGTTCGCGCCCGCCACCAGGCCCTCCATCCAGACGGGCCTGCTCAAGAGCGTGCTGCAAAAGAGCGGCCTTGAGGCCACCTGCCTTTACCCCAACATCGAGCTTTACGCCCGCATGCGAAGGCGCGGTTTCCACGTGCAGTACACCGCCCAGGTGCCCAGTATGGTCTACGAATGGCTCTTTTCCGAGCGAGCCTTCAAGCCGGGCGTAGCTGGAGACTGGCAGGCCAGCATGCGGCTCGAGGGCTATTGTAAGACCGTCTCCTTCCCCTTCCAGTCGCTGCTGGCCGTCAAGCGCGAGCTCATCCCCGAGTTGCTCGTCGACCTGATGGCTCGCGATTACTCGCTTTTCGACCTGTTCGCCTTCACCATGACCTACCCCCAGATCAATGCCTCGCTGGCCCTGGCCCGGCGCCTGAAGGAGCGCCATCCCGACAAGCCCATCGTGTTCGGCGGGGCGACCTCGCAGATTCACGACGAGAGCGTCTGCGAGCTGCTGCGCGTGTTTGAGTTCCTGGACGCCGGGGTGGTGGGGGAGGGCGAGCCGGTTCTCGTGCCCCTGGTGGAGCGGCTGCTCGACCGGGCCGAGCCGGCCGACCTGCCCGGGGTGCACTACCGCTATCGGGGCGAGGTGCGTCGCGCCGCGCTCGGCCCCACCAGGCACGACCTGGAAGACGAGCTTTATCCTGACTATGACGAGTACTTCGAAATCCTCAAAGGGCTCGATTCAGGCACCCGCGGCCTCATGGAGCGGGTGCTTCCCATCGAGATGGGGCGCGGCTGCGCCTGGGGCGACAAAAAGACCTGCAAGTTCTGCGCCTTCTCTTTTCACGGCACGTTCCGCCGGCGCTCCAGGGAGCGCGTGCTGGCCGAGGTGGAGGCTCAGGTCGAGCGTTACTTCACCCCCCGACCCGACCGCGCCACCCCACCGGCTGGCACCACGCCCGCCTTCTATGTGGTGGACGACCTGGTCACTGTGCCCACGATTCAGGAGATTTTTCCCGAGTTGCGCCGCATCCATCCGCGTCTGCGCATTCCTTTCATGGAGGTGCGCACGGCCCTGACCGACCGGCATCTGGATATCCTGGCCCGGGCCGGAGTGCAGCTCGTCCAGCCTGGCATCGAAAGCATGGAGGATGCTCTGCTCGAGAAGATGAGCAAGGGCACCACCACTTTCCACAACCTGATGCTCATGAAAGGCTGCGCTGAACGGGGGGTGCGGGTCAGCCACAATATCATTCTGGGCTTTCCCGACGCCACCGCCGAGGATCTGGCCCGGCAGTTGGGCCACCTCGAGCTGATCCCCCACCTGGACCCGCCCTTTGCCATCGAGCTCTCGTTCGTGCGCTTCTCGCCTTACTACCACCAGAAGGAACGCTACGGCTTGCGCAACTGGCGCCCCGACGAGTTCTACCGGGATATCTACCCCGATGAGCTCGACATCGAGAAGATCGCCTACGAGTACCAGCTTGACCGCGAGACCCCGCCCGAGTTGCAGGCCCTCTATCGGCGTACGGTGGAGCTGATCCGGGCCTGGCAGCAGGCCTGGATGCGAGCCGAGCGCCCCTATCTGTGGTTGGAGGACCAGGGCGACAGCGTGCTCTTGCGCGACGGTCGCCGCCCGCCCGAGGTCACCTACCGCTGCCAGGGCACCAAGGCGAGCGTGGTCCGCGAGACGATGAGAAGGCCCCTGAGCCTGGCCCGCCTGGAAGAGCTGACCGGGGCCGAGGAGGGCGAGCTGCAAGCGGCGCTGGCCGAGCTGGTGGCCGACCGTCTGGTGCTGGAGCTGCGCGAGCGTTACCTCTGCCTGGCTTTGCAACAGTCCCGCGTGCTGACCGGCTCAGAATCAGAACGCGCGGGACTGTCGACAATCTGTTGAACGGCGCTTCGTTCAGCGCCGAGCCCACTTGAAGCCGCTCGGGCGGCATAACCCCCTCCTCAAGGAGGTGGCCCGACTCGGTCATGCCCGCGAGCGCCGGGCCACCGGCCGCTTTCTGGTCGAGGGCCTGCGCTGCCTGAGCGCGGCCGAGCGGGCCGACTTCCCAGTGGAGACGGTGCTGGTCAGCCCCCGCCATGAGGAGCTGGGGTCCCGCTGGCAGGCACGAGGGAGCGCGGTGTATCTGGTCGAGGAGGAGCTGCTCGAGCGCGCCGCCGCGACCAGCACCTGCCAGGGCGTGCTGGCCGTGGCCAGAATGCCGACCGCTCCGGTAGCCTGGCACGACCTGGTGCTCTTGCTCGATCATATCGCCGATCCCGGCAACCTGGGCACCCTGGTGCGGGCCGCTGCGGCGGTCGCTCCCTGCACGGTCGTGGTCGGGGAGCAGGGCGCCGACCCCTTCGGCCCCAAAGCCGTGCGCGCCTCGGCAGGAGCCCTCTTCAGCGTGCCTCTGGCGCGGATGCTCGAGCCCCTGCCCGAGCATGCCGTCTTCAGCGCCGTGGTGCGTGGAGGGCAATCGCTCTTCGAGACCCGCTTCCCGGCCCGGAGCTTGCTGGTGCTCGGCAATGAGGCCCACGGGCTGCAAGAGCTGCGAGGCCAGTCGGTGACCCTGCCCATGGCAGCCGGACTGGAGTCGCTCAACGTGGCCATGGCGGGCACCGTCATGCTGTACGAGATCCGACGCCAGATGGGATTTTGCCGCCAGGTGAACAGCTCGTCATTCTGAAGGGGGATCCAGGGACTCCCGCGAAGCCCGAATGGCCTGAGATGGATTGCAGAAGCCGTTTGGCGTCAGGGCTTTCCCTGATTGACCGGGTTCGTGAAATCTTTCACAGTATTGAGCAGGCGCGCCAGCGCTTCTTTTATGACAGACCAGCCCCATCAGTCGAATACAGTTTTGCCCGCACTCTCCGCCTTCACTCGCGGACTTGCGCTGGCTACTGCTCTGCTGATCTTCATCGGCGCCACGGTGACCACCACTGGCTCGGGGCTGGCGGTGCCGGACTGGCCGCTCTCTTTCGGCGGATTTTTCCCGGCCATGGTCGGAGGCGTGCTCTATGAGCACGGGCACCGGCTGGTTGCCAGCCTGGTGGGCTTCCTGACGCTGGTGCTGGCCTGTTGGACCAGCTTCGCCCGTACCCCCACCCTGGTACGCCGGCTGGCCTGGCTGGCCTTGCTGCTGGTCATCATCCAGGGTCTTCTGGGAGGCCTGACAGTGCTGCTGAAGCTCCCCACGGCCGTCTCGGTGGCCCACGGTTGCCTGGCCCAGTTCTTCCTGTGTACCGTGGTGGCCCTGGTCCTGGTCACCTCGCCCGGCTGGAATCGGCCCGGCCCCATCGAGCGGGCCGGGCGCTTGCGGACAGCGGCCTTTCTGGCCCTGGCCTCGGTGGTGGGCCAGTTGGTGCTGGGGGCGGTGATGCGTCATATGGGCGCCGGTCTCAAGTTTGTCGATTTCCCACTCACCGGCGGACGCATCATCCCTCTCATGACCACCCCCGCCGACGCCATCCATTTCGCTCACCGAGTCGGCGCGCTCGTGGTGTCGCTGGCCTGTGGCTACCTGGTCTACGAGATCCTGCGTTACCAGCAGGACGGTCGGCTGCGCCGGTTGGCCGTGGCCCTGGCGGGCCTGCTGAGCCTGCAAGTCGCGCTGGGCGTGGCCACCCTGTGGAGCTTTCGAGGCTTCCTGCCCACCTGTCTGCATGTCATGAACGGTGCCCTGGTGCTGGCCGCTGTTTTCTCCCTGCTGGTCTGGGCCCTGCGCCTGGCGAGCTTCGACGCCTCGCCCCACGTGGCCGACGAGCCCCGCGGCTCGACCCGCGACTGGATGGAGCTGACCAAGCCCCGGCTGGTCACCATGGCCGCCTTTACCGCCGGCGGCTCCTACTGGATGGCCACCAACGAGCCAAGCTGGGCCGTGTTGACTCACCTGCTGCTGGGCACCTACGTGATGGGCGCCGGAGCGGCCACGCTGAACCACGTTCTTGAAGTGGACGTGGACGCTCGCATGCGCCGCACCCAGAACCGCCCGCTGCCCGCCGGACGGGTGGATCCGGTGGCCGCTGAGATTTTTGGAGGCATTCTGGCGGCCGGGGGTTGCCTTTACCTGGGCGTGGCCGTTCAACCACTCTCGGGCTTGCTGGCAGCTCTGGCGGTCATCACCTACGTGCTGGTTTACACACCCCTCAAGCGCGTCTCTTCGCTCTGCACCCTGGTGGGGGCGGTGCCCGGCGCCTTGCCGGTGCTGGTGGGCTGGGCGGCGGCCGAGGGCACAGTCACGCTGGGAGGCTGGCTGCTTTTCTTGATCCTGTTCCTCTGGCAGTTGCCCCATTTCATGGGCATCGCCTGGCTGTGCCGTGAAGATTATGCCAGGGCGGGGCTGCCGATGATCACGGTTGTCGATCCGAAGGGAGCGCTCGCCAGCGCCCAGATCCTGGTCTACACTCTGTTGCTGGTACCCGTCAGCATGGCACCCACGCTGGCCGGCATGGCCGGGTTGACCTACTTCTTGCTCGCTTTCCTGTTGGGAATGGGATTCTTGTTTTACGGCCTGCGCATGGCCCGCGAGCGCACGACCCGCAGAGCTCGCCAGCTGGTGCTGGCATCGGTCGCCTACCTCCCTCTGCTCTACATCATCTTGCTCTGGAATCGAACCTGAGCAGGACTGATTCCAGGCGAGCACAAAAACCCGGATCGCGAAAATCCGACTCCTGAGGAAACCTATGAAGAGAACCTTAACGCAGCGCATCGTGACAGCCGCCTGGATGGTGACGCTGGGATTGATGCTGTCGGGCTGCGGCCTGCGCGGCCCCCAGAGTATCGTCGATGCGGACGGTCCGGTGGCCGAGTATCAATACTACACCTTCATGGTTTCCTTCTACGTCAGCTTGCTCATCTTCGTGCTCGTTGGCAGCCTGATCGTTTACTGCGTGGTGCGCTACCGGCATGTGGGCGAAGTCACTCCCGACACCCCGCTGCCCGACCAGGGGCACGGGAGCACCAAGCTCGAGGTGTGCCTGATCATCCTCTCGGTCTGCCTGGTTGTCGTCATTCTGGTGCCGGCTCTGAAAGGGCAGTTCTACCAGGGAACGCTCCAGGACCCGACCTCGGAGGTGCTGGAGATCAATGTGACGGGTTACCAGTGGTGGTGGAAGTTCGAGTATCCCGCCCTGGGAGTGGTGACCGCCAACGAGCTGGCCATCCCGACCGGTCAGGCGGTGAAGTTCAACCTGAAGACCAACGACGTCATCCACTCGTTCTGGGTGCCCAGACTGGGGGGTAAGGTCGACCTGATGCCCAATCAGAGCAACTGGCTCTGGCTTCGGTCCACCAGGGATGGCACCTATTACGGCCAGTGCGCCGAGTTCTGCGGCGAGTCGCACGCCTTCATGAAGTTCCGCGTTCACTCCCTGCCCGGCGATGAATTCAAGAGCTGGGTCGAGCACCAGAAGTCGGGTGCCCGCGAGGTGACCGACCCCCTGGCCCTGCGAGGCAAGGAGCTGTTCAAGGCCAAGCAGTGCGTCGGCTGCCACCAGATTCGCCCGGCGGCGGGCGGAAATCTCGGCCCCGATCTGACCCACCTGGCCAGCCGCACCACCATCGCCGCCGGCCAGCTCGAGAACACTCCTGAGAATCTGGCCGCCTGGCTCGACCACCCGGGGGAGATCAAGCCCGGCAATATGATGCAGGCTGCCTTCCTGCACTCATCGCCTCAGCCGTCCTGGCGTCGTCCCTGGCCCGGCTGGGACAACCTCAACATCGCGCTCAACCAGGGTGACATCGACGCTCTGGTGGCCTACCTGCGGAGCCTGGAGTAACTCATGTCGAGCACCCCAAAGATGATCATCGAGCCGGTCCCCGAGAAGGGAATGTATGAAAGATTTCTGCGCCGCCCCACCGAGCAGAGCGGTCTCCTGAGCTGGATCACCACCATCGATCATAAGCGGATCGGTGTGCTTTATGCGGTCACGGCCCTGTTCTGGTTCATCTTCGGAGGCATCGAAGCCCTGGCCATCCGAACCCAGCTGGCCTACCCGGATCAAAGGCTCTACTCAGCCGAGCTCTACAATCAGCTCTTCACCATGCATGGCACCACGATGATCTTTCTGTTCGTGATGCCGATGTCGGTCGCGTTCTTTAACTACATCGTGCCTCTTCAGATCGGGGCCCGCGACGTCGCCTTTCCCCGCCTGAACGCTTTCAGTTACTGGGTTTTCCTGTTCGGCTCCATCTTGATCAACCTGGGCTGGTTCATCGGCCAGACGCCCAATGGCGGTTGGTTCGGCTACGCTCCCAACACCCTGAATGCTTACAATCCTGGCCTGGGAATCGACTTCTGGGTGGTGGGCCTGTCGGTGCTGGGCATCAGCTCGGTGGCCGGCGCCCTGAACTTCGCCGCCACCATCATCAACATGCGGGCCCCGGGAATGTCGATGTGGCGCCTGCCCGTCTTCTCCTGGATGACCCTGGTGACCAGCTTCCTCCTCTTCATGGCCTTCCCGGCCATCACCATCGCGCTGGTCGAGTTGCTCTTCGACCGCTATGCTGGCACGAACTTCTTCGCGGTGGCCAAGGGCGGTCTCCCCATCGTCTGGCAGCATCTGTTCTGGATTTTCGGTCATCCCGAGGTCTACATCCTGATCCTGCCGCCGATGGGGATCATCAGCGAGATCTTGCCGGTGTTCTCCCGCCGGCCTCTGTTCGGATATCCGCTTGTGGTGGCCTCGGGAATGGCCATCGGCTTCATGGGTTTCACGGTCTGGGCTCACCATATGTTCACCACCGGCATGGGCAATATCGCCAATGCCGCTTTTGCGGTCACCACCATGGCCATCGCCGTGCCCACCGGCGTGAAGATTTTCAACTGGGTGCTGACGCTGTGGGGTGGGCAGATCCGCCTCAAAGTCCCGATGCTGTTTGCGATCGGTTTCATCACGATGTTCATGATCGGCGGGTTCTCGGGCCTGATGCACGCCAACCCGGCCCACGACTCGCAACAGCAAGATACCTACTTCATCGTGGCCCACTTTCACTACGTGCTGATCGGCGGGGCCATTATGGGGCTGCTCGGCGGAATCTATTACTGGTTCCCCAAGATCACCGGGAAGATGATGAGCGAGCTGCTCGGCAAGCTCTCCTTCTGGGGCCTGTTCGTGGGCTTCAACCTCACCTTCTTTCCGATGCACTGGCTGGGTCTCAATGGCATGCCCCGGCGCATCTACAGCTACGCTGACGGGATGGGATGGAACGAGCTCAATCTGGTGTGCACCATCGGGGCCTTCCTGATGGCAGCTTCTATCGGGCTGGTCTACTTCGACATGGTCAAGTCGCTGATCTACGGCGATCAGGCCTCTGACGACCCCTGGGATGCCCGCACGCTCGAGTGGAGCCTCCCTTCGCCGCCTCCGGTCTACAACTTCAAGGACATCCCCCACGTAAAAGACCTGGATGACTGGTGGGTCACCAAGCATCCCGAGCTGCTGCACCAGGAGGAGCCGCTGTTAGGCGACGAGGCTCATGGTGAGCACCACGGCCACGACGAGCACGGCATTCACATGCCGGGCGGCTCTTATTTCCCCATGTTTGCGGCCGCAGGGTTCGCATTCGCCGCAACCGCGATGATTTTCCAGCCGATGCCCTGGGCGATCGTCGGGTTGGTCGGTGCGGTGGTCTCCATTTTCTGCTGGTCACTCGAGCCGATCGGCGGCTACCACATCCACTTTGAGGACGAACACTGATGAGCCAGGTGGTCTTGGACAATCCCCACGAAATGGGCTGCACCGGCCTTCCTCACCGGAAGGTGTTGATGTGGGCCTTCCTGGCCTCCGACTGTATGTTTTTCGGATGCCTGATCTCGACCTACTTTATCTATCGCGGTCGCAGTCCGGCGGGAACGCCCCAGCCGGAGGACATCTTTGACATCCCACTGACTTCGACCAGCTCCTTCGTGCTGCTGGCCTCGAGCTACCTGATGGTGCTGGCTCTGGCGGCCATCCAGCGGGGCGACCTCAAGAAGTTCCAGCTATGGACGGCAGGAACAGCCTTCTTCGGGAGTATCTTCCTGGGCTTCCAGATTTACGAGTTCTCGCACTTCTACAAGCACGGCGGGTTGGGCCTGACGACCAATCTGTTCGGCTCGACCTTCTACGTCCTGACCGGCACCCACGGTTGCCACGTGGCCATCGGAGTGCTCTGGCTGATGAGTCTGTGCATCCTCAGCTTCAAAGGCGGCATGTCCAAGAAACGTCAGCTCGACGTCGAGATCGCCGGCCTCTACTGGCACTTCGTGGACATCGTCTGGATTGTGATCTTCGGCGGCGTCTATCTGCTCGAGTACATTATCACCCCTGGTGGCAACCCCACCGTGATCCACTGAGGAAGGCAGACTGACATGGCTGGAAAGAAAGAAAGAGCTCACGCCTCCCTCAAGCTGTATGCCAAGATTATCATCTCGCTCACCCTGATCACGGTGGCCGAGATCGTCGTGCCCTATCTGATCGCCCACAACCAGAACAGCTCGCTGGGCGTGGCCATGCTGCTCATCCTGGCGGTGGCCAAGTATGTGCTGGTGGTGGCCTTTTTCATGCACCTCTACTACGACCAGCCGCTTTTCACATTCATGTTCGTCACGGGCATGGTGCTGGCCGGCGGCACTCTGGCGGCCCTGGTGGCGGTCGCGCCCCCTCACACCCCGGCGGGCCAGAAACAGGACCAGGCCGCCACGGGCGGCCCGGCGCAGTCTCAAGACTATACCGGGCCGAAGCTGAGCGCTGAGGGCGAGAAGGGCCTCGAGCTCTTTGAGACCAAATGCGCGGTCTGCCACGAGCTGGCCACGGTGAAGTCGGCGACAGGCGTCGTTGGCCCCACGCTGAACGGCATCTGGGAGACGGGCGCCAGGCGCGTGCCCGGCCAGAATGCCGAGCAGTACATCGACCTGTCCATCAAAGACCCGGCCGCCTACATCGTGGAAGGCTATCCCAACTCCATGACCAACTACGGTTTCCCTGACGCCGATCGCAAGGCGCTGGTCACCTTCCTGATGGCCCAGAAGGACGCCGGAAAGGCGGCTCCTTCGCCGAGTGGCAATCCTGAGGCCGGTGGCTCCCCCGCCGCCAGCCCCGGGCGCTGACCGGCGCCGGGCCGCCTGGCTCTTGCTTGGGCTGGCGGCAGCGCTGGCGCTGCCGATGGTGGTTTTTCGCCTGCTCTCGGCTCTCCGTTTCGAGTCTGGCCCGGTCGACCCGCCGGGGCTGACCGTGTTCCGCGCCCAGCAGTGCGACCATTGCCACGCCCTGGACGGAATTTCTCAGGCCACTCTCGGGTTGAGCCTGGACGGCATCGGCCAGCGTGCCTCCACCCGACTGCCCGGCGTGGCCGGGCCCGACTACCTGCGTCGCAAGATTCTGCGTCCCGACACCTGGCGGGCGCCCGACTCGCTCAAAGCCATGCCGGCCTATGAGGGCAAGCTCTCCGGGGCCGAGCTGGATGAGCTGGTGAGCTGGCTGATGACCCGATGAGCCTGAGCGAGCTTCTGAGCGATTGGACCCCCAGCCCCGAGGTGGGTCAGGGCCTGGCCCTCCTGGCTCTGCTCTACTTCCTGGCAGTTGGACCGCTGCGCAACCAGGTGGCGCCCGCAGAGCCTTTCCCCTCCCGCCAGGCGGGCTGGTTCCTGGCCAGCCTGGCGGTGCTTTACCTGGCTGTCGGCAGTCCGCTGGACGCCATCGCTGAGCGCTACCTGTTCAGTCTGCACATGGTGCAGCACAACCTTTTGATGTGGACCTTCCCGCCCCTCTTCCTGCGGGGCCTCCCCTCCTGGCTGCTGCGCCCCTTCCTCGAGTTCGCTCCTGTCCGCTGGGCCGTGCGCACCTTCACCCGTCCGGTGGTGGCGCTGGCCCTGTTCACGCTGGTCTTCACCGTTTGGCACATCCCAGCCCTTTACGAGCTGACTCTGCGCGACCGCTCGGTGCACTTTCTCGAGCACGCCCTGATTCTGGGCACCTCGCTGCTCTTCTGGTGGCCCATCCTGAGCCCGCTGCCTGAGATCCCCCGCATTCACTACGGCCAGCAGATGCTCTATGCGGTGGCCTCGATGATCGCCCAGACCCCCGTTTTCTTCTACCTCACCTTCGTCGGCTCGGTGCATTACCCGACCTACGCCAGGGCCATTCGCATCGTCAGATTGACCCCCCTGGAAGACCAGCAACTGGGCGGGATCCTCATGAAGGTGGTGGGAGGGCTGGTGGCCTTCGCCATTTTCGCCCAGGCCTTCTGGGCCTGGTATCGCAAGGAGGCTGGCTCTCGCTGGAAGTGAGCCGAGTTGCCAGAGAAAAACCTGTGCAGGAGCAGGAATCCCACCCATCGTGCATCAATTTGCCTCGATGCTGAAGCGTTTTCTTCTTCTGACGTTCCTTCTGACCGTGGCTTATGCCCAGAGCCCCCTCGGGGTGGGCCAGACGGTGCCCGATTTCACCCTGACCAACCAGGATGGCAAACCCACCAGCCTCAAGAGCTTTCGAGGGAAGGCCGTGCTGCTCACCTTCCTTTATACCACCTGCCCTTACCCCGACAAATGTCCGACGCTCGCCAACAAGCTCAGCCAGCTGGGCGTGCTGGCCGAGGGCCTGGGCAAGGCCAGGGGTCGCTTCGCGATTCTGGCCGTCTCCATCGACCCCAAGAAGGATACCCCTCAGGTGCTCAAGTCCTATGCCGCGCGCATGAAGGGCGACCCATCCACCTACACCTTCCTGACCGGGAAGCCCACCGATATCAATAAGGTGGCCAGCTGCTTCGGAGTCCTCTACTGGGACGACAGCAAGGGCGTGATCGATCACAACCTGCGCACCGCCCTGATCGATCCCAATGGCAAGGTGTATTCCGTCTTGCCCGGGGCTGACTGGAAGGTGGACGAGGTGGGCGCCAAAGTCAAGGAGATGCTCAAGTAGCCTGGCGCCCCTGAATTTCTTTACAAACCCTGGAACTTTCACAAGCTTTGGCGGTCAGAATGGCCACAGTGAAAATCTTTCAGGAGGTTTGCATGCTTTACTACCGCAAAGCCCGCGTTCTGGCCCGCCGCCTCAGGAGAGCGCTGCTCGAGATGCTGGGGTGCGATCGGTGAGCCCGTTCGATACCTACCACTTGCTGGACAGAGCGGGGTCGCAGGTGGGCTACTTCCTGCGCCTCATCCTGTCCTACCCCGGGGCCCGTCTCCTGGTCGTCTTGAGTCTGGCCCTCCTTTTCAGGAGCCTGTCTGTGCGCGCCGGAGTGCCCAGGTCCTGATCATGGGCCCCAGCTCATCCGATAGAGCATCCAGTAGATGACCACGCCGGTCACCGAGACATACATCCACACCGGCCAGACCCATCGGGTCAGCCGGCGGTGCTGCTCGAGCTTGCCCTGCAGGGCCCGGCGCAGGGCCAGGATGGCGCCAAAAGGGAGCAAGGCCGCCAGCACCGAGTGACTGGCCAGCACGGCCAGGTAGAAGGCGCGTACCGTGCCCGTGCCCGGGAAGCGTTTGCTGCCCGCCTGGGCGTGGTAGACCAGGTAGCACACCAGGAAGAGCACCGAGCAGCTGAATGCGGCCAGCATCAGCTTGCGGTGCAACTCTCGCTTGCCCGAGCGGATGGCCACAAAGCCCGCCAGCAAGAGCAGCGCGGCCAGAGCGTTGAGAGAGGCGTTGACGGTGGGCAGCGAGCTGATCACTGGTGCAGTCTCCCGCAGGGATAGACCGAGATGGCCGAGCCTTCCGCCATCACGACCGAATCGGGCTCACGAGCGTTGAGGAAGCTCCACTTGCTGCCGTAGAGCAGTCCCCAGTCGAGATCGAGGTGGTGGCCGACCACCGGGTAAACCCGCCAGATCGGGTGATCCACCCGATAGACCAGGGTCTGGCCTTCGCTGGTCTTGCCAAAGCCCCAGCTGTGCTCTTTGAAGTGGTGCTCGAGCGAGTCCGGGCCTGGCGTGAACAGGGTGTTGGCCCCGGTGGCCTGGATGGAGTGCTTTCTGCCCTGATAGCGCAGCTGATGCGAGAATTGGACCCGATCCCCCTGGCGGGTTGCCCGGCTGCGCATGGGAGCGGTGAAGTAGGGCGCGTTGTACGCCCAGCGAGCGACGAAGGCCACCGCCGGGCGCGGCACCAGCTCCTTGACGAACACCACGCCGCGCTGCTCGCCCCGGCGCACGTAGAAACGCAGGTTGATCTCCGGGAAGCGGGTGTGCAAGGGGATGGCCAGCCCCAGCAAACGGATGGAGTCGAAGTCGAAGGCCACCAGGCTGATCCAGCCCTGGCTCGGGTCGGTCGTATCCAGCTCGAGCCCGGCGGGAAGGTGGGGGGCCAGCACCTCGGCCGGCACCGGGAATTGAAACAGGGCCAGATTGATCCAGCGCGCGGTCAGGAAGGTACGCATGCCACCTCGTGGGCGGAGATCTCAAAGCGAACCGGCAAGAACTGCTCCACGACGTAGGCGTTACCCCTGGCGTGGGGAGTCACCTGCTGGCAGGCGATGCGCCCGCCAAAGAGCCCCAGGAAGGGGATCAGGTTATCGGCCAGGTGCTCTTCCACCGGCTGGGGCCGGCTCAGGCGCTGCTTGAGCAGGCTGGCGGTCTTGCGGCCCACCTCCTCGGCGCTCAGGCCCTTGCGTCCGAGCTGGTCGGCTCCCACCCGCAGGGGCCAGGGGCCGCCGGGAGCCTCGCCCCACAGGGTGAGCACCGAGCCGGTCGAGCCCGTGCGATCGTATGCGGAGTCGATTTCCAGACCTGGCAACAGCTCGCGGGCTGCCTCCGCCTGCCGCTCGGCCACCCGGCGCCCGGCCAGGTCGTGGCTGGCCACCGAGCTGCCGTGCCAGCTCAGCTCGTGAGGATGCTCGAGCACCAGCGGGGGGAGCCGGGCGGGCTGGCCCCGGGCTGTCAGGCGCATTCGCCCGCCCCCTTTGGGGTGGAAACCGCGCCGCTCCAGGGTCAGCTCCACCTCACCCAGGAGCTGGTAGTAGGGCAAGAGCACGCGTGCAAGATAGTCCACCGGCGGCGCCCAGGCCACGTCGGTGCCCCCGATCAGCTCCAGCTCGACCGGCTCGAGCGAGGTCAACGACGGCAGCAGGACGGCCTGGGCGAGCAGTGTCACCGACCCGGCCGTGCCCACGTCGATCCGGTGCGACCCCGTAGCCTTGCGGGTGGGGATGAAAGTCAGCTCGGTCGACCCCTGGTGGGCTCCCTTCACATTGGCCCGGGTGAGCTGCTCGGCCAGCCGAACTCCAGCCAGGTGCTGAGCCTTCAGTCCGGGCGGGCTTCGCCGGGCCCGGATGTGCTTGATTCGGAACGGCTTGCCCGTGTGAGCGCTGAGGGCCAGGCAAGTGCGCAGGATCTGGCCCCCGCCCTCCTCAAGATGGCCTTCGATCTCGATCACGTTCAAAACTTGGCAACCTCGGGGCAATCTCCTGGCAACGGCTCGCAGACATGCCGCTCACTCCGGGCTGGCATCATGAAGCCGTGGACAGAATGCCTTTTCACCTTCGACTGCGACAAGAAGGCGCGGCTGGACCCAGAAGGCTCTGGCCTGCAGGCCCGGGTCAGTCGCGCCCAGATCAGTCCCGGCACATGCGCGGGCAACTCCGCGCACACCCTCAAGCGCCAGGCTTGACTGCCATGGATATATTTGCCTATACTTGAGTCATGCTCTCCGCCAGCCAGGCAGCCTCCCGGCTCGGCATCAGTCGAAGCACGCTGCTGCGCTGGTTTCGCGAGGGTCGCATCAGCCACGTGGGGCGCGACTTCCGGGGTTGGCGCACCTTCGCCGAGGAAGACCTGGTGCGCATCCAGCGCGAGCTGGGCGAGGTGGTCGTCCAGGCGGAGCCGCCCGAGGAGCGGCGCAGCCGGGCCCGCATGCGCGCTTACCTGAGGCGCGTGCCGGCTTTTCGCCACATGAGCGAGGCCGTGATCGACGAGCTGGCTCGTTGCGCCCGCTTCCTGGGCCTGCTCGGCGGACAGCGCCTGTTCGGGCCGGGCGACCGGACCCAGGGCCTGCTCATCCTGGTCAAAGGCAGAGTGCGCATCTCGCGGGTCGCCCACGACGGTCGCGAGCAAGTGCTGGCTGTAGCCACGCCCTACCAGACCCTGGGCGAGACCGTGCTCTTTAACCCGGACGAGCGACACGGCTCCTACGCCACCTGCCTGGAGAGCTCGACCGTGATGGTGCTGCCGCTGACCCGGGTGCGCCAGCTCACGCGCCAGCACTCCGAGCTGGCCCTCAGCTTTCTGGCGGCTTTCAGCCAGCGTATCCAGGGCCTGGAGGACCGGGTGGAGGAGCTGGCCTTTCTCAACCTCGACCAGCGCCTGGCCCGCACCCTGCTCGAGTGGGCCCGCGAACGCGGCCAGGAGAGCCCCCGGGGCATCGTGCTCGAGCTGGGCATGTCCACCGCCGAGCTGGCCTCGCTGCTCGGCGGTGCCCGCGAGAGCGTGAGCCGCGCCCTCATCCGCCTGGCCAAGGATGGAATGCTCGAGCGGCACGGCCAGACCCTGACCCTGCTCGACCCCGAGGCGCTGGGCAAGGTCTGAGCCAAAAATCCGGTATCGAGTCACTGCTCCCCCTCGGAAGGTTTGCTAGACTGCGCACAGAATCGCGGGCAAGCTCAGCCCAATGACACGAGGAGTAAGTCAATGACCCACATTATCGCCGAGCCCTGCAAGGGAGTGAAGGATGCCGCTTGTGTGGAGGTCTGTCCGGTGGACTGCATCCACACCAACGAGAGCGCGGAAATGTACTACATTCATCCCGACGAGTGTATCGACTGCGGGGCCTGCGTGGCGGTCTGTCCGGTGGAAGCCATCTATCCTGAGGAAGACCTGCCCGAGAACTGGAAGAGCTACATCCAGGTCAACGCCGACTTCTTCAAGTAGCCAGGGTTTCAGGCTGTCGGCGGAAAACGTCCCTGCCCTATGCGGCTGGAATACTACGCTCACGCCTGCTTTGCGTTTACCGACCGGCGGGGAAAGCGCATCCTGATCGATCCCTACGGTCCTGAGGTCGGCTACAAGCCGCCTGAGCGGTCGGCCGAGGTGACCGTGATCAGCCACGATCACTTCGACCACAACCACCTGTCGGCCGTTGTGGGACCCACCCAGGTGGTGCGTTTTCCGCGCCAGGTCGAAGGATTCAACTTCCGGTCGCTGTTGCTCGACCACGATCGTGAGGGCGGAGCCCTCTACGGCAAGGTGCGCGCCTTCTGCTGGGAGATGGACGGCCTGCGATTGTGCCACCTGAGTGACCTGGGGCGATTGCTCACGGCTGAGGAGAAGCAGGAGATCGGCCCGCTGGACGTGCTGATGCTGCCCTGCGGAGGGGGAGGCTACACCCTGTGCTCGGGCTGGGCCCGCCAGCTGGTGGGCGAGCTCGAGCCGCGCTGGGCGCTGCCCATGCACTATCGCACGCCTTTCCTCAACCGGGAGATGTTCCCCGAGCTCGAGCCCGTCAAAGCCTTTCTGAACGGTTCCCTGCCGGTTCACTCCAGCTCCGAGTCGGCCATCGAGCTCAACCCCACGCCCGGTCCGACCGAGATTCTGCACCTGGCTCACAGGTTCTGACGGAGGTTTTCATGCCCAAGATCGCTCCCCGCGTGCCCACGATGAAAGAGAAGGTCGACCGCCTGGCCCGGGGTCGGGCCGAGGCACTGGCCGGGGGCGGTCCCAAGAAGGTGGCTGCCCAGCACGCCAAGGGCAAGCGCACCGCCCGCGAGCGGATGGAGGCCCTGCTCGACCCGGGCACCTTCCGCGAGCTGGATATGTTCGTCACCCACAACTGCCACGATTTTGACATGGCCGACAAGAAGTTCCCCGGGGATGGCGTGGTCACGGGCTACGGGCGCATCGAGGGCCGGTTGGTCTACTGCTTTGCCCAGGATTTCACCGTGTTCGGGGGCAGCCTGGGCGAGATGCACGCCAACAAGATCTGCAAGGTGATGGATCTGGCCGTGCAGAACGGGGCCCCGGTTATCGGCCTGAACGACTCGGGTGGAGCCCGTATTCAAGAAGGCGTGGTCTCGCTGGGTGGTTACGCCGAGATCTTCTACCGAAACACCCTGGCCTCGGGGGTAGTGCCTCAGATCTCGGCAGTGCTCGGCCCCTGCGCCGGGGGCGCGGTTTACTCGCCGGCCATCACCGACTTCATCGTCATGGTCGAGGAGACGGCCCATATGTTCATCACCGGGCCGGACGTGATCAAGACCGTGACCAACGAGGAGGTGACCTTCGAGCAGCTCGGAGGAGCCCACACCCACGCCGCCACCTCGGGAGTGGCCCACTTCACGGTGGCCAGCGAGGCCGACTGCATGGCTCTCATCCGCGACCTGATGAGCTACCTGCCGGCCCACAACCGGGCCGAGCCCCCCCGCCTCAGGCCCAGCGACGATCCGCGCCGCAGCTGCGAGGATCTCGAGAGCATCGTGCCCGTCAATCCCAACAAGCCTTATGACGTGCGTGAGGTGATCTACCAGATCGCCGATCACGGCCAGTTCCTGGAAGTCCACCGCGAATTCGCCCAGAACATCGTCGTGGGTTTTGCCCGACTCGACGGCCGCTCGGTGGGAGTTGTGGCCAACAACCCGCAGGTGCTGGCCGGAGTGCTGGACATCAACGCGTCCCTCAAGGGCGCCCGTTTCGTGCGTTTCTGCGATGCTTTCAACATCCCGCTCGTCACGCTGGTGGACGTGCCCGGCTTTCTTCCGGGCACCCAGCAAGAGTACGGGGGGATCATCAAGCACGGGGCCAAGCTGCTTTACGCTTTTTGCGAAGCCACCGTGCCCAAGTTGACGGTGATCCTGCGCAAGGCTTACGGCGGGGCCTACGACGTGATGTGCTCCAAGCACATCCGGGCGGATGTCAACCTGGCCTGGCCCACGGCCGAGATCGCCGTGATGGGGCCGGCGGGAGCCATCAACATCATCTTCCGCCAGGAGCTGGAGAAGGCTGAAGACGTCGAATCGCGCCGCCAGGAGCTGACCGAGGAGTATGCCGAGCGCTTCGCCTCGCCGTATGTGGCCGCCTCGCGAGGTTATGTGGACGATGTCATCATGCCGAAGAACACCCGCTGGCGCCTGATCGAGGCACTGGACACGCTGTCGGGCAAGCGCGCCACCCGTCCCGACCGAAAGCACGGGAACATTCCGCTCTAAACTTCGTCGGGCGATGCGACGAAGTCCAACCTGTTGAGAATTCATCGCACAGTCTATGCGAGGGAGTTTAAGCTCTGCCAGCTCGGCTTGCGTTTCTCCAAGAATGCTGCCAGCCCCTCGCGGCCTTCCTCGGCGGCCCGGGCGGCGGCAGTTTGCTCGGCGGTGTACTCGGCCTGTTGCTCGGGGGGCAGGCCGGCCACCTGGCGCACCAGCTCCTTGGTGCGGGCCTGAGCCCCCGGGGCGCTGGCCAGCAGGCTTTGAACCACTTTGTCCAGCTCGCCGTCCAGGTCTTCGGACACCGCGTGCAACATCCCGATGCGCAGGGCCTCCTCGGCACCGAAGCGCTCTCCAGTGAGGAACCGGGCCCGAGCCTGGGAGATGCCCAGCTTGCGGATCACAAACGGGCTGATGACGGCCGGGATGATGCCCAGTCGCACCTCGGTAAAGCCGAAGCGGGCGTCGGGCGAGGCCACCGCCAGGTCCGCCGCGCATACCAGCCCGCTGCCACCTCCCAGAGCGGCGCCCTGGACGCGAGCCACCACCGGCTTGGGACAGCGGTCGATGGACTCGAACAGAGCAGCCATGGCTCTTCCGGTGGTGCGGTTCTCGTCCCAGGTGGCGTGGGCCTGGGCCTTCATCCATTCCACGTCCGCCCCGGCCGAGAAATGCTTGCCCTTGCCGGCCAGGACGATGACCCGCACCTGCGGGTCTTCAGAGAGCTGCCCGAAGAGTCGAGAGAGCTCGTCGATCAGTACCAGGTTGAAAGCGTTGTGGTTCTCGGGGCGATTCATCTCCAGCCGGGCCACGGGCCCGAGCCGGCTTAACTCGATTGTCTGCATGGGGCGGCGCCTTTGACGCGCAAGTTCCCGGCCCTGCCGAAATCGAGAGCAAGCAGGGCTGCCCGCGGCGAGAACAGAATGCTCTTCGTTCCTAGAACCCAGGAAGGCAGCTTCATGCGGACTCGACGCAACTACGGGATCCTGGTCGGGGGTGGCCCTGCTCCCGGCATCAACTCGGTGATCAGCTCGGTCACCATCGAAGTGATCAAACGGGGTCACTCGGTCATCGGCTTTTATGACGGCTTTCGCCATCTCATGAACGGCGATACCAAGATCGAGTTCCTCACCTTGCCCAAGATCAGCCGCATCCACCGCCTGGGAGGCAGCATCCTGCACACCAGCCGGGCCAATCCCACTCGCGATGAGGACAAGCTTCGCACCACCGTCGAAACCTTGCGCAACCTGGAGATCACCCATCTGGTGACCATCGGCGGAGACGACACGCTGTTCTCGGCCACTCGCATCTCGGAATATTCGCGCAAGTACCTCGGGCATGAGCTCCACTTTGCCCACGTCCCCAAGACGATCGACAACGACCTGCCCCTGCCCGCAGGCATTCCCACCTTCGGCTTCGAGTCCGCCCGCTCGGAAGGGGCTGCCATCGTGGGAACGCTGTATACCGACGCTCGCAGCACCGGCCGCTGGTTCATCGTGGTGGCCATGGGCCGCAAGACCGGCCACCTGGCGCTGGGCATCGGAAAGTCTGCTTCGGCCACCATCACGCTGATCCCCGAGGAGTTCGAGCTGGGCAACCGCATCTCGGTGAGCGTCATCGTGGATACCATCGCCGGATCCATCATCAAGCGCCTGGCCCTGGGCCGGCCTCACGGGGTGGCCATCGTGGCCGAGGGATTCATGGAGTTCGTGCCCCCCGAGGAGATCAAGAAGATCATTCCCTTCAACCAGGACCTCGAGCGCGACGAGCACGGCCATCTGCGACTGGCAGAGCTCAACTTCTCAGACATTGTGAAATACGCGGTGCGCCGCCGGCTGGAAGAGTTCGGCATCAAGCTGACCATCGTGGACCAGGAGCTGGGCTACGAGCTTCGCTCGGTGGAGCCTTGCGCCTACGACATCGACTACACGCGCAACCTTGGTTACGGGGCCGTGGACTTCCTCGAGAGCGGCGGCAGCAACGCCATGATCACCATCCAGGGCGACCGCATCGTGCCGATGACCTTCGAGGAGTTGCTCGACCCCGAGACCAATCGGGTTCGGGTCCGCAAGGTGGATGTGAGCTCTCTCAGCTTCAAGATCGCCCGCGAGTACATGATCCGCCTCAACCGGGCCGACTTTGAGGATCCGGACAAGCTGGCCCTGCTGGCGAGCACGGCCAAGGTCTCGCCCGAGCGCTTCCGCTCGGAGTTCGAGCACGTGCTCAGCGAGCTTGACCGGGTGACTCCGGCTGGCGTGAGCTGAGCTGGAGCAACTCATAGAGTCGCTCGGAAGCCTGCTCGAAGGTTTCCCGGGCGGCCTGCTCGAGGGCCTGAGCCGAGAGCGCCTGGCGCCGGACAGGGTCCTGGAGCAAGACTTGAATGCTCGGCCAGAGCTGCTCGGGCCTGGCCACCAGCACTCCGCCGCCCCGAGCCAGGGTGGCTCGCGTTCCGTGGCTCTCCAGGGCTACCACGGGGAGACCGGCGGCCATGGCCTCCATGGTGGTCAGCCCGTAGCTCTCGTGGCGAGAAGCGACCACCATCAGGTCCGCCAGGCTCAGGGCCGCGTGCTTGTCCAGCCCCCCCAGGTGGCCGGGAAAGATCACCCGCACCCGATTCAGCCGGCTGGCCAGACGGCGCAGCCTGGCAAAGAATGCTTCCCCGCCCATGTAGGCGGCCGATCCGATGATGGCCAGCACCAGAGGCTCGGTGATCAGCCCCCGCTCCTCGGCCTGGAGCAGAGCCTCGAGCAGGATGTCCTGACCCTTCTCAGGAGAGATGCGGGACAGGGTGACCAACAGGGGATGGGACTCCAGTTCCCACTCCCTGGCCAGCCGGGTCTGAGCCGGCTCGAGCTCGGATGGGGAAGGGGCGGGCTGGGCGCCCCAGGGGATGACCGCCACCCGGGGAGAAGGGTAGCAGCGGTTGAGGGTGCCGACCATCCCCTCCGAGGGCGCCACGAGATGGCTGTGGGTGGCCGCGTCTGCCTGTTTGTCGAGCACCAGTCTCAGCACGTCGGGCCAGATGGGCCAGCGGCGGGCCCGCCGGTGGATGGCGGTGGCCCACTCGGGGCGCACACGGCCTCGCAGGTACATGCGGCAGAAGAACTCGACCACGTCCACGTGCAGGATGCAGAGGGAGGGAATGCCAGCCAGGGCCAGCCTGGCAAAGTCCGGCCCTTCGGAGACATCGTGGCTCAGAACGACCTTCGGACCGGGGCGAGCCAGGATGGCCTCGGTGCAGGCTCTTTCGAACTGCCGGCAGAAGCGCGCGTAGGCCAGTTCTTTGAGGGTGGCGGGGTGCCTTCCCGCGAGAAAGTCGAGCTGTCGGTAGCTCACTCCGGGCGGGGCCTGGGGGCCGCTGCCGAGCAGGGCCACCGGCCGACCGGACCAGCTTCGGCACAAACGCTCGCAGATAGCGGCTCCTCCGCCCAGGGGCACACGTTCACTGTCATACCCGGCGTGGGCCGCCGTCATCACCACCTCGACCACGGGGCGAGTCTTTGGGCGCCGACTCGGGAACCCTGCCGGACTTCTAGCACAATATGTTGGGCGTCGCGCAGCCGGAAAACTGTGTCAAGGGGGTTTCCAGCCGCGCTCTCAGGCGCCAGAGTGCAGGCAATTTGTAGAACGGCGAAGCGCCTGTTGCCGAGGTGCTCAACGCGCGGAGCCTTAGAGGAGTAAGACGGCTGGCTCAGAAGTAATAAGCTCCATTGTTCCGCCGGGTGGGAACTTGTGGTAGGAGAGTGACGGTTGGCTACCTTCCGGTTTAAAGCTCTGGATATGAATGATAAGGTGGTCGAAGGCAGCGTGCATGCCGATGGCCTCCAGATGGCTCAAACTCGTTTGCGGAAAATCTACAAGTCCGTTCTCGAGATCTCCGAGCAAGACACGTCCATTCTCGAGAAGATTGGCCGCGAGTCGGTTCGCGTGCCGCTTGACTCGCTCTCGATCTA
>QWHO01000410.1 GCA_021404945.1 bacterium CPR1
GGGAGGGCGACAAGCTCAAGCTGCTCAAGCGGGTCTTCTTCTCCTCCGAGCCGAGCCACCGATTGTTGCTCGCTTATTTTGAGCGAGCGGCAGCCCGCCCCTTCGAGGAGCGGGCCATGTTCGCCGACGTCAAGACCTACCTCCCGGCCGACGTGCTCACCCTGTCAGACCGAATGACCATGGCCTGCTCGCTCGAGGCTCGAGTGCCCTTCGTCGACCTTCCCTTCATGGACTTTGCCGCCGGGCTTCCCTCGAGCCAGAAAGTTCGCGGCTGGAAGACCAAGCCCGGCTTTCGCAAAGCCCTGAAGGGAAGGCTCCCCGAGGAGATCCTGGTGCGCCCCAAACAGGGCTTTGGAACACCGATCGACCTGTGGATGCGCCGAGAGCTCTCTGGTGTTGTGCAAGACCTCCTCTCGCCCGAGGCGGTGGCCGCACGCGGACTCTTACGCCCCGATTTCGTGCAGGGCCTTTTGAACCGGCACCTGCACGGGGGTCAGGACCTCAGTCAGCATCTCTGGAGCCTGATGCTGCTCGAGCTCTGGCATCGGGCCTACATCGACCACGACTACAGCGCCCGAGCCAACCTGACGTTCAGCAACTTGAATTCATGAAGATCCTGGCCCTGAGCAGCGACTATCCTCCCACTCGCGGAGGCATTGCGCGACTTTCCTGGCAGACCGCCCTGGCCCTGGCCGAGCACCACGAGGTCTGCGTCATCGCCGCCACCAGCGATTTCGAAGCGGCCCGCGCCTTCGACAAGCGTCAACCCTTCCGGACACGGCGCATCCCCGCCACCCTCTTCTTGCGCGAGCTGGCCAGCGCCTGGGCGATCTGGCACGAGGCCCGACGTTTCAAGCCCGACGTGGTCTGGTCGGCCATCTGGTTCCCTGAGGCCACGCTGGCTTCGTATCTGGTCAGCCCGAGCATCCCGCACACCTTCTCGGCCTACGCGGCGGAGTTCATTCCCAGTACCGTGACCTGGCGCAAACGGGTCAAGAATCTCCTGCGCTTCGAGCTCGAGCGCCAGTTGCACCGATCGGACCAGATCTTTGCTCTGAGCAGCTATTCGCGAGAGCACTTGCTCAAGCTGGGTGCTCCCGCAAGCAAGATCCGCATCATCCCCGGGGGCGTGGGCGAGGAATGGTTTCAGGTCGTTCCCGAGCTTGCATCAGCGCGCCCCCCCACCCTGCTCACCGTGGCCCGCCTCGACGCCAACAAGGGCCACGACACCGTGATCCGCGCCCTGCCGGCCCTGCGTCAAGCTTTTCCGGACCTGCGCTACGTCATCATCGGCCCGGCTACCGCCTATCTCGAGACTCTGCGCGACCTGGCTCGGCAGCTGGGAGTGGGCGAGGCGGTCGAATACAGGGGGATCGTCTCCGACGCCGAGCTCAAACAGGCCTACCGCGAAGCAGACCTCTTCGTCATGATCAGCCGCGAGGCCGAGGGTTACGTGGAGGGATTCGGCCTGGCCTTCCTGGAAGCCGCGGCCGCCGGCCTGCCCTCGGTGGCCGGCCGTTCCGGAGGCATCCCTGACGCGGTCGAGGACGGCGTCAGCGGCATCCTGGTCGATCCCCTGTCGCCGGAGGACGTGGCCCGGGGCGTTCGAACGCTGCTCGAAGACCGGGAGCTGCTTCAGAAGATGGGCCAGCAGGGCCGCCAGAGGGCGTGGGAGCACTTTCGCTGGGGGAACGTGGCCTCGATGCTGACCCGGGCCTTTCAGGAGATGACCGGGGCCTGAAAGGAATCCCCACCCGGGCGCCAAACCCCCGACCCCATGCATCCGGACTTCTTTCGTGGCAAGCGTCTCCTGGTGGTCGCCCCCCACGCCGACGACGAGGTGCTCGGCTGCGGCGGCACCGTTGCCAAAGCCGTCGAGCAGGGCGCCGAGGTGGGCCTCATGATCGTTTCGGTGGGGGATCTGGTGCGGGTGGGGGAGGGCAACGAGAAGCGCCTGGGCTCCGAGCGCGTGGTCGAGGTGGAGAACGTGCGCGCCTTCCTGGGCGCGGCCCATGCCGAGGTGGTCAAGACCGACGAGGAGAGCCACCTGCGCCTCGACGCCATCCCGCGCCGCGACCTGACCGCGATTTTGGAGCGCGATGCCAGGCTTTCTCTGCGTAACTTCAAGCCTCATCTGGTCTTTCTGCCGGCCCCGTCCTACAATCAGGACCACGAGGCCGTTTGCCGGGCCGGCCTGACCGCCTGTCGCCCCCATGACCCGAAGGCGTTGCCCGTGCCACCGGGGGTGCTGCTCTACGAGTATCCGCCCAACTCCTGGTGTTTGCCCCAGGAGCGGTTCGCGCCGAGCTTTTACGTGGACATCACCGCTCATCTGGACAAGAAGATCGCCGCCTACAAGCTCTATGAGTCGCAGGCCAGGGCGGGCCTGCACCAGAACAGCCCTGACAACGTGCGCGACCTGGCCCTGTTACGCGGTAAAGAGGTGGGCGTGGTGGCGGCGGAGGCCTTTCAGGCCTTGAGGTTTGTGCTCTAGGATAGGGATGCTGGTCGGAATCCACCAACCCCACTACCTGCCCTGGCTGCGTTACTTCGAGAAGGTCGCCCGCTGCGAGTTCTTCATTTTGCTCGACGACGTTGACTTCACCCGCAACGGATGGCAGAACCGCAATCGCATCAAGACCGCGCAGGGTGCGCAGATTCTCACCGTGCCGGTGCAGCAAAAGCTCGGTCAGGCCATCCGCGAAGTGCAGATCGCCAACCAGACGCCCTGGGCCCGCAAGCACTGGAGGGCCATCCAGCAAAGCTACTCCGCCTCGAGCTCGCTCCAAGAGCTTTACGACACCCCCTGGACCGATCTCGCCAGCCTCAACCGGGAGATGTTCTCCTGGCACATGCGCGAGCTGGGCCTGGACGTGCCCTGGACCAGCTCCTCCAGCCTGGCAGTGCCCGGCTCGGCCACCGAGCGGCTCATCGGTCTGGTGCGGGCGGTGGGGGGCACGGCTTACCTCTCCGGGCGCCACGCCCTGCGCGAGTACCTTGACGCTGCAGACATCGAGCGCGCCGGCCTGGACCTTTTTATCTTCGACTGGAAGTGCCCCACCTACCGCCAGTTGCACCCCAAACAGGGCTTTCTGCCCGACCTTGCCACCGTCGACCTCTTGCTCTGCGAGGGAGGCGAGGCGGCCAGGAGCTTGCTGCGGCAGGGCGGCACGGTGAGCCGCCATGAATGAGCCCGAGGCCGAGCGCCTGAAGCAGGTTTCTCCTCGCATTTCTTGAACCATCCTCAAGCAAACCGGGGAGGATCATGCAAGCACGAGCCGAACCCCGGCTGGCCCAGATTGGACCCGATGGAGGATGTGCCGTGAATAAATTCCGAACTTTGTTGGCAGGATTGGTGCTTGCTTCCTCCTCACTGGTCAGCGCCGCCCCCCTGTTTCCGGACGTGCCCGACAACCACTGGGCCAAAGACGCCGTGGCCGCCCTGGCCGCCAAAGGGCTGGTGGAAGGCTATCCCGACGGCACCTTCAAGGGCGACCGCGCGGCCAGCCGCTGGGAAGTGGCGATGATCGTGGCTCGCTTGCTGGCCAAGATGGAGCAAGAGCACGCCACCTTCGCCACCAAGGCCGAGCTCGAGGAGCTGCGCAAGCTCGTCAATGCCCTGCGCGAAGAGCTCGACGCTCTGGGAGTGCGGGTCACCAACCTGGAAGAGAACGTCAGCCGGCTCGACAAGCGGGTCAGCGAGCTCGAGCGCATCACCTTCTACGGCTCCATCGACGCCCGGGCGGTGGCCCAGAGCTTCCGCAACACCGGCCGGGTGGACAACTCCAACGGCTTCCCGCTGGCCGGCGCCACCAACTACGCCACCGCCGTGGGCACTCTGGGGGGAGCCACCCTCAATCCGCTGGCCGTGGGCGGGCCGGGCTTTGCTCCCTTCCAGGGCTCGGGCGCCCTGCCCGTGGTCGACCTTCGCAACGGTCGGGCTCTGACCAACGGAGCCGGCTTCACCATGCGCGCCCTTCTGGGCCTGCGTATCCGCGTCTCGGACGACATCGACGCCGGCGCTGAGTTCTCGGCCTTCACCTCGCAGGGTGACGCGGTGGTGGACGCCATCTGGGGCAACTCGGCCCCCTTCCTGTCCAACCCTTACAATGCCAACCCCGTGGGACCGGTGGCCTTCGCCCAGGGTCTGAGCAACACGCCCTTCACCCGCATGAACCTGGACAACTTCTGGGTGCTGCACAACCCGTCTTCCACCAAGCTCATCCTGGGCTCGTTCAGCACCACCCACATGGACTCGTCACTCTTCACCGGCACCTACAACCCCAACGCTTACGGGCCAACCTACCTGGACAACTACGGCTTCGACGTCTCCGGCCGCGTGAGCGTGAGCGACGCCGGCGTGCTCACCTGGGAGGCCCTGGGCACCCGCCTGGGCGATGGCAACCTCTCCTTTGTGACCGGCACCAACTACCAGAACTACGCGCTGGGCGCCAATCTGGGCTTTGAGTTCGAGGGCGGCAACGTCAAGGTCAACTTCCTGCGGGCCGCTAACGAGGCCTCCAACGGGGGGGCGCTTCTGACCGGCCTGACAGAGAACGTCAACTTCTCTCCCGGCGCGAGCATCGGCTGGACCCCTCTGCAGTGGGTCAATCCGCCCGGCTTTTACCTCGGCCAGGTCACCGCCGCCGGCCCGGCCACCACCACCGATGGCCGCCCCATTCCCGGTTGGAACGCAGGACTCGACAACGCCGCCGGGCTCCTCTTTGCCGGGGGCGGCTCGTTCGGCCCCCAGGGAATGACCTCGTATGGCATCAGCGCCGATTACGCCTGGGACGTGAACGATGACGCCCAGATCTACTTCGACGGCACCTACGCCCACTCGGAGTACAAGCCCAACCGCAACTCCACCTTCTCGCGCGGCGGCAACGCCGGCCGCTTCGAGCTGGGAGCCAACCTGCTCGAGGGCGACCTGGACCTTTCGGTGGCTTACCTGACGGTGGACCCCACCTACGACCCCTTCATCCTGCAGTATCCGGTCATCGGTGGGCTGTTCCCGGGCGTCATGCGACTGCCCAGCCTGAACTACTTCACCAATCTTTACTCGCTGCACGATACCGAGGTCTTCCCCCACAACCGCGAGGGCGTGCAGGTGCAGGGCCTGTATCGCTTCGACGAGCGCCGTGGCCTGGTCTCGGCCCACTACGGCAACCTCAACCAGAAAGTCACCTCGCTCTACGACGTGCGCATTCCGGCCGGGGCCCTGGGCGGTGGCATTCCCAACAGCCCGGTGCTGGGCTTCTCGCCCGGCTTCATCGACCCCGTCTTCCCGGGCTTTGCCGACCCCAGCGTCTACGGCCCAACCAGCGCCTCATCGTTCACCGCCGGCCTGGCCCCGCTCGAGAACCCGCGCGGCAACGTCGAGTCGTTCGGGCTGGCCTTCAGCTATCGTATCGACGACCCCAACATCAAAGTGGATACCGCGGTGGACCGCTATAACTATACCCGAAATACCTCCCTGCCCACGGCGCTGGGGGGGAGCCAGAACCGGGTCAATCTGCAGATCACTTCGGGCCACTTCGGCCTGGAGTGGGAGCCGAGCCAGGCCTGGACCCTGCGCGGCGGGGCCGACGTGGTGCGCATCGCAGGTCACTACGACCCGGCGGGGATTTACAACCGGTCCTCGCCGACCGCGGTGTTCAACACGGTGGATACTACCCAGGTCATCCCGTTCATCGGCTTTGACAACGACAT
>QWHO01000411.1 GCA_021404945.1 bacterium CPR1
GGCTCTGCGCAGGAGCGCCGCGAAGAACCCTTTCATCTCGGCCTCCAGCTCGGGGGGCAGGGGCTGCTCCAGGAACTCGGCCAGGAAGACCATCACAGCCTGCACCTCGGCCCAGCGCTCGTTGGTGATGCCCAGAATGCCGATCGCTCCCAGCCACCGTCCTACCAATCCGAAGGGCTTGACCACCTGGCTGGTTTCCGGCCCCATCACCTGGCACGTCAGGTCGTAGGCTTCTTGATAGGAGAACTTGAGCTGGTCGGCGGCCAGCTCCAGCGCCAGCTGGGCCTTGCCCAGGCGCATCGCGCAGTCCACCAGTTGATCGGCCGGGGAAGGGTCGGGTAGTTGCTGGAAAAGCTCCAGACCTTTCTCGAAGCAGGCCATCGGCTCGAGCAGACGGGGGAGGGCCGGGGTGGCCATCGAGCCTCCGCACGGCGCGCCCGGGAGCGTCCAGCTGTTGGGAGCGCTCACCCGGGCCGCTGCCTGATAGTGGGGCCAGAGCCGGGATCGGGTGGGGTCGGCAGCCGGGCTGGCCACCTCCCAGCGCAGTCCGAGAACCGGGTCGGACTGCCATTGGATGAGGAGCGAGGGGTCTTCTGGGGGAGTCATCCGCCAGCGTTCCCGGGCCCGAGCTAATCCTCCTCCGCGGCTCACTCCCAGAGGGAAGAGTCTTTCAGGCCCGAACGCCTTGGCCGTGAAAAAGGGCTTCTACAACCGTCACTCCCAACCCCAGGCCGGGGCCGCCGCCCAGGGGTTTGCCCTGTTCGAGCGGGCAGCCCGCGAGGTGCCGCTCGACGATCTCGTGGAGGTGGCCGACCTGGCCTGCTTCCACGGAGGTAACTCCATGGAGCCGATGCGTCGGGCTGCCTGCATTCTGCGCGAGCGCTCCCCCGGGGCCAGCATCGAGGTGACCCATACCGACCTGCCGACCAATGACTTCAACCCGGTTTTCGAGCTGCTCTCCGGCCCCGACAGCTATCTGGGGCCGGGAGTGCGGGCCTCGGTCCGAGCCGGCTCGTTTTATCAGCCCCTCTTCCGGCAGGCCAGCCAGAGTCTGATCTGGTGCTCGGCGGCCACTCACTGGCTGAGCCGGGTGCCGGCGCCGGCCCATCCGACTTACGCCGCCCAGTGGTCCGAGCAGGCCCGGCAGGATTGGCAGGCCTGGATCGACAGCCGGGCGGAGGAGCTGCGCCCCGGGGGCCAGCTGGTCATGGTGGGCAGCGGGGCCGACAGCTTCGGCCGCACAGGAGCCGAAGGGCTGGTGACCATGGTGCGCGATACCATGGCGGAGGTTTTGGGCCCTCGCCAGAAGGGCCGTCTGGCCCTGCCCACCTACCATCGCACGCTGCGCGAGTGGCTCGCTCCCCTGGGGCCGAAGCTGACCCTGAAAGAGGTGCTGGAGCCGCCCATGCCCGAGCCCTACTGGGAGGAGTATCAGCAGACCGGCAACCTGGAGACCTACGTCGACCGGGTGGTCAGCTTTGCCATCGCGGCCCTCAATCAGCCTCTTCTCAAGCGCCAGGGCGGCAAAGAGCTCGAGCGACGTCTGCGCCAACGGGTGCAGGCTCACCCCGACCTGGCCCGTCCCCGCTGGTGGCTGATCGTACTGCGCCTGGAGCGGGTATGATCGGCCTCTTGCTGGTGCTCTTGCTGCTGGCCCCGGGCCTGGCCTCGCCTCTCAACGAGCGCCAGCCCGGGCAATTCCCCTCCGACCTGCGGCCCCAGCTTGATCGGCTGCGCCAGGCGGCCCTTGAGAGCGACTGGGCCTTCCAGCGCCTGGCCCACCTGTGCAACAAGATCGGCCCCCGCCTGTCGGGCACGCCCCAGGCCGAGCGGGCGGTGGAGTACGTGGCTGGCGAGATGCGTGCGCTGGGGCTGGAGGTCACCCTGGAGGAGTGCCTGGTGACCCGCTGGGTCCGCGGTGTCGAGCGAGCCGAGCTGGTAGAATACCCCGACCGCCCGACCGGGGTGGAGCAGCAGCTGGCCCTGACGGCCCTGGGGGGAAGCCCGCCCACGCCTGAGCAGGGGATTACGGCTGAGATCGTCGTGGTCCACGAGTTGGACGAGATCGACCGGGTGCCGGTGCGGGGTCGCATGGTCCTGGTGGACCACCCCTACGACGATCAGCTGGCCGCTCTGGGCGAGGGGGGGATGGCCTACGGGCAGTGCGCCCGCATCCGCGTGGACGGCCCGGCTCGGGCCGCCAGAAATGGCGCCGTGGCCTGCCTGGTCCGCTCGCTGGGGGGAGTCTCCTACCGCCTGCCCCACACCGGCGTGCTGGACTGGGAGGATGGCCCTCAGATCCCCGCAGCGGCCGTGAGCGAGGAGGACGCCGAGCTGATCGCCTCGCTGGCCCGCGAGGGTCCGGTGCGCTTACGCCTGAGGCTGGGCTGCCGCGAGCTGGCGCCGGTCAAGAGCCACAACGTGATCGCCGACCTGAAGGGCAGCGAGATACCCGAGCAGGTGGTCATCGTGTCGGGTCACCTCGACTCCTGGGACCTGGGCACCGGCGCCTTAGATGACGGGGCCGGCGTGGTGATGGCCATGCAAACGGCTCATCTGATCAAAAAGCTAGGCCTTCAGCCCCGCCGCACCCTGCGGGTGATCGCCTGGATGAACGAGGAGAACGGCACGGCCGGCTCCAAAGCCTACTTCGCCAATCACGAGAAGGATCTGGCCAACCACTTCGCGGCCATCGAGTCCGACCTGGGCTGTGGGCATCCCTACGGGTTCGGCTACCAGGGCGACCCGAAACTGGCCGCCGTGCTGGCTCCCATCGCCGAGGCGCTGCGCCCCATGGGGGCGGGGGCCATGCGCCAGCTGCCGGGCACGGGGGCCGACATCTCCCCTCTGACCCGGCGGGGCGTGCCCGGCTTTCACCCCCTGCTCGATAGCCGTACCTATTTCGACTACCACCACACCGCCGCCGATACGCTGGACAAGGTCAATCCGCGTTTTCTGCAAGAAAACTGCGCCGTGATGGCGGTACTGGCCTACGCCCTGACCCGGCTCTGAGCCGCTGGAGGAGATCCCCCGCGCGGCTGGGAACCGCCCCCAGCATGAAACGCCTCGCACTCCTCCTTTTTGTCCTTCTCATGGGCCTGGCCCGGGCTCAGAGCAACAACCCTGCCGCCGTGGTGGGCTCAATCTCGGGACCGGTCCGCACCCTGACTCTCCCGGCCGGGGGCGGGAAGCTCTCGGCGGCCACTCCGGGCAAACTCAAGACCTTGCAGCAGCTCAATGCGGGCGTTTTCGTGCAACTGGCCCAGGGGGGCAGCGTCACTCTGGCCTACACGTCCGACGGCCATCTCGAGCGCCTGACCGGGCCCTGCGTGGTACGGGTGGGGGCCGATGGGAGCCACCTGCTCAAAGGTGCCAGGAGCGCTCTCAAGGTCGAGAAGTCCCAACTCGGGGCCGCTCTGCGTCCGACCAACCCGGCCCGGCTCAAGGTCGGCTCCGGCACCACGCTCTCGGTGACCAGCCAGGAGGGGATGCCCACCTTCAGCTTCAACACGAACCAGGCCGGACCGTATCTGGTGACCGTGTTCCAGGGCGGCAACTCGCTGTGGAGCTCGGAAACGGCCTCCACTTCGGTGCTCTATGACGGTCCCGTGCTCAGCCTGGACACCCCTTACGTGTGGCAGATCCAGGCGGGCAGCACGGTGCTTGGTGCCATGCGCTTCGAGGTGCCCTCGCACGGCGCCACCCAGTCGCTGGGCCAGGCCCAGGCCGAGGTGCAGGCCGCTCCCGACGATGCTGCCCGGCAGGCTCTCTGGGCGGCTGCCCAGGACCAGCGGGGCAACCTGCCCCAGGCCGTGAACGCGGCCCAGGCCGCCCTCAAGAGCCAGCCCCAGGATGCCGCTCTTATGAATCGCCTCTCGGGCATGCTCCAGGAGATGGGCCAGGAGGCCGAGGCTCAGCGCTTCGAGGGCCAGGCCCGGATGTACGAGGCCGTGGAGGGCCCCAGCGTGGACCCGAACGGGGACCTGATCTTCGGCGACTACATCAACGACCTGCCTGGAATTTACGCCCCCTAGGCCGTTTTTCGCGGGTTACGCTGGCCTGGAGAGAAGCAGGCCTGGGGCCGAGCAATGATCAGGGCTCTCCTGCCTTGAGGGGCAGGATGGTCACGCTCAGGTCCATACCCTGGTAGAGGTTGACGTGCACCTCGGCGCTGGGGAAGGTCCAGACCGTACGCTTGCGACTGATCAGCTCGTTATCCAGGTCGTCATTTCCATCTGGCGGTCCGTAAAGCGTGACGAAGAAGGCCTCCAGCTCGGAGAACTCCTGAGGCGAGCCGGAAGGGTACTGCTGAGGCCTTATGTAGAGCCCGTTCAGCTTGCCCGTTTCTTCGTTGAAGGGGAAGAGCATCGTGTAGGGCCGTTTGCCCAGGTAATACTGGGGGATGCAGAAGGGAACGTAGTTGCGCGGGTTGGCGTACTGACCGGTGAAGGGCTTGAGCCGTTTGCCCAGCTTCTTCTGCACCTCATCCTCGGTCATCCCCAGCTTGACGCCCTCCAGCCCGGTCACGTCGGCGGGCCGTTTGCCGGTACCGGTCAGGGGCTTGGAGTCGCCCATGGCGTCGGCCGCCTCGAGATACTCGCGCGCTTTGTTGGAGCTGGCCCCGCCCACCAGCTCGACGACTTTCTGAGCATGAGGATAAGCTTTGGACTTCTTGCCGGGCATGGGGTCGAGGGAGGAGTAGCACAAGAACAGTTGCAGGTGCACCTCGGGGTCGTCCGGGGCGGCGGCCAGGGCTTTTTCCAGCGGCGCCAGGGCTTGCTCGTGCTTGCCGCGCAGCGAGAGGTCGGTGCCCTCGCGCACCAGGGCACTCACATCTACGTTCGGAGAGGGCGTCTCACTGGGAGTGGTCGAGATGGTGGCCGAGGTGAACGGGGGGGGAGCGGCCGTGGGGGTCGCCGGCGGTGGGGGAGCAGGGGGAGGAGAGCAGCCCGAAACGAGCACCAGGAGACAGATCAGTCGAACCACAACCCCCATGGGGAGATCTTCGTCATTGAAGCTTCTGGCGCCTCTTGACCTGGACGGGGCCGACCTTGACCTTGTCCTCGGTCACTTCCAGGCTGCCCCGTCCGGGGGTGACCAGACGGCTGGCCAGCTCGCGGTTGCGCTCGGCCTGCTCGGCAAGCTCCTCGCGACGAAGCTGCATGGACTCCTGCAACCAGCGCTTCTCACGCTCGCGCTTTTGCATGCGGATGGATCCGTAGGCGAAGCCGAAACAGGCCACCGTTGCCGCCAGAGGCAGGCCGATAGGTCCGAGCAGGCTCGCGACCGGCTTGAACCCGAGCATCAGCGAGCCCATGGTCACTGCCGACGAGGCAGCCGCGGTCCAGGTCAGGGCCTCCTCCACCAGGACGCTCCGTCCGGTCAGGGAATCGTAACGGTCCTGAAAGCGCTCCAGCACAGGGTCGGTGGGATGCTCGCGGGGCTCAACCGTGCGGGCGGCCGGCATGGCCAGGGCGCTGATCTGCATGCCCACATCATGACCCATGTCTCTGAAAAAGCTCTGATGAGCTTTCTTTCAGCGTGCAGGTCTAAACTCGAGCCATGCAAATGCAGCAAGCCTCCGCCATGTTCAGACCGGTGCCCACCCCGCCCCCGGCCGGGCCCGAGAAACCCATGAGGAACATTCATGTGGTCTCGTTGATCGACGCCTCCGAGGAGGTGATCGAGCC
>QWHO01000010.1 GCA_021404945.1 bacterium CPR1
GTCATGGAAAAAAGTTCACAACCGAAAACCTATTCCCTCTCCGACTCAAAGCGTCAAACCTCTGTTTCAAGCCGTTCCATAGCTTGAAAAGGTTTACAGAACTTTCGCTTGACTGTTCCGTTAACGGGGCATTAATATCAGACGGTAGAGATGTACTGGTACACGGGTCTCTGTGGAAAAGATTGGGGAAAAGTGAACAACTTTTCCCGATTGTTCTTTTCCGGCCAGGCATCTGATCCGCACCGCAAGCGGTCTCCTGGCCTCTCCAAATTATCTTGTAGTGGGGGTTGCGGCTACCTCTAGCCTTCGACGGCCCGAATGTAGGCTTCCACAGCGTGCAACATGCGCGTGCTCTTGATCTTATCTCCGCTGAATTTGATGGCGTAGCAGAATTCGAGCCGGTGGTCAAAATTGCTGCCCGACTGAGCCGCGGCGTCCTGAACTTCTTTCCTGAGCTGGAAGATCACGCGCTTTTCTTCGGGGCCAAGCGTATTCATAGCGATCTCCATCAGCTTCATCGCCTCCAGGACCGCCGGATTCTCTGTTTCCCCCTGGGAGACTCCTGACTCAAGCTCTCCCCCACCCTCTGGAACCGGCTCTTCGCTCAAGAAATCTAGACCTCCGTCGTGATGGCTGGTCGCTTCTCTTCGGGTCCCACTTGCCCCTGCCGAGGCCGGCGATCAACGCCGACGGGGGCGCTTCTTGCGCGCCCCCTCGACGGAGGCCTCCCGAGAAGGGGTGCTCTCCTGCGAAGGGGTGCTCTCCTCAGAGGGCTCCAGGAGATCCTCCAGCTCTGGCTCAACGGCACAGACCGGGCTGTGGCACGAGGGACAGAGCTCAGCCTCCCCCACCAGGCTGCGCCCAGCGGGCACCTCGAAAGTGCCCAGTTGCTCGTGCGTTACCGTCAGGGTGTAGCGGGCCAGGTGCTGGGCCACCACCCGCACGTTCCCCTCTGGCAGGCGCAAGGTGGCCCCGATGGGGGGCATTTCACGACGCAACTGACGGTAGGTCTCGTACTCATAACGCAGGCAGCACATCAAGCGTCCGCACGAGCCCGAGATCTTGGTGGGGTTGAGCGACAGGCCCTGCTCCTTGGTCATCTTGATGGAGACCGGGGAGAACTCTCGCAGCCAGGAGGAGCAACAGCACTCGCGCCCACAGGGACCGATTCCCCCGCTGCTTTTGGCCCGGTCCCGGGCCCCCACCTGATGCAGCTCGATGCGACGCCGCAGATGCGAGGCCAGATCGCGGACCAGCTCGCGAAAATCGACCCGACCCTCGGCCGAGAAGTAGAAAATGATCCGATTGCCGTCCAGAGTGTATTCTGAGCCCAACAGCTTCATGGGCAGGCCGTGATGGGCCACCCGGTCGCGGGCCACCCGGAGGGCTTCGGCCGCCCTCAGGCGGTTGCGGAAGTGCAAGGTCAAGTCGTCGCGGGTGACCCGACGGTGTATGCTGGCTTTGATCTCCCCCGCTGCCTCGAGGGGCACGTCCAGGACCCCGACAACGCGGCCCAGCTCAAGGCCCCGGGCCGTCTCGGCCACCACCGCCTCCCCCGCCTGGTAGCGAACCGGGCCGACAGGATAGTAGAACACCTTGCCTACGGCCTGGAATGCCACTCCCACCATCTCCATCGCGGTTTGCAGCTTCCGCAGGCTGAGCCGATAAGCCTTTTTTCAGGCCCTGGCTGCTACATTGGAAGTGCCATGATCATTGCCAACCAGCTCTTGAGCCTACCCAACCAGCGTCCCCCCCAGTTGCCCAGGGCTGCCTGCCAGGACCAGTTCCATCCTCAGAACCTCACCAGCATGCAAGAGAATCTGGACATGCTCAAGAACCTGCGCGAGATCCAGCAGGCCCTGGGAAAGAACACATCCGAAGCGGCCACGCGCGAGCGGGCCCTGGAGCAAAATATGAAGCTGGCTGCCGAGGCTCCGCGCCAATTTTCTGAGCAGACCCACACCGAGGTGGCCGCTTACCTGGCCGGCGGACCCTCACCCGCCGCCCTCGAGCCCCAGGACCTGGAGAAGCTGGCCGTCTTCAAGAAACTGGCCGACCGGGGCGTGCAGTTCGTTGAGCCTCCTCTCAAGCTCTATCAGGTGGACCAGGACGGGCTGGGTTTCGACATGGCCTCCCGCATTCAGACCACGCCCCCCGAATGCGCCTTCCTCAAGCTGATCGCTTACAAGCTTCACGCCCCCGAGAACCAGCTGCACTTTTGCACGATGAACGGCTCCATGCTGAGCACCTCCACCCTGCGAGCCGAGTATCTCGACTGCCTCGACTTCTTCCTGGAGCAGAGCCAGCAGGGCCAGACCTTCTACAAGAAGACCGACAAAGGCTACGAAGCCATCGAGTGGGCCAGCGACTTCGTCAGCAGCTACAAAGCCGACCCTCGGGGCGCGCTGGTTAAGACCCAGCCCGGCGATCTGCTCCAGACGGCGCGAGCCCTCGAGACGGACGGATATGTGCCGTTCCGCGAGCTGGCAGCCAGGCCCGAGAGCCGGGCCGGGGTGGCTGAGAGCCAGGGCCAGGTGGTGGTTGGCGGCGTGCTGCTGCGCAAGCGCCGACCCCAACCCTGATCAACCCGCCCGGCGCACCAGAATCAGCGAAACGTCGTCGGGATACTCGCCCGAGAGCGGCAGGCGCACCAGAGCCAGCAGGGCCTCGGCCGCCTCCTCCAGATCGCCGGCAGAAGCCGCTTTGACGATGCGCTCGGGATCGGTGTAGCGGAGCAATCCGTCGCTGGCCATCAGGAGCGTCGGCTCCTCCCACTGGCCGCGAAAGGGTGCCGGGAATGCCGCTCCGCTGCCCAGGTAGGGCTTTCGCACCGAGGTCAGCACCCGGTGGGTGCGAGGGCCGATCAGCCAGGCTCCCGAATCGCCCACCACACCGCCCGAGATGCGGTCGGCCGAGATGCGGGCCAGCACCGCGGTGGTCTCGCCCACGCCAGCCAGAGCCGCGTCCATCTCCTGCAAGAACGGCACCGGGAGCAGCCGGGCGCAGTCTCGGGACACGGCCTCCAACAAGCTGGTCGCCGCCTCGGCCCCACCCGGACGACCTCCCACCCCGTCGGCCACCAGGCCCACCAGCTCAAACCCGGCCTCGAAGACCGCGGCGCGGTCTTGCATCTGCCGATTGCCCTGGGCCAAGCGCAGGGCGCTCAGCAGCGGGACAGATGCAGGCATAACCGCTGCAAGACCAGCCTTCCGTTCAGGTTGGCCTGAAGGTGCTCGCTGGCCTCCAGCAGCAACTCCAGCGCCTTGCGGGGGCGGGCGACCCCACCCTCGGTGGCCAGGCGGCGCAGGTCGTCGAGCCGATCGCGGTTGACCACCGCCCCTTCGGCCCCGGACGCGGCCAGGTGCAACAGATCGCGGTAAAAGAGCCGGCAGGTGTCAAGCACGGCTGCCAGCGACTGGCGGGCCTCCTCACCGGCGCGCAGCTTGTCGAGCCTGGCGGCCGTCTCCAGGGCCGGCCAGAGCTGGGCACCGTGCAGGCCGCTCAAAAAATCGAGGGTGGTGCAGCGAAGCTCCCAGAGGGACTTGTTTTCAAGCCAGCCCAGGGCCACTCCCGGCCGGCCTCGGGCCAGATGAGCCAGAGTGCGGGCCTGCTCGGGCTCGGCTCCGCGCTCCTCGAGCTCGCGCCACAGCTCTTCGGGGGGCACGCTCTGAAAGCGCACCGGACGACAGCGCGAGCTGACGGTGGGGAGTAGAGCGGATTCGCTGGAGCTGACCAGCACCATCACCATGGTGCCCGGAGGCTCCTCCAGGGTCTTGAGCAGAGCGTTCTGGGCCTCCTCGGTGAGCGTCTCGGCCTCGGCCACGATCCACACCCGATGGCGTCCCTCATAGGGCCGATAGGCGGTGGCCGCGATCTGCTCGCGCACGTCCCCCACCCCGATGCCGGTCTTGCCGGCCGGACGCTCTTGCACCACCACGTCGGGATGATTGCTGTGGGCGATCTTGAGGCAGCTGGGGCAAACCCCGCAGGGCCGCTCCTCGGCCGAGCAGTTGAGAGCCGAGGCCAGCCAGAGGGCGGTGCGCGACTTGCCCAGACCCGAGTCGCCCAGGAACAGGTAGGAGCTGGCCGGTCCGCTGCGGGCCAGCGATTCCAGCAGGCCCTGACGAACCTTCTGGTTGCCCAGGATCTTCAATCGAGTCCGGAACGCTCGTAACTGAGCCGGCCCCTGGGAGGCACGCGCTTTTGCACCTCGCGCATGGCCACCCGGACCACGATCTCGTTGGTGGTGATCGGATCCAGGCTGCCGTCCAGCACGCGGAAGCGGGCTGGCTCGTCGGCCGCGATCTGCAGGTATCCCTCTCGCACCCGCTCGAGAAAGCCCAGGTCGGCCGACTCGAAGCGGTCCATCGGGGTAGCCGTGTCCTGGGCCCGCACCCGGACGCGATCAATGCCCCGCGCGGGCTCGATGTCGAGCAGGAAGGTCAGATCGGGACGCACCCCCCAGCTGCACATGTCGTTGATGTCGCGAATCTGGTTGGGCGGAATTCCCCGGCCGAAGCCCTGGTAGGCCAGGGTGGCGTCGTAGAAACGATCGCACACCACGATCGTGCCCTCACCCAGTTGGGGGCGGATCAGCTGCTCGACCAGCTGCGTGCGCGAGGCCGCGAACAAGAACACCTCTGCCAGGGGGGTGGTGTCCTTGTTGCGCGCGTCCAGCAGCACCTCGCGCACCGCTTCACCCACCGGCGTTCCCCCCGGCTCGCGGGTCCAGCGCACCGGGTAGCCTTCGCGCTGCAAGTGCTTGTAGAGCAGCTCGGCCTGGGTCGACTTGCCCGCTCCTTCGAGGCCTTCGAACGTGATGAACAACCCTTGCATGGCTACCTCACTTATAGATCCGCACGTAGCGCAACGGCTCGGTTCCGAAGCTGCGCGAGCGAACCTTGTATCGTTCGGCCAGCTCGTGCTGCAGCTGCCGGATGGTCGAGCGCTGGGGCGCCAGATCGGCCGGCCGGCCCGAGCGCACGACCCGGCGCACAGCCTCTTCGGCCTCCTTGAGAGCCAACTCCTCCGTTTTGGAGTCGGAAATCTTGAAGTAGCGAGCCAGGAAATCCTGAATCTGCGCGGTTGTGTTGCTCTTGAGCACGTGCACCGGCAGGTTGCGCTCGCGCACCCGGGGGGCCTCGGCCAGACGGCGGCGGTCCTGGCCCTTGATGGTCAGCACCAGGTCGGCCTGGTCGAGCGTGCGCACGATCTGAGCCGACAGCCCCATCACCTTGATGGCCCGCTCCAGGCGATTGCGGCTGACGGCATAGGGGTAGATGCGCACGTTCTCCATCGTCTCGTGGCCGGGTGGCGGCGGGGCCAGGTAGGGACGGGATGGGATCTCCTCGATCAGCTGCTCTTCTTCCTCGGCGGCCGAGGGCTCGAGCACGATCACCGTGCCCTCCGGGTCGCGCTGGCGAAGCTCCGGTGAAGGCAGGTAGCCGCGCAGGAGCCGATCCACCACCGAGGCCACTTCCAGGTGCAGAGCCACCGCGTCCTGAGCCTGGATCTCGATGACCACGTCAAAGGTCGGCGGCGCCTTGCGCTCCTGCACCGACTTCTGGGTCTTGCGCCGGCGGGCTTCCTCGTCCGAGAGCGTGACCACCTGGATGCCCCCCACCAGATCGGACAGGGTGGGGTTCATCAGCAAGTTCTCCAGGGTGTTCCCATGAGCCGTGGCCACCAGCTGCACACCTCGCTCGGCGATGGTGCGGGCGGCATAGGCCTCGGCCTCGGTGCCGATCTCGTCCACCACGATCACCTGGGGCATGTGGTTCTCGACCGCCTCGATCATCACGGCGTGCTGCTCATCGTGTTGGGGCACCTGCATGCGCCGCGCCGGTCCGATCCCCGGGTGGGGGATGTCCCCGTCGCCAGCGATCTCGTTGGAGGTATCCACGATGACCACTCGCTTGGAGAATTCCTCGGCCAGCACGCGCGCGATCTCGCGCAGCATGGTGGTCTTGCCCACGCCGGGGCGACCGAGAAGCAGCAGGTTCTGGGCCGACTCGACCACGTCGCGGATGATGCTCACCGTGCCATAGACCGCGCGCCCCACGCGGCAGGTCAGGCCCACCACGCCCCCCACCCGGTTGCGGATGGCCGAGATGCGGTGCAGGGTGCGCTCGATGCCGGCCCTGTTGTCCTTGCCGAACGTGCCGATGCGGGTGGTGACATACTCGATATCCTCGCGCGAGACGGGGTCGGCGGTGAGGAAGACGAACTTGCCGGGGAACCGGGCCTCGGCCCGGCGGCCCAGGTCGAGCACGACCTCGATCAGGTCGAGTTGCTCATCTTCCATCCGGTTCAGGGCCTGCCGCACCTGGGGGGGCAGGATGGCCAACAGCTTGGCCAGGTCGTCGGTGATCTGGATGTTGCTGGGGATGGATGCCTTGCTCAGTCGAATTCCTCCGTTCCTGAAAGAAAGGAGTTCCGCGCCCTGTGCGCAGGTCCTTTCCGGCCTGGAGGGCGAACATAACCAGCGTGGAGATTCGTCCCACCTCTGCCGCCAGCCCGCTCCTCTCCTGGCATATGCGCGAGAGCCTGCTCAACCGGAACGTCAACCAGATGAGCGGCCTGCCCCACGCCGAGCGCCTGCAGCTGATCGCCGAAAACCTGAAGCTCAGCCGGGGCTTGCCGGGTGAGCGCAAGGGCGAGCTGGGCAAGTTCGAGGAATTGTTGCCCCCGGCCATCCTCCAGAGCGAGGCCAGTCGCTACGATCTGTGCCGCCCCGAGGCGAGCTACGCGCTGGCGGCCAGCAAGGCTCTGGTGCAACTGAGCCTGCCCGAAGAGCTCTGGCCGCAGGGAGCCGAGGCTCTGAAAGGCTTGCTGCAGAGCAACCCCGACCGTTTCCAGGCCTGGGACGCCTTTGTCGAGGGCCTGCAGTCCCATCCCGACGACCTGGCCAGAGGGCTGCAGAAGCTGCAGTTGGGACTGAAAGACGCCGCTCGGGGCAACGCGGTTGGACTGGGCACCGAAGCCGTGCGCATCGGCAGCACGCGGCTCAAAGTTCACACGCGCTCCTGAGCTCGCCGCATTGATGCACCTGGCGCATAAACCGCTTTTATTCGCATGACGCATAATTCTCCTTTATGCACAGGAAGGATAATCCGGCTTTATGCGGAATTTGCATCAACGTGGAGCACTTTATCGCTACCCCCGCCCAGCTCGGACCAATCCTCCAGGACCGGCGCAAGCATCGGGGATTGACCCAGCAGGAGCTGGGCGCCCGGGTGGGCCTCATCCAGAGTGCCATCGCGCGGGCCGAGAGCAATCCTGGAAGAATGACGGCCGAGAGGCTCTTTCGTCTCCTCTCTGGCCTGGGTCTTGAGCTGGTTCTGCGCGACCGAACAGAGCCCGAGCCCTCGGAGTGGTAGGTGGCTCGACCCCGCCGCAGCCTGAACGTCTGGATGAATGGCGTCCTGGTGGGGAACTGGTCGGTGCGGCAGCGCCAGAGCGTTTTCCAGTACGACCCGACCTGGCTCGCTTCGCCTGGCTCGCGGCCGATCTCCCTGTCGATGCCCCTGCGGGAGACCGGCTACCAGGGCGAGGTGGTCTACAACTTCTTTGACAACCTCCTGCCCGACACCCGAGAGCTCCGTAGCCGCCTACAGGCCCTCTACAGCACTGCCTCCAGCGATGCTTTCGACCTTCTGGCCGAGGTCGGCCGCGACTGCGTGGGAGCAGCGTGGCCGAGACGATTCTAGCGGGGGCGGGGAAGTGCCTGGCGCGGCTTTGATCAGAGCCGCCGCAAAATTGGCCCCTGCCCCGAGACCACGCGAATCGTCTTCATGGTCGGATCGAACTGTCCCTGGATGTTGGCTCCCGCCGCCAGCTCCATCTTCAGGTAGTCCACCGTCTCGGGAGTGATGATCTCCCCCGGGCAGAGCACCGGGATGCCGGGTGGGTAGGGCGTGATGATCTCGGCGCAAGTGCACCCGGCCGAGGCCTCCAGAGCCACCGTCTCGTAGGGCGCATCGAAGGCCTGGCGCAAGGTCATGGCCTGGGGCGGGAAGTCGGGCAGCTCGAACGGCTTGCCGCGTTTTTGCTCGAACATGCGGATACGCTCGTTGAGGTCGAACTCGCGCGGATAGACGGACAGGCCGCGCAGGGCCTCAACGAGCCGATCCACGTCCTCTTCGCGGTGCCCGATGGTCACCATGGCCACCGTGTTGAACAGATCCGACATCTCCAGCTGCAGGCCGTGCTCGTAGCGGATGTAGCGCTCCAGCTCGTAGCCGGTAAAACCCAGCTCGCGGGCGGTGATGACCAGCTTGGTGGGATCCCAGGCGTGCACCCCGGGTCGCCCCAGCAACTCTTCGCCGTAGCAGTGCAGCCCGGGGATCTCGTTGATGGCCCGGCGGGCTTTGTTGGCGATGCGAATGGTGCGAGAGAGCAGCTCGCGGCCTTCGGTGACCATCTGGTGGCGAGCCACGTCCAGCGAGGCCAGGAACAAACACGAGGGACTGGTGGACAAAAACAGCTTCAGCACTGACTCGAGGCGCCCCTGATCGACCCGCGTGCCGGTCAGGTGCAACATGGAAGCCTGGGACATGCTGCTCAAGAGCTTGTGGGTGCTCTGAATCACCAGGTCGGCCCCGGCCTCGACAGCCGACATGGGCAGGTCGGGATGAAAGTGCAGGTGCGCTCCCCAGGCCTCGTCGGCCATGACGATCACCCCGCGCTCGTGGCCCAGCTTGACCAGCGCCTCCACGTCGGCGGCCGCCCCGTAGTAAGTGGGACTGGTGAAGCAGAGGGCTTTGGCCTCGGGGTTCTCGTCGAGCACTTTGCGCACGGTCTCTACCGTGGGAGCGTGGTCGACCACCATTTCGCGGTCGTACTCGGGCAGGTAGAACACCGGGCGAGCGCCCGAAAGGATGAGCGCCCCCACCGTGGACCGGTGGGCGTTGCGGGGCACCAGCACCACGTCCTCAGGGCGAAGGCCGGCCAGGATCATGATGTGGTTGCCCGAGGAGGAGCCGTTCACCAGGAAGTAGCTGTGGTCCACCCCGTAGGCATCAGCGGCCAGCTCCTGGGCTTGCTTGCAGACCGAGACGGGGCGGTGGATGTCGTCCATGCCCAGCACCTGGGTGATGTCAGCCTTGAGGCCGTTCTCGGCGATGAAGCGCCGGAAACGCTCGGGCGATCCCTTGCCCTGCTGGTGGCCGGGCACGTGAAAGGTCAAAACGCCCGTGTTGACGTACTCCTCCAGGGCGTCAAAATAGGGGGTGGCCTGCTGATTGCGGGCGTAAGCCCGCTCTCGGGCCGAAGGATGGGTCAGCATGGTTACTCCCTGGAGCGGGCCTGAATCTGGCCCGCCAGCATATCACGGATGTCGAGCAGCACTTCCAAAACGGCAGCCCGCCAGCGGCTATCGGCGTCGGGACTGACTTCCCAGACGCCCTCCAGATCGCGTTCCGGGAACTGCCTGAGGATCTCTTCTCGCGAGCGCATCGGGGCGGGCATTTGGCGCGCTCGGCCTATCTCCTGTCGCTCAAGCGTACTTGAGTGCCGCGCTCGACCCCCATGTTCTCGGCCGCGTTCCCGCCGTTCATGGCGATCTCGAGAAATCCGAGCGACCCCCAGTAGGCCACCAGCTCGCCGGGCCCCACCTGGCTGAAGGTCTCCTTCACGGGGGCGGTTCGCCAGCCCACGGCCACCGACTCGAGCTCCCGGCCCGGCTCGCGGCGGACGCTGGTCACCAGGTTGCCGAAGCCGTCGATGTGAAGGATCTGGGGCTCGGTTTCCTGCACCAGCCGCATCGAGTCGGTCACAGGTGGGCCGATCTCCCTCAGCTCCACCCCTCGGGCCAGGGCGGCCGCCACCGGGGCGAACACGTCGCGGCCGTGGAAGGTGCGACTGGGGGTCTGCAGGGTAAAGTTCTCGATCTGGTGGACGGCCACCGGCTCATCCTGCTCCCAGGCCAGCGACAGCAATCCGTTATCTGGCCCCACATAGCTGAAACGCCGTCCGCGCGCAACCAGAGGCCGACGCGAGCCGCCCACTCCCGGGTCCACCACCGCCAGATGCACCGTGTGCTCGGGAAACCAGCGGCATGAGGCGGCCAGTTGGAAGGCGCCCTCGGCCACATCCTGAGGGGCCACCTCGTGGGTGAGATCCACCAGGCGGGCCTCGGGGCAAAGGCCCAGGATGACGCCTTTCATGATGCCCACGTAGGGGTCCTTGTGGCCAAAATCGCTCAACAGGGTAATGAGGGGCAAGTCAGCAGGCGAGCGCGACCGGTTGGCCGCAAAGCTGGGCAAAATAAGAGTGCCAGCGACGGTCGCCGGTTAACTCGGGGTGAAAGCTGGTGGCCAGCAGTCGGCCCTGGCGCGCGGCCACGACCTCGCCCTGAAAGCGAGCGAGCACCTCCACCTCGGGGCCACACTCAGCGATGCGCGGGGCCCGAATGAAGACGGCCGGAACCGGCTCGGGCCCGAGGCACGCCACCGAGAGCTCGGTGCTGAAAGAATCCACCTGCCGCCCGTAGGCGTTGCGCTCGACCACGGTATCCATCAAGCCGAGCACGGGCTGTCCGGGCAGAGCGTTGCGCACCTCACGCGAGAGCAAGATCATGCCGGCACAGGTGCCCCAAACGCCCATCCCCGCGCCCGCGCGCTGGCGAATCGGCTCCAGCAACTCGTAGCGGTCGAGCAACTTGCCGATGGTGGTGGACTCCCCGCCCGGCAAAATCAGCCCGTCAAGTCCGGTCAGGTCGGCCACGCAACGCACCTCGCGAGACCGGCAACCGGCCCCGGCGAGGGCGGCCAGGTGCTCCTCCACCGCGCCCTGCAGAGCCAGAACGCCGATGGTTACCAACCGCGCACCTGCAAGAGCTCTTGCTGGGGAATCTTGGAGATCTCCAGACCCTTCATGGCCTGACCGATGCCGCGCGAGACCTCGGCCAGCCTGGCCGCGTCTTGATAGTGAGCGGCGGCATCCACGATGGCCTTGGCGCGCCGGGCCGGGTCATCCGATTTGAAGATGCCCGAGCCCACGAAAATACCGTCGCATCCGAGCCGCAACATCAACGCCGCATCGGCCGGCGTGGCGATGCCCCCGGCGGCGAAGTTGACCACCGGCAGGCGACCCAGCTCGCGCACCTGCTGCACCAGCTCCACCGGAGCGCGCAGCTCTTTGGCAAAGGCGAAGAGCTCGTCCTCACGCATCGAGGCCGCCAGACGAATCTGGGCCATCACCGCGCGGGTGTGGCGCACGGCCTCCACCACGTTGCCGGTGCCGGCCTCGCCCTTGGAGCGAATCATCGCTGCGCCCTCGGAGATGCGGCGCAGGGCCTCGCCCAGGTCGCGGGCCCCGCACACGAAGGGGACCGTGAAGGAGTGCTTGTTGATGTGATTCTCCTCGTCAGCCGGAGTGAGCACCTCGGACTCGTCGATGTAGTCCACACCCAGCGACTGGAGGATCTCTGCCTCTACGAAGTGGCCAATGCGCGCTTTGGCCATCACAGGGATGGTCACGGCGTCCATGATCTGCTGCACGACCACGGGGTCAGCCATCCGGGCCACGCCGCCCTCGGCCCGAATGTCAGCGGGCACGCGCTCGAGGGCCATCACGGCCACGGCGCCCGCTTCCTGGGCGATAACCGCCTGCTCGGGGGTGGTGACATCCATGATCACACCGCCCTTCAGCATCTGGGCCAGACCGGTCTTGACTTGAAAGGTTCCTTGCTGTGACATCATTTCTCTATCCTTACTGCACGAAAATGGGTTGACCGCTTCTGTCGTCGCTGAATCGCGGCGAGTATAACCGACAAGAGTTGCTTACGCAACGGCAGGCCAGTTCCTGGTGGGAAGCTCAGTTCAAGGAAACGGTGGCCGCCTCGCTGGCAGCCTGCTCGGCGGGCCGGGCGGGGGGGTCGATCTGGAGCCAGAAGCGCTCGCCGCAATTGAGACAAAAGTATTCCTGAATCTTGCGCGGCAGGTCATACATTCTCTCGCGCAAGAGGCGCCCTTCACAGCGCGCGCAGGTGCCACAAAAGCTCATCTTGGTGCTGTTTTTCTGGGGCTGGAGGGGGCTTTCCTGCCCGGGGCAAGTCGAGGGCGACTGCGCTGCCAGGCCAGATGGATCGCATTCTCAAGCCTTTCCCGCGGCCCGATTCCGACTGTGCAATCGGGACTGTAATAGACCGCCCCCACCGAGTTGACCAGTTGCCCCGGCGACCAGGTGAGAGGCAGGGCCAGAAACCGGTCCCGGCGGACCGCCGCCGAGAAGAGAACGCCCGGTCGACCGAAGGGCTTCTTGAGCTCGAGACGATCGACTCCCACCAGGTCGACCTGCACCAACTCGGGGTCGTGGGCAAAAGCTCGTCGGCAGAGAGTGGCGGCTTGACGCTGGACCACCTCGCGGGGGGCGTTCAAAGCCTGAAAATGAAGCTGGGCGTAGGCACGATCTTGCACGCGCGCAACACCGACCCGCACCAGCGGAAGGGGCAAGCCCCCCCGTTGCAGCGCGACCGACAATCGCATCTCCAGCTCGGGCTCGATGTAAAAGAGTTGGACGCGTGGTCGCTCGTCGCCCAGAGCGGGCAAGCTCAGCAGGCTCAGGGCGAGAATCAGCCTCAGGATCACCCCGAGGGTTTATCCGCAGCGGCTGCCCAGACCTGCCGTCAGCGATTGAGTCGGCGCAGGGCCCGCCAGCGGGTTTCCAGCACGAAGGGGACCGAGACCACCGCCAGCCAGAAGACCAGACAGCCCAGGTCGAGCGCCACATTCAACGAATCACTCACCATGGCCAGGCTGCGCATGGCCACGACCGCTGCTGTATAAACGGCCACCAGCGAGGCCCAGTTGACCAGGCTGGCCAGGATGGTCAGCTGACCGAAGCGCCCTTCCAGCGCCGCCCCGGCGGCGGCATAGGCCAGGCAGACGGGCACCAGAATCACAAAGCCCGCCAGGGGCACGACCAGCAGCGGGCTGACCTGCAGAGCCAGAGCCACGGGAATGGTCCCCAGAGTCAACAAGAGCGCTTCGGCCGTGCGCGGCAGGGCGGCCGCCAGGACGGCACCGTCCAACAACTGATCCGAGCTGAGTGAGGTCTGGCGCAGGACTGCCAGCGAGGCAGGCTGCAGGTCCTCGCTCAAGGTCTGATGGCAGCGAGTCGCCGCGCGCAGACCGGTGATGGTGGCCACAAGAACAAGCAGAATGAGGTACAGGGCACTGGCCTGGTCAGGGTCATCCGCTCGCCAGGTCAGCAACAAGAGAGCCTGAAGCATCACGAAGGGACCATAGACCCAGATGAGCTGGCACAGCGGTCCGCCCGGAACCCTCCCGGCCTCGCGGTCGAACTCTCGCAGCGCGACTGGATTGGAGGTGAGCCGGCGCCAGCCGCTGGTCCCCCTCCGGTTGCAGCGCACCAGAACATGCCACCAATCCTGCAAACGAAGGCTGAGGTCGGCCCCTCGGCGCAAACCGAGCAGGGTCAACTGACGCATCAAAGATGCCCCGGTCAGCAAGATACCCAGCACCACCAGGCTTCTGGCCGGAATGTCATACTGAGCCGACAGGGACATCCCCGCCAGCATGGGCAGCAGGACTGCCAGCAGCGCCAGGCTGGCAAGCTGGCGTCTGCGCCCGAAGGCCCAGACCTGGGCGCACTGCGCCGAATAGGATACCAGGGGCACGGCCACCAGCAAAACCAGGATGGTCTTGAGCCAGATCGCCAGGCATTCCAGGCGATGGCTGGCAGGGACGCTCCCCAGGCCGAGAGCCAGGGGGAGGAGCAAGAAGGTGCTGGCCTGCAAGCTGCGGCGCAGAGAGTGCCGGGCCAGAACGTCGCAAAGCTCGGAGGAAGTCAACTGCCCCGAGCCCAGCTCGTCATTGAGCTGCCGCAGCAAAGTGAGAGCAGGTTGGTGAAAGGCGAGCCAAAGGCTCGCCCAGATCAGGCTCCCCATCAAGCCGAGCCCCAGATAGTAAGCCAGCGACGGATGCTCCATGACAGGGAGGAGAGCCACCGTCAGGGCCCAGGCTGGCGTCACCGCCACCAGATGCAGGCCAACAAGTCGTGGCCAGCAACGAAGGATACGCCGTTCGCGCATCTCCAGCAGGGCTCGAGCTGGGTTCTCGGAGTAGCGCAAGAGATCACCTCCTGGTCTGGCTTTCATTATATCAGCCCAGCACGCGGCCGACCAGTCTTGACTTCGGGGAGCGAGCTGGAAGGAGCGCTTGGCCCGCCCTTTTCAGGCAGAAGAAGCCACGACCCGGGGCCGGGGTCTCAGAGCCCGGGATGGGAGCCTGCCGGTCCTGGGAAGAACCGAGCCGCATCCCACGCAAGCGACGGCCCGAGACGCTGCCGTGCGTCGTCCGAACAGAGGGGAGCACTCTTTCAGCCCCTCCAACCTGCGGTCCCGATCCAGGAACACAGTGTCTGATCGATTTTATGACACAAAATCCGGCCGAAGGGACGGCCCCACGACCTGGAAGAGGGCAGCCTCCCTCCCCGCAGCCCGAGCCGTCTGAGCTCTTCCACGACGGCCTTCCTCCCGATATGCTGAAGACCCCGGACCCCAAACCTTCGCCGGCCCGAAAAGCGTGGTGTTGCCCGGACAGACCGCCCTGTCGTGCACAGATTCACCATGGATTCCGTGAGGTCGGCTCTGATGCAGAGGTAGGGCTCCGGGCTCTCTGCTTGAAGCGTGTCCCATGCACGAGCTGACCCCCTCGGCCGCCGCCGAGCGCTTGAAAACAGATCTGACGGCTGGCCTCTCGCCTCAGGAAGCGGCTCGTCGTCTCGAGCGGGACGGGCCCAACGAACTGGAGGCAGCTGAGCCCATTTCAGCCTGGCGCATCCTGGTCAACCAGTTTGCCAACCTGATGGTGCTGATTCTGATCGCGGCGGCCGGTATCGCGCTGATCAGCTGGTGGCTCGACGGCGCCCAGGGCCTCCCTTCCGACGCCCTCGTGGTAGCCGCCATCGTCGTTCTGAACGCCGTTCTCGGCTTCTTTCAGGAGTATCGAGCCGAGCGCACCCTGCAAGAGCTCAAGCGCGTGACCGCGGCCCGGGCCCAGGTGGTGCGAGGCGGAGCGGCCCTCAGTCTGGAGCGCTCCGAGCTGGTGGTGGGCGATCTGGTGGTGCTCCAGGAAGGAGACAAGGTTCCAGCCGATCTCTTGCTGGTGGACGCCCAGCGCCTGCAACTCGACGAGAGCATGCTGACGGGAGAGTCGCTGCCCGTGACCAAGCGCGTGGGGCCGCTGGCTGCCGACACTCCCGTGTCCGATCGCCTGGGCTCGGCCTTCGCCGGAACAACCGTCACCAGCGGGCGGGCCAGCGGCCTGGTCGTGGCCACCGGCTCGCGCACCGAATTGGGGGGTATCGCCACCAGTCTGGCCACGACCGCCTCCGAGGAAACGCCTCTGGAGCGCCGCCTGGACCGGTTGGGCAAACAGATCGGTTGGGCCGTTCTGGCGATCAGCACGGTGGTGGGCGCCACCGTGCTGGCCGTGGAGGGGGCCCACGATACGCGCACGGTGGTGCATGTGCTGCTCTTCGCCGTAGCCCTGGCCGTGGCCGCAGTTCCCGAAGGGTTGCCGGCCGTTTTGACCGTCTCGCTCTCCATCGGGGCGCGGCGTCTGGCCAGGCAGAATGCGGTGGTGCGCCGCATGGCTGCGGTCGAGACGCTGGGCTCGGTGACCGTGATCGTCACCGACAAGACCGGCACGCTCACCCACAACCAGATGACCGTGAGCGCCCTCTTCTGCGAGGGTCAAGAGCGCGCCGTCAGTGGCCAGGGGTACGAAGCCGAAGGGAAGCTCGAGGGCCAGCTGACCCCCGAGATCGAGTGGCTCCTGATGGCCGGGGCGCTGGCCAACTCGGCTCGCCTGGAGGTCTCCGACGGGAGGCGCCAGGCTCTGGGCGACCCTACCGACGCGGCCTTTCTGGTGCTGGCCGAGAAGGCTGGAATCGACTGGCAGGGCCTTCAGAAAGACAACGAGCAACTGGGCGAGGTTCCCTTTACCTCGGATCGACGCCGGGCCTCCAGCCTGCGCCGATTCCGCGGCTCGCGCTGGCTCTTTTGCAAGGGAAGCCTGGATACTCTCGAGCAGCTCAGCGAAGCTCCCGACCCCGCCCTCCGGGAGGCCGAGCTGCGCTTTGCCGAGCGCGGCCTGCGAGCCATTGCCCTGGCTGTTCGGGAGGTCCCCGAAGGCTACCAGGTGGAGGATCTGGAGCAGGAGGAAAGGTCGCTTCGCCTGCTGGGCCTGGTGGCCATGGGCGACCCGCCCCGGGCTGAAGTGCCTCAGGCAATGGCCGAATGCCGTCAAGCCGGTATTCGGGTCATCATGCTCACGGGCGACCATCCCCAGACAGCCCGCTCGATCGCCGACCAGGTCGGCCTGCTCGACCCGGAGCACCAGGCCGTCTACACCGGCCAGGAGGTGGACGCGCTGAGCGATGCGGAGGTGGACGAGCGGCTGAGCCACGCCAATGTGTTCGCCCGCGTCAGTCCCCACGCCAAGCTGCGGCTGGTGGAGCGGCTGCTGGCCCGGGGCGAGGTCGTGGCCATGACCGGCGATGGCGTGAATGACGCTCCGGCCCTGAAGAAGGTCCACGTGGGGGTGGCCATGGGCAAAGCCGGCACGGCCGTCGCTGTGGAGGCCAGCGAGCTGGTGCTGCTGGACGATAACTTCGCCACCATCGTGACCGCCGTTCGACTGGGGCGCGGGGTCTTTGCCAATGTGCAGAAGTTCATCGCCTTCCTGTTCTCGGGCAACGTGGGAGTGGTGCTGGCCATGTTCATCGGCACCATCCTGGCCGGCATCTTCAACCTGCGGGTGGGGGTAGAGTTGCTGCTGCCCCTGACAGCAGCCCAGATCCTGTGGATGAACCTGGTCACCGACGGAGCGCCGGCCGTCGCCTTCTCGCTCACAAGGGCCCAAAAAGACGTGATGCTCGAGCCCCCGCGCCGGCCCGATTCCCCCATCTTGAGCCCTTCGATCTGGGCCTATGTGTTTCTGACGGGAAGCACGGTCTGCGCGCTCTTGCTGGCGGTGCTGGATGCCACCTACCAGGGCGGCTGGTTCACCGTACACGACCACGACTATGAATATGCCCGCACGGCAGGCTTCTACACGGTGGTCACCGCCCGTCTCTTCAACTCGTTGAACTTCCGCCAGCTGCCCCAGAGCTTTGTGGCCCCAGGGTTCTGGCGCGATCTGGCCGTGCCGGTGGCCTGCCTGGCCAGCTGGGGGATGACCCTGGCAGCTATCTACTTCCCTCCCCTGCGCGACATGTTTCACCTGGTGCCGCTCGATCTGGAGCACCTGGTCCTCTTCAGCGGCCTTGCCTGCGCCGTGCTCCTGCCCGGCTGGGCCTTCGTGCGCTTGCACGGCATCCAGATGAATCGCTGAGCCAGATGCCGAGGCTTAACTTTGCCCGCCTGCTGGCAGAGTTTTAACGCTGGGCGGGAGATCTGGGGCGACAAGGCGGTCGGGAGGATCTGCCTGGAGAGCGGGAAGCGTCCCGCCACGGAGGACCTGGAGCGATTGCTGGACCAGGTGAATCCTCAGAAGTTCGGCACAACTCCCGTGTTCCACTGGATCGACTCAAACTCGAGCTCCTCGACCGTCTTCCCCTTCTCGCTGACCCGGTAGCGACGCACGTCTTTCTGCTCATCTACCCAGAGTTGATGCTGCTGGGTAGCTTTGAACTCGTAGAGCTGCAACCCCTCCAGGCGGCTCAGGCTGGGCCCGCCGCAGGCTTCCACCTTACTCAGAATCTGGTGCAGCAAAGGGGTGATCAAAGAGGTATCGGCCACGTCCTTGGACCGAGTGCTGCGCCGGAGCTGAATCATACCGCTGCGCACGGTCACGTAGTCGGTCGACCGGGTCGAGTCATACAAAACGACCGTGCCACTGTGGCGCTGGCTGCCCGGCAGGATCTCGGCCCGAATCAGGCCCGGCGCCCTGTAGGCATAGCTGAAACGGAACTGGCCCGCGGGACCTTTGTACTGGTAGCGGAAGCAGTAGTCGCGAGACTGCAGGATCTTGTTTTTAACCGCCTCCCACTCGCCCTCGGCCAGGACCGGCAGACAAAGGGAAAAACAGAAGAAGAGGAAGATCACTCTCATCTGTGACAGTATAGCACCGGTTCTCAGGCCCGAAAAGGAGACCGGGCAGGGACCGGTGCAACCTGTTGGGCGCCGCGCAGCTGGAAAACTGTGTCAAGGGGGGTTCCGGCTGCGCTCCTGGTTTACGTCTCCTGCGCAAAAGGCGCGTGAGCGCGTGCTCGGGAGCCACGGAAGAAACCTGGCTCGAAAACTGGGGACAGACAAGTCCGTGCTTTCGCAACTTCGCTGCCAACTCTTCGCGGTTCTCCAAGGCAATCAGGTGGGGGACACTGCCTGCCAGGTGGTCGCTTGAAGGGTTCCCGAGCCAACCTGAGAGAACACCCCCGCATGGCCAGGCTGATCGATGGGACGATGATCGCCCAGAAAGTACGCGCCGAGGTGGCTCAGGGAGTCTTGAAGCTCTCCGAGGTCAAGCCAGGACTGGCCACCGTGCTGGTCGGGGACGACCCGGCCAGCCAGGCCTATGTCTCCAGCAAGCAGAAGGCCTGCGCACAGGTGGGCATCACTTCGTTTGGCCGCCACCTGAGCGCCACCGCCAGCCAGGCGGAGGTGGAGGCGGCGGTCCGCGAGCTGGGCCAGGATCCGGCCGTGCACGGCATCCTCGTGCAGCTGCCTCTGCCGGCCCACCTGAACGAGGAAGCCGTACTTTCGTGCGTGCCGCTGGAGAAGGATGTGGATGGCTTCCACCCGATCAACCTGGGCCGCCTGGCCATGAAGGGGCGTGAGCCCCTGTTCGTGCCCTGCACTCCGGCAGGCTGCATCCGGCTGCTCCAGGAGACCGGCGTGCAACTTGCCGGAGCCGAGGCTGTGGTGGTCGGCCGCAGCAACATCGTCGGGATGCCCGCTGCCCTGTTGCTTGTGCGCCAGGACGCCACGGTCACCATTGTGCACTCGCGCACCCGATCGATGGCCGAGGCCATCCGTCGGGCCGACGTGCTGGTCGTGGCCATCGGCAAACCGCGCTTCGTCACGCGCGAGATGGTCAAACCGGGAGCGGTGGTCATCGACGTGGGCATCAACCGAATCAGCGACCCGAGCAGCCCCAGGGGCTCGCGCCTGGTGGGCGACGTCGACTTCGAAGGAGTCAGCCAGGTGGCCGAAGCCATCACCCCCGTTCCCGGTGGAGTGGGGCCGATGACCATCGCCATGCTGCTGCAGAACACGCTGACGGCAGCGCGTCACGCAGTGACTCTTGCTCCCAGCTCGACCACCTCCGTGGTGGATAAATAAATAACCAGCGCGAGCTCAGCGCAGCTTCTGGCGAGCCCCCGCGTGCCCAGGATTGAGTCGCAGCTCGGCCTGAAAGTGGTATCGGGCGCGCTGCTGGTCGCCCTGGGAAGCATAGAACAGGCCCAGGTTGTAGTTGGCCTCCAGCAAATCGGGGTCGAGGCGAAGCGCCTGCTCGAGCTCGGCTGCTCCCTGCGGCTGACCGAGCTGTAGCATCGTCACCCCCAGGTAGAGTCGAGCCCGGGTCCGCCCGGGGTCGGCCTGAATCGCCTGACGGAAGATGGCCACGGCCGGCTCGAACTGATCGACCTGCAGCAGCAGCAACCCTTTCTGGATGAGCTGGCTGGGAGTGTCGGGGTAGCGCAGCGGTCCGTGAGGACGGCCCCTGCGCAGGAAGACGGCGGCCACCGAGTCGTCGTAAACCATCTCCCAATCCTTCGAAGACTGCAGGCGGCGAGGCAGATCCCCCTGCAGGTGACTGGCCAGCACCAGATCCACCTTGTAGAGGTCCAGGATCTCCCGCCACTTGGCCCCGACCTTCTTCTCCCAGGGGCCGCCCAGCTGGATGGCCAGGGCCTCCAGATAGACCTCCTCGGAATAGACGGTGTGGGCCCGTCCGTCGATGAAGATCTGAAAATCGCGCAGGTGCCAGGCGAGCCAGCCACCCCATTCATAGGGATTGACCAGGCGCCGGGGCAGCTCGGGGTTGGCCTGCAGAAAACTCACCGCGTCGATCGGGAAGTGCGTGTGCCACATCCCCAGGCGAGCCGGGGGAACGGTGAGGCGCTGCCAGCCCCACCAGAGCTCCAGAGCCAGCACCAGGCTGATCAGGGCCAGGCGCAAGCCGGGGCGGGCTCGCAGCACCACCTGGTGCAGTTGCACCCCGGCCAGGCAGGTCAGCGGCAGGTTGCGCCAGGCCAGCAAGCCCCCCAGCAAGAAGACCAGGGTGAGCAGGGCCAGGGCCCGGTCGCCCGAGCGCCAGTGCAGAACGGTCGCCCCCAGCCCCAGCACCACCACCAGCCAGAACCAGGCGTGCGCGCCCAACATCGCGGGGGCTACCCACTCGTTTAATCCCAAACGAAAGGCCGATTCGCCGAAAAGGCTGAAGGGGAAGCTCAGGATAGCCACCCCGTAGGGGTTGGCCACCGCGGCTGTCAGAGCCAGCATGGCCGCCCCTCCCAGCTCGGTCGCCAGGGGCCGCCGCTTCTCCAGCAGGCAGCCCAGACCGGCCACCAGCAAGATGCCAGGACCGAGGATGAAGGCCCCGTGCAGGTTGGCCCAGAGCGCGGTGAGGACCACGGCAGCCGCCAGCTTGGACCGGGCTGGCCGGGCCAGATAGGCGCGCACCAGGGCCAGGGTCAGGGCGGTCAGCAGGTAGGTGGCCAGGTAGGGCCGCACGTCATAAAAGAAGCGCGCGGGAGGGAGCCAGGCGTAGAGGCAGGCCAGCATGGAGACGGCCCAACTGGCCTCGACGCTCTTGCGGACGATGAGCAGCGGGATCAAGCCATAGGCCAGCACCAGAATCAGGGTGCGGGCCAGATAGAGCCCCTCCCAGCCGGACACCCGATGGATCTCGTAGGCCGCCAGCGCGAACAACCACTCGTGGTTGAGCCACTGGGTGCCGGTGAAGGAGAAGGGGTCGGGAGCCACCACCTGGCCGGTCTGGGCCAGAAAGCGCCCCGAGGCAAGCAGCCACCAGGTGTCCGAGGCGGGCAACGGTTGCGCCGAGGCGGCTGCCACCCCCACCACCGCAACCAGCCAGGCCAGCAGGCGAGTCAAAATCGCGGAGCCACCCCCGGGGGAGCGTTGCGCAGAACCAGCACTTTGCGCTTGTTTCGCTCCACCCGGTTGGCCAGGCCCTTGACGCCCCCTCGGCCCACCAGCTTTCCGGCCAGGGTCTCAAACTCTTTGGCGTCCTGCTCGCTGTCCCAGACGGTGAGCCAGACCAGCCCCTCCTGGCTGCCTTTGAGGTAACTGCAATAGAGATCCCCTCCCCAGCCCTCGGCCGCGCGAGCGGCCAGCTCTGCCCCCACCAGATTCTCGCCCACATTGCGAATGCAGTATTCACCGGCCACGTCACAACCGAGATACTTCCAGCCCGCAGGCGGATCCGGAAGCTTGAAGTTGAGGCTCGCAGGCCGGTCGTTCTTCAGGTAACGCTCGGGATGAAGGATCTGCTCGCTGGAGGCGGGCAGGCGCCGGTAGGCCTGATCGACCTTCTTCCAGCCCCCGGTGCGGCGCAGCGCTTTGCAAAAACTCATTCCGCGAAAGTAAGGGTCGCCCACCAGCTTCTGGATGAAGGGTGGGGCATTCCCCATGCCAGGCTGGGCGCCAGTAAGCAGGCTGTCGTCCATCATGCCGTCCATCATGGACGGGTCCAGGCCCATGCTGACGGCCACATAGTCGATCATCACCAGGGTGGCGTCCCCCTCGATCAGACACTGGGCGGCGAAGGACTGATCGAAGTTGGCAGCGGTGTCCCGGTCGATCTTGAGCAGGTTGAAGTGCTGATCCTGCAGGGCATGGTCGAGCTCGTGGATGGTCAGCATGTCCTGCATGTTGAACCCCTGCGAGGCCAGCACCCCGGCCATCGGATCAGACTCCGGGCTCCCCCCGGTAGCCACCAGGAAGCGCTTCTTGTAGGGGTCATACAACCCCTGAACCTGCTGGCTGTAGAGATCGCGCAGGCTTTTTCGGTAGTCCACGCCGGGGGCCAGCAGTCCCACCTGGTGCATGAACACCTGGCGCACCGCGAAGGGCAGCCGGGCTGCCTCCTGGTCGAACAACCCCTGCAGGTAGCGGGCCACCTCGGCCTGGGACAGGGCCTGGCTGGGCACCGGCTTGGTGAGCTTCAGGCCGCGGATCTGCTCGAGCTCCTTGCTCAGGCGAGCCACGTCCTGATCGATCGAGCGGGCCAGCACCGGGGCCAGCAAGAGCACCAGCAGGATAAAGATTCTACGCATCAATCTCCCTCGACGAGCCAACGACGGCTCAGGTAGCGGTCCCAGGAATCGGCCAGGAGAGCCACCACCGGGCCTTCCACCCGCTCCACCACGCGGCAAGCGGCGGCCACAGCCGTGCCGCTGGAGCCACCCACCAGCAGGCCTTCCTGGCGGATCAGCCGGCGGGTCATGGCAAAACTCTCCTGGTCCGAGACCACTTCGACCTCATCCAGAGAATCCCGGTCGAGGTTCGGGGGAGGCTGGGAAGAGCCGATGCCTTCCAGCTGGTAGGCCCCGTCCGGACCGGGAACGCCGGTTTCGAGCCAGTGTGCCAGCCCCGAGCCCACCGGGTCGGCCAGTACGATGCGCAGGCTGGGGCGGGCGCGTCGAAAGAATCGGCCCACCCCGGTCAGGGTGCCACCCGTCCCGGCCCCGGCCACGAAGGCGGCCACCTCGGGGACCTGCTCGAGCACCTCGGGCCCGGTGGTCTCTTCGTGGATGCGCGGGTTGGCCGGATGGGCAAACTGGTCGGTCAGAAACCAGCCCTTCTCGCGGGCCAATCGGGCGGCCACGTTGCGGAAGTTGTCAGGGCTGTCAAGGGGCGCATTGGGGGTGACCACCACCTCGGCCCCGGCCGCCCGCAGGGCCACCCGCTTATCCTCGGACATCTTCTCGGGCAGCACGCAGACGAGCCGGTAGCCTCGCACCGCGGCCAGCAGGGCCAGGCCCAGTCCGGTATTGCCAGCGGTGGCCTCCACCATGGTCGAGCCAGGGTGCAGCTGGCCTTCCGCCTCGGCCGCTCGCACGATGGCCAGGGCCAGCCGGTCCTTGACGCTGCCCCCCGGATTGAGGTGCTCGCACTTGGCGTAAATCCGGGGGTGGATGCGCTCCAGGCGCACCATCGGGGTGCGCCCGATCAGCTCCAGAACGCTCACTCGGGTGCGGGGCCGTAGAGCGCTTGCAGCACCTGGCCAGCCCGAGCGGCCCAACTGGCCTCGTTGTGAGCGCCCTCGGAAACCTCGCGGTAGAACAGGTAGCTCTCCCGGGTCCAGCCATTCTCCACCAGTCGCCCGGCCAGCTCGCGGGTGTTGTCGATGGGGTCGGCCACCCCGTTGCCATCGGCGTCACGGCCTTCAAGGGCTCCAGCATCGAGCCAGAGTCGTCGGGGCCCGGGGGAGTCGGTTGCGGTGAGCTGGCGCGAGGCCTCTCGATCAGCCCACCAGAGCGAGGGCGAGAGTGCCCCCACCAGACCGTACACCTCGGGGTGACGAAAGCCCAGGTAAAGCGAGACCAGGCCGCCCATCGAGGAGCCCATCACTCCGGTGTGCTCAGCCCCGGCTCGCGTGCGGTAAGTGCGATCCACGAACGGCTTCAGCTCGTCCACCATGAACCGTGCGTAGGCCTCGGCGCGCCCCCCTCCGTGCTTGGGATCGGGCAGGGGGGAGTATTCCGAGAGCCGGTCGGGGGTGTTGTCGGCCGCCACGATAATCAACTCGGGCAGCTTCCCTTCCTGGATCAGGTGCTGGGCTGTTTCGTCCAGGCCCCACTCGGTGCCGAAGGCGGCGGTGCGGCTGTCAAACACATTCTGGCCGTCGTGGACGTAGAGCACGGGGTAATGCCTGTCGGGGCTCTCCTCATAGCCAGGCGGCAAATAGACGCGCACATCGCGCCGGTTGCCCAGAGCCTGCGAGGAGAAGCCGTGATGGATGCGCACGTCGCCGGTGACCACGAGAGCCAATGTAGCAGGCGGCGGGTCCGGTTGGTGTTACCGAAAGGTTGCCCGACCGCGACCAAGAAGCCGAACCTGGTGAAAGTGCTGATCACCGGCGGGGCCGGATTCATCGGGAGCCACATCGCCCATCACTTCCTGCAAGCAGGTCAAGAGGTGGTGGTGCTCGACTCGCTGCGCTCGGGACGATGCAACGTGGATCAGAGCATCCTGACCCGGGGAAGCGTGACCGACTATGAGCTGGTCGAGCACCTGGCCGCCGGAGCCCGCACCATCTTCCACCTGGCCGCCCTGGTGAGCGTGCCCGAGTCGCTGGAAAAGCCCCACGAGTGCGTGGACATCAACGTGCAGGGCACCCTGAATGTGCTGCGCGCCGCCCGCCGCCACGGGGTGGGGAAGGTGGTGCTGAGCAGCTCGGCGGCCATCTACGGAGACGACCCGGAGCTGCCCAAGCACGAAAACATGCGCCCCGCCCCGAAAAGCCCCTATGCCGTGACCAAGCTCGACGGCGAGTACTACCTGGCCATGGCCGCCGCCGAGTGGGGCGTGGCCACGGTCAGCCTGCGCTACTTCAACGTCTATGGCCCCCGGCAGGATCCGGCCTCGCAGTATGCCGCGGCCGTGCCCATTTTCGTGCAGCGGGCAAGAGAAGGCCTGCCCATCACGATCTTCGGGGACGGAGAACAGACCCGCGACTTCATTTATGTGCGCGACGTGGTGGCCGCGAACCTGCTGGCCGCCGAGAGTCCGGCCATGACCGGGGTCTACAACGTGGCCCGGGGGGAAAGCCTGACCATCCTGGAGCTGGCTCGAAACATTCGAGATTTGTTAGGCTCGTGCTCACCGATCGTGCATGGACCCGAGCGGCCCGGCGACATCCGCCATTCACTGGCCGACATCAGCCGATTGCTGGCTACCGGGTTCCGCCCCACCGTCTCGCTGGACGAAGGCCTGCGGGAAACTCTGGCTCAGTAAGGCTCAGCCTCTCCGCTTGACCTGCTCGAGCTCCAGCACGCTCTTCCCCACCGCGACCCGGTCGCCGATCTGGAGCATCATCGTGTCTCCCGGGTCGAGACTCAGATCCTGTCCGGTGGCGCGGTGGATCGTAACCGGCAGGCCCTGAGCGTTCACCTCGATGACGTATGAGCCCTGCTCCTCCTCCCAGCGCAGCAGGGCCTGCTCGTAAGGAAGAGAGCTGTCCCCGATGAGCACGGCGTGTCCGAAGCGCGGATCGGCCAGCCCCATCGAGCGCCCCAGCAGCATCTCGGCTGCATTGAGAGGCATAACGGCGCCCTTGTCAGGGCCTTCCAGCACCTGCATGCGCCAGCCGGCCCGGGACGGCCGGGCTCCCTCCAACGGCGCCTCGGAGGGCGTGGTGAGCGGCACCGAGCGGCGTCTCGGGGGCGGAGGCGGTTTGGGGGGCGTAACCCTGGGGATGGGCGGAATGTTGGCCGGCAGCTGAGAGGGACGGCGCTCGACCCCGTTCTCGAGCGGACGATCCGACGGCGCTGGCATGGTGGGCAGCTCGGGTGGGGGGGCGATGGGCGGAGGCAAAATCTCGAACGCGAACGTGGGATCAGGCTCGAAATCCGGGGCCGACTCCTGGCTGGGAAGCACGGGATCGAGGGGGATGTCCCAGCCCCCCTGGCTGGCCAGCTCGGCCGGCTCCGACTCGGGCAGCCTCGTGCCAGCGCTCGACTCGACGACCAGCAGCACGTGGCCCATCTGGACCTTGGTCCCGAGAGTGAGGGGGGCCTGGGTGACCCTCTCGTCGTCCACCTTGGTGGAATTGGTGCGCGAGAGGTGGGTCAGCAGGTAACATTTGCGTCGATGATCCCAGCGCAGCGTGCAGTGGGTGCGCGAAACGGTGGGGTCGGTGAAGAAAACCTGACCTTCTTTGGTTGGCACGCGTGCATTAGCTGCCCGTCCGAGGATGATCTCTTTGGACAGAAGGGGAATAACTCGATCGCGCTCACTGCCACCGATGACCCGCAGTTGAAAGCCGGAGTTCCAGCTCATCAGCCCGATCGGTTCGACAGGCTCAAGAAAGACTCATCCCCACCAGAGGAATCCCCCCCAGATAAAGCCATCCCTCGGCCCCGGGGGGGAAGTCCTCGTCGTAGCAAACCCAGTCGAACTGGCCAGCAAGCAGCTCGCACACCTCCGGATGGGTCTCCAGCAAGTCGAACGCGCTCTTAAGCTTGAGCGTCCACCATTCCTCCTCGATTTGCCAGGCCGGGCGGCTCTGAATGGCCTCCAGGGCCAGTGCCACCGGCTTGAGACCCCCGCGGGCATCGAGCCGGCGGTGGGTCTCCAACTCGTAGACAAACAACTGCTTCTCTCCCGACAGGTAGGCGCGCGCGACCTCGGGGTCGGCGCAGAAGTGGGCCCCTCGGGAGGCCTGAGGGCTCTGGGCGGCGCGGTAGAGCTTCATGCGGGCAGGTTCGAAGTCAACCGGCTGCTCCCTTCGGGCTCTAACCAAGGTCTAACGATCTTCAAGCTTAAGAAAAACAAGAGCATTGTTATTCTAACCTCAAGCATTTCGCCCTCAGGGGCGCACCATCAAAGGAGATTTTCATGAGCAAAGTTGTAGGCATCGACCTGGGAACCACCAACTCGGTGCTGGCCATCATGGAGGGTGGCAAGCCCACCGTCATCGCCAATGCCGAGGGGAGCCGCACCACCCCCTCGGTGGTGGGATTCTCCAAGGGCGGCGAGCGGTTGGTAGGCGAGCTGGCGAAGCGCCAGGCCGTCGGCAACCCGGACCGCACCATCAAGTCGATCAAGCGCCACATGGGCACCAACCATCGCGTCAAGATCGATGACAAACAGTACTCGCCCGAGGAAATCAGCGCCATGGTCTTGCAGAAGCTCAAGCAGGACGGCGAGACCTATCTGGGCGAGAAGATCAAGCAGGCGGTCATCACCGTGCCTGCCTACTTCAACGACGCCCAGCGCCAGGCCACCAAGAACGCCGGCACCATCGCCGGTCTCGAGGTTCTTCGCATCGTCAATGAGCCCACCGCAGCCGCCCTGGCCTATGGGCTGGACAAACAGCACGAGACCCTGACGGTCATCGTCTTCGACCTCGGCGGCGGCACGTTCGATGTGTCCGTGCTCGAGATCGGCGACGGCGTCTTCGAGGTGAAGTCCACCGCCGGTGACACCCACCTGGGTGGCGACGATTGGGACCAGCGCATCGTGGACTACGTGGCCGAGCAGTTCAAAAAGGAGCACGGCATCGACCTGCGCCAGGACAAGATGGCCCTGCAGCGCCTGCGCGACGCGGCCGAGAAGGCCAAGATCGAGTTGAGCCAGGTGATGCAGACCAACATCAACCTGCCCTTCGTCACCGCTGACGCCTCCGGTCCCAAGCACCTGGACGTGACCCTCTCGCGGGCCAGATTCGAGGAGCTGACCGCCGACCTCTTGGAGCGCTGCGCGGCCCCCTGCCGCCAGGCTCTTGGCGACGCCAGGCTGAAGATCGAGGAAATCGACCGAGTCTTGCTGGTGGGCGGCTCTACCCGGATGCCGATGGTGGTCGAGCTGGTCAAGAAGACCTTCGGCAAGGACCCTTCACGCGACGTCAACCCCGACGAGGTGGTGGCACTGGGCGCTGCCGTTCAGGGCGCGGTTCTGTCGGGCGAGATCAAGGACGTGGTGTTGGTGGACGTGACTCCGCTCACGCTGGGTCTGGAGACGCTGGGTGGCGTGATGACCAAACTCATCCCGCGCAACACGGCCATTCCGACCGCCAAGACCGAGACCTTCTCGACGGCCGCCGACAACCAGCCGGCGGTGGACATCCACGTGCTCCAGGGCGAGCGCGAGTTTGCCCGCGACAACAAAACCCTGGGGCAGTTCCAGCTCAGCGGGATCAGCCCCGCCCCGCGCGGGTTGCCGCAGATCGAGGTCACCTTCGAGCTCGACTCCAACGGCATCCTGAACGTGACCGCAAGAGACAAAGCCACGGGCAAGTCGCAAAACATCAAGATCACGGCTTCCACCAGCCTGAGCAAGAACGAGGTGGAGCGCATGGTGCGCGAGGCAGACTCCAACGCCGCCGCTGACAGAGCCCGGCGCGAGGCGGTCGAGCTGAAGAATGAGGCCGATTCGCTCCTGTATCAGAGTGAGAAGGCTCTCAAAGACCTCGAGGACAAGCTGAGTGGCGACGTCAGGGCCCGTATCCAGGCCGGCCGCGAGCGCCTCAAGCAAGCAGTCGAGGCCAGCAACCCGAATGCCGAGGAGCTCAAGAGCGCGATGGAGCAGCTCAAGAACGCGCTCTACGAAGGCTCTCAGGCTGCCTACCAGAGCGCTGGTGCCCACCAGCACCAGCAGCCGGCTGGCCCTCAGGCCGAGCCCAGCGATGGCGACGTGATCGACGCCGACTACGAAGTCAAAGCCTGACCTCGCTTGTCCGGACCGACCCCCTCGAGGCGGGAGCAATCCCGCCTCCTTTCTTTGCTCTCACGCGCGGCTACTCGTCCGTGGGGAGTCCCGGCCAACCGCCTGAAGGCTCCGGTCCTACTTCCTCCGCGGCAGCCGGGGCCGGGACTCGACGAAGCTCAGCGAGCCAGGACTGCCAGGTGCCGCTCGAACGTCGCCACGCGCGGGTCATCGGCGGGCAGCGGGGCGTTCACCCCCCCCCCCGATCTGGCTAACCAGGTCGGGCAGGGTTAAGGTTCCCTGGGCCCGGTTGACATACACTGCCTGCTCTGCGTCACCAATCCTCAAGACGTAGACCGGTGCATCCGGTTTGTTATTGTCCAATTTATACTCCACCGTGGGGGTGGAGCCACTGCCCTGACGAGCAACGCACATGAAATCGTCGATGCCGGGCTGGTTTGTAGCCCACCCGGTCAGTCCGTTGAAACCCTCCAATTCCACGTGGTTATCCCAACTTGGGAGATTTATAAACTCCCGTCTTATTAGAGGTCCGCTGAAACCATCCGATGCCACGTGGTTCTCCCGATGGCGCTCGGAAAATCGACCATCCACGTCGACGCCATCGATGTTATCAAGGCTCAGCACGTGTGAGCGCATGCTGTCGATGACTTTAATGACGTTGCAGGCGCGCTGGAACTGATTGAGGTTGATCACTGTGCCGTTCATCATCTTGAGCCCTCCTGTCTTCCACAAGAATGCTACCAGGTTGCACTGAACTGCTTCTTAACGGCTCCGATGACGACGTTGTCCCAGCATATTGTGCTGGAGGTCCAGCCGCTTACAACCTCTTGCGGTGGCGAAGGTTCCCTCCGGGCGTCTCCAGGTTTGCGCTATTGGAAGCTCACGCACCCCTTCGTGGTCGGAGCCAACCAGGTCGGTCCAACGCAATCGCTGCGAGACCCCGACGGATCGGCAACAGCCTGGAGCTCCGCGTCGCTCGAGCAGGCGTTCCCGTGAACGAGGTGGCCAGACAGGATACCTCGGTCAGCAGTCGAGGAGCGGCTCCTACTTCCTCCGTGGTAACCGCGGCCGGGTGCGCAGCGGACGCGGGGGGTCGCCCGGGTGGGGCGGCGGCTGCCTCTCCAGGGCCTGCAAGATCAGCTCCAGAGCTTTGTCCAGCTGAGGATCGCGCCCCCGGGCCCAATCCTGGGGGGTGAGCTCCACCTCGACGTCCGGGTCGGTGCCATAGTTCTCCAGGGCCCAGCCCACGTCTTCGAACCAGAAAGCGAACTCGGGCTGGGTGGTGATGGTGCCGTCCACCAGGCGATGGCGAGGCCAGATGCCGATGACGCCTCCCCAGGTGCGCTTGCCCACCAGCGGACCCAGCTTGAGCAGCTTGAAGCAGTGGCTGAAGATGTCCCCGTCCGAGCCAGCCAGCTCGTTGGTGATGGCCACCAGCGGCCCTCCGGGCGAATCGGCCGGATAGGGGGCCGGCTGGCCCCAGCGCTGGAAATCGTAGCCAATGCGGCGCCGGCTCAGCTTCTCGAGCAGCATCTGCGAGACGTTGCCGCCCCCGTTGTAGCGCACATCCACCACCAGCCCCTCGCGGTCGACCTCGCTGAAATAGCTACGGTGGAACTCGGAGAACCCCCAGGGGCCCATGTTGGGGATATGGATGTAACCCACCCGCCCGCCGCTGGCCTGGTGGACCTTGCTCCGATTGGTCTCCACCCATTCGCGGTAGCGGGCCAGGGTCTCGTCGCGCAGCGTCTTGACGAAGACCCGGCGGGGCTTGGAGCGGCCTCGGCGCAGGGTGAGCTGCACCTCCATGCCGGCCTGGTTGACCAGCAGCTGCTCAGGGGTCAGTTGGCGCGTGAGCGGCACTCCGTCGATGGCCAACAGGAAGTCGCCTTTGCGAATGTCCAGCCCCACCCGATTGAGCGGGGAATCCTGCGTCGGGTCCCACGAGTCGCCCCGCAAGACGTGATCGACGCGATAGGCCTGGCGCCTGTCATCCCAGCGAAGGTCGGCTCCGAGGTGGCCGATGTGATAGCCGGGCTCGCTGGGATAGTCGCCGCCCATCTCGTAGGCGTGGGAGGTGCCCAGCTCGCCCTGCATCTCCCAGAGCAGATCGCTCAGCTCGCTGCGGGTGCTGATCCGCTTGAGCAGGGGCAGGTACTCCT
>QWHO01000412.1 GCA_021404945.1 bacterium CPR1
GCACGCATCCGTGATGGAGAGGCCGCTCGGATCCGAGGAGGCCGTGGCAGTGGTTGACGACTGGCTTGCCGTCGAGTCCGTGAGGATCGTGATCCCGGGTCCGAGACACTGGGCCATCTTCCGCGAGCTGATGGTGACCGCGCAGGTGACTGGACCGCTCGTGACCGATGCTCGGCTGGGTGCGGTGGCCCTTGAGGACGGAGCGACGCTGGCCACCCATGATCTCGATTTCCTCCGTTTCGAGAATCTTAAGACTCTCTATCCACTCAAGATCTGACTCTGGGCGGAAACTCCAGGTCGGCGAGCTTCTCGGCCCTCTCTAGCTCAGGCCTGGAAGGAGGCCAGCACCTTCTTGAAGATCGGCAACAGGGCGGGATCGTGCTTTCCGCCCGCGTTGGCGAAGAACTCCTCCTGGAACTCGGCCAGGGGAATCGCCTTGATGCGGTCCATCCACTGCTCCTCGTAGTCCTCCACCAGGGCCAGGATGCGGGCACCCAGAGGGATCTGGTTACCCTTCAGGCGATCGGGGAAGCCTGAGCCGTCCCAGCGCTCGTGGTGGTAGCGCACCAGGGGAGCGATCTTGGTGAGGATCTTGATCTTGGCGATCACGTTGGCCCCCACCACCGGATGCATGCGATCACTGCGCGGCACGAAGGCCGAGCGCATCAAGAGCTTACCGATGTCGTGGAAGTAGCCCCCGTACCAGACGTTCTGGAAATCCTCACCCTCCAGGCCCAGTTTCCGGGCGATGGCTGTGGCCATGCGGGTGAGGCGGATGACGTGCCCTTCCGACTCGGGCTCGAGGCACTCCAGGGCGCTCATCAGGATTTCGACCGAGTGCTGGAAGTAGTTCTGGAGCTGGTCCATGACCGTCAGATTCTGCAGGGCCACGGCGGCGTGGCTGGCCAGCACCTCCAGAATCTCACGGTCCTGCTCGTTGAAGCCGCCCGGCTTGTTGATGGCTTCCACCACGCCAAAGCACCTGTCGCCCCATACGATGGGGACGGCCAGCAGAGACACGGTCGGATTGGAGGTGGCTTTGTCCACCCCTTTGTAGTGTCGGGGGTCGGAGGGCACGTCGTTAATGATCTCCGATTCCCGGCTCAGCAGCACGTGTCCCGCGATACTGGGCCGATCCAGCGGCACCCGGATGGTCTCGACGAGCTGTCCCATGTCCCCGGCGTGCTTACGAAAAAAGAGCTCGTTGCGCTCGTGGTCGTGCAACAGGATGGAGGCCTCGTCGGCCTCGGTGATCTCCTGGCTGCAGGCGGTAATGCGGCCGAGCAATTCGTCCATGTCGGTGCTGGTGGCCATCACCTGCTCCATCTCGAGCAGGCGGGTAAACTTGCTGACGCGCTCTTCGATGCTCTGCATATCAGTTGTCGGTCGTGACACGCAGCAGCTCCTCATAGGTGGTGATGCCGTTGAACACCTTGCGCAGCCCGTCGTTGTAGAGTGAGCCCAGCCCACAGTTCTTCTTGGCCTCGGCCTCCAGCTCGAGCTGGGTGGCTTCGCGCACGATCATGTCCCGCAGCGTGTCATTGGTCTTGAACACTTCGTAGATGCCCTGCCGGCCCTTGTAGCCGGACTGGTTGCAGTTGGGGCAGCCGCGCCCTCTCTGCATCTGGGCCTTGCTCGCATCGAAGCCATAACTCTCGAAAATCTGTTTCATCTTATCGTTGGGCAGATGGGGCTCGGCGCACTTGGAGCAGACCCGGCGTAGCAGGCGTTGGGCCAGGACCCCGTTGAGGGTGGCCGAGACCATGAAGGCCTCGATGCCCATGTCCGTCAGACGCGAAATGGAGGCAATGGCCGAGTTGGTGTGCAGGGTGGAGAGCACGAGGTGGCCCGTCAGGGCTGCCTCGACGGCGATCTGGCCGGTTTCCTTGTCTCGAATCTCGCCCAACATGATGATGTCGGGGTCTTGCCGCAAGAAGGCCCTCAGCGCCCGGGCGAAGGTCAGACCTGCCTTGTTGTTGGTCTGCACCTGGACGATCCCCTTGATGTTGTACTCGACCGGATCTTCCACGGTCAGAAGCTTGGAGTCGGGCGTGTTGAGCACGTTGAGCGTGGCATAAAGGGTGGTCGACTTACCCGAGCCGGTCGGGCCGGTCACGAGCACGATGCCGTTGGGCTTCTCGATCAGCCCTTTCCAGAGCAACAGGTCAGCGTCGTGATAGCCGAGCTGGGTCAGGTCGACCCGCGTCGAGCTTCGGTCGAGAATACGCATCACCGCGCTCTCACCGTGCACGGAAGGCAGGGTGGAGACGCGCAGGTCCAGGTCCTTGCCGCCCACCGAGAGGGCGATGCGGCCGTCCTGGGGGACGCGCTTCTCGTCGATGCGCAGGGCGGCCATGATCTTGATGCGCGCCATGACCGCTGGCAAGAGGGCCACCGGGATGTTGCTCATCTCCTGACTCAACATGCCATCCACCCGGTAGCGCACGATGACCTCGTCCTCAAAGGGCTCGATGTGGATGTCGGAAGCCTTCTTCGTGATGGCGTTGACGATGATGTGATTGGTCAGCTTGATGACCGGCTGGTCGATCTGGGCCTCGATGTTGGCGTCGTGGTCTTCCTTCTCTTCCTTGATGTCGATGCCGGCGTCGGAGGCCTGGTCGACCAGCTCTTTCCAGCGCTGGTCCTCGCCATAGACGTGGTCGATGGCTTTGATGATGTCGACTCCGCGGGCCAGCACCGCATCGACTTCAAAGCCGGTGCGAATCTTGATGTCGTCGATGGCGAAGACGTCCAGCGGATCGGCCATCGCCAGCGTCACCCGCCGCTCCAGCTTGCCGATGCAGACCAGCTTGTAGCGCCGCGCCATCGCCTCGGGGATGATCGTCCCTACTTCTTTGTCCAGCTCCAGCTCCATCAAGTTGACAAAGCGCACGCGCATGCGCTTGGCTTTAGCCTGCAGGTCGTCGTCACTCTCGTCGAGTTGGCTTGATGCCAGTTCCTGCGTCTCCATGGGTTGGCCCCTCCTTTATCCTTTGTCTGAAGGGGGCGGCTCTTGACCCTCTTCGGCGGTGATTTTGTCCTTGATGATGTCCCGGAAGACCTCGAAGAGGTCGGGGTCGAAGTGCCCGTCCTTCATTTTCTCCATGATCTCGAAGGCCTCGGCGGTGGTGAAATTCTTGGTGCGATAGACGCGCTTGGTGGTCAGGGCGCTCCACACGTCGGCAATGGTCATCACCCGGGTCAGCAGGGGAATGCCGGTTCCATCCCCCTTCTCTTCCTCGCGCCCGCTTTTCTTGTCGGGATAGCCGCTGCCATCAAACTTCTCGTGGTGGCCGCGCACGATGGTGACCAGCTCGTCCATGCCGGGCACGTTGCGGAAGAACTCGGCCGACCAGGCAGCGTGGGTCTTCATGATCTCGAACTCTTCGTCGGTAAGCTTGCGGGGGGCGTTGAGAATCTCTTCGTCGATGTAGATCTTGCCCACGTCGTGGAGCTCGGCCCCGATGCGGTAGTACTCTTGCTCTTTCTTCTCCAGGCCCAGCTTCTGGACGATCTTGAGGCCCATGTTGCGCACGTCCATGGAATGGCGGAAGGTGTAGTTGTCCTTGCGGTCCAGGGCGATCACCATCATCCGCATGACGTTGAGCTGGGCTTCCACCGACAACAGTTTGTACAGCTCGATGTTCTTCTCCAGAGCCGCCACCACGCGAGGGTTGTAAAGCTGGCCCGAGCGGCGGCGGATGATCTCCAGCGCCTCGCAGTCGGTCTTTCCCTGGTAGGCGCCGCTGCGCAGCATCAGGTAGTCGTCGGCCACCTTGAGAATCTGCGCTTCGAGCGGCATCTTGCGGTAGTCGGACTCTCCCAGGAACCGGATGAAGGAGAGGTTCTCATGGAGATTCTGATTGGGCTCCAGAATCTCCACCGCCAGCTCGAAGATTCGCTTCAGCTTGGCCTGCTCGTCCGCATCCAGGGCTTCGCCGTGGCGCTCCTTGCGCACCAGTCGGCCGGCCAGCGAGACCTTGCCGATCTCGTGCAGGTAGCCGGCGAACAAGATCTCCTCGCTGACCATGGGGCAGAGCATCTTGCTCATCTCTCGAGCCAGCTGGCCGGTTTCTTTGCAGTGCTCGACCTGCTCGGGTCCCCCGGCTGCCTCGTTGAGCTTCATCAACAGGTCGATATAGCCGTAATCGAGCTCGAGTCGCCGGCCGGCCCGGAATTTGCCCCGATTTTCCTCGCTCGAGCCCTCGCCTTCGAGCAGCGAGACCCGGGTGGCGCGCAGCCGGTCCATCTTCTCGGCCAGCTCGGGAATGCGCCGGGTCAGCTGGATGAAGTCTTCCCGGATCAAGACCAGGGCCTCCACATCATCCACCGCCCTGACGGTGGCCGAGCGGGGCTGGTCGATCATCAGGGCCATCTCGCCAAACCCCTCGCCCAGACCCAGCTCGCTCAGAACCAGCTCCTCGTCGTTGACCGACTTGAGCACGCGCACATGCCCGTTGCGGATGACATAGAACGAGTCACCCATGTCCCCTTCCCGGACGATGACCGAGCCGCCGGGAAAACGTTGCACCTGGAAGCGCTCGGCAATGGTCTCAATCACGTCCCGGTTCAGAGAATAAAACAGAGGGTTGTTGGCGATGAACTCAGCCACGCTCGAGGAGGGCGTCAGGCTGGTTTCTATATCGGTCAGTGACTCGGCCATGGTTTCTCCGTCGTTTCCGGTTTGCCTTAATACTCGATCCCCGACCGCTTGTTCCTGCTTAAAGCGGAGCGATGAAGGTTTTGCAGGAACTTGCGCCGTCAGAAATGTGTGGCGGCGCCCCCGAAGGACAGGCAAACCCTGCAGCACGGAGCGCGCACATCAGAGAAGGGGAGATTGCTCGTGCAGGGGCGCCGCTCCCGGTGCCACCTGGCTGACCAGATTGAGCTTCAAAGCTGTTGGGTCCACCAGGACCCCGTAAACCTTGAGCGGCTCACGTTTGCCTTTGAGCTCGATCTCCTCGAGGTACTCCATCACCACGTCCGCATCGCTCTTGGCCATCTCGTAGGTGCTCTCGGTGATCAATACGGGCGAGTCGAGCTCCTTGGACTTGCCCTGCATCCGCGAGGCCGTGTTGGTGGGGTCTCCGATGGCTACATACTGCTTGTGCTGGGCCGTTCCCAGGCCGCCGAAGGCCACCATGCCGGTGCAGATGCCGATGCCGGTCTCGGGCATCGGGCGACCCTGGCGCAGCCACTCCTTGCGCTGCTTCTCCAGCTCGTAAATGATGGCCGCGGCGGCTTTGCAGCCGGCGGCGGCGTGATTGGGCTGAGAATTGGGTTTGAGGCCGAAGACCGCCATGAGGGCGTCGCCCTGATAGTCGAACACCGCTCCACCGAAGCGCTCGAGCAGGGGGCCGAGCAGGGCGAAGTAGTCGTTGAGCCGGTCGATGACTTCGACCGAGGTCAATTTCTCGGCCATGCTGGTGTAACCGCGCAGGTCGCTGAACAGCACCGTCAGCTCGGTCGCCTTGCCGCCCAGCACCAGGCCGTTGGTGGCCAGCAAGTCGTCGTAATCCACCGGGGTGAGCTCTTTGAGGATGCCCTGAACGTTGCGGATCACCTCGTCGCGCTGGGCGATGCGGCGGTTGCGGGTCACCACGTGGGCGATGTTGACGGCCAGGAAAGAGGTGGCCATCGCTCCCAGAGGGAGAATCAGCGGCCAGTCGATGGAGTTGACGTA
>QWHO01000413.1 GCA_021404945.1 bacterium CPR1
TCTTTACTGAAGACCGGCGGGGGCGGGTGAAAGAAGCTTCCCCGGGTCATGTCCAGGGGAACCGACCACACGGGGGTCAACCGGACGGACGCATCTCGGCTCAGCAGGCGCGTCGCCGAGCTCAGATCCCGGGGTCCACGCGGCGCCCCCATCCCGTCCAACGGCTCAGGAAGAGCAACCGGCGAGGCCCCGGCGCTCGAGGCGAAGGGGGAACCGACGGGAGCGGCTGGCAACGAGAGGCCGATGAGGTGCATGCTTTCAGCTTAAACCGGGGAGCTAAAAAGATTCTTACACGATGTCCGGAGAATGAGGAATCTCCCCGGCCCGTGGCGCACCTGCGCCCGGTAGACAGGTCGATCGACCCCGCGTTTACCGGGCTGGGAGTGTTACCCGGCTGAGCAGGCGGTATACCGCCCGGTGGGAGCGGTAACGCGGCCAGAGCGGTAAGCCGGCTGATGAGGGTCGTGCGTACAGTTCAGTCTTCTCTCCAAAGCAGCACGCGGGCCCGGTCTTCCAGAGGCAAGAGCTGACTCGGGTCGGCGCTACTGTAAGCTGGAAGATTCGGGACGCTGGCCCGAGCCAGCGCCGGGGACGGGCAGCTCGAAACCTCGCAGCCCTACATGGGGGGCTTGCGGCTGGACTTCAGGCTAGGAGCGGGCCAGCAAGAACGAGCCGGTCAACCCGGTGACCGAGGGGCGGGGGGGCGGTGTCGGCTCAGGCGGCTTGTCCTCAGCCAGCTTGGCCTCCCAGTACTTGATGCGCCTTCCGACGTGCTGAATGCCCCGATAGCCGTGCGAGATCAAGTCGGCAGCGTAGGCCACTCCCACCATCTGGGCGCCCACCCCGGCGTAGGCGGGGGTAAAGAGCATGGCCAGGCCACCCACGAAGCCGACCAGGTCGGTAGCAACCCGCAGGGCGTCCATCCCCTTGTCGAACTTCGTGCTGGTCGGGTCCTTGAAGGTCTCGGCGCAGCGCGCCGTGTTCATGGCCAGCAAGGCCCCGCGCATCAGGGGCACGATGGTGGAGGTCATCCCCGACCTGACGCTGTCGTTGACCACGCCCGTCATGAGGGTGTCCTGCAAGGTGGTGGCCGAAACCCGCAGCGCCAGCGCCGGGTCATTCCGGGCCGCTTCTCCCGCTTCCCGGGCCACCACGAAGAGGCCACGGCCCACTTCGCGACTGACTTCTCTGATTGTCATGGGCCGAGTGTAAGGATCCAAACATCGCAAATTGTTGCCAGAATGAGAACACTCCGCCCGGGGCGAACAGCTTGCATGCTGTGAGAACGGTGGTTTTGCGCAATCTCGAGCGCGCCCGCCAGTTCCCCTTGCAGGCTCCAAGCGAGGGGCGCCGACGGGGCGAGTTGGAGGGTTGTGAGTCCTGCGGGGGCAAGGTGCAGGAGGTGCTCTTCACCACCGAGCCCGCCCTCTGGAGCCAGTATCCCCTGGCGCTGGACGGTTGGGTCTGCCCGGACTGCGGAGAGGTCATCACCCCTCGCTACCTTGAGCCCGAAGAGGCCGAAGCGCTCTTTCAGAACGGCCTCTCGGCTGCGGAAACGGGGCGCTGGGAGGAGGCCGAGCGGGCTCTGCGTCGGCTGTGCAACAGCTGGCCGCGCTATGCTCCGGCCCGGGTCTACCTGGCCCAGGTGCTGATGCTGCAGGACGAGAGCCGGGTCCCCCCGGAGGTGGATGCCCACCTGGAGGCGGCCCTGAGCGGGGAGGGCCTGAGCAACCAGGCGCCCCTGGCCGAGCTGCTGGCCCGGGCCCGGCTGACCCGGGGCGACGTGGAAGGCGCTCTTCAGGCCATCGCGCGCTGCTCTCTCGAGCCCGAGCATGCGGTCCAACTGGCCGACTGGGCCCGAGGGCGAGGCGATCTCTACGACCGGGGCTCGAAGGCTCTCATCGAATTGCTCGAGCAAGGGCAGCCCCCCCGCGAAGAGGTCGCAAGGGCGGTGGACGACTTGCTCGAGCACCTGCAGCACCGTCCGGACAGCTGGGCAGCCCTGTGGTTGGCCGGCCGGGGTCAGGCGCTTTTGCAGGAGCTGGAGGCCTCCTGTGTGCTGTTGCGCCGGGCCAGCCAGCTGCAACCGGAGCACCCCGACGTGTTGCGAGAGTATTGCCTGGCTCTGCTACGGGTGGGCCTCAACGAGGATGCTCTCGAGCCGGCCCGCAAAGCCCGCGAGCTTCGTCCCGAGGATGCTGGCCTGGTGACCAACCTGGCCGTGGCCGAGCTGCTGGCAGGCGATCCCGATGCCGCCAAAGCGCTGGCCGAGCGAGCTCTGCGGCTGAATCCTAAGGATGCCAATAACCGCTCCTTACTGCTGCTATTGGAAGATGTTTGCATGGGGCGCTGCCAGCCGCCGCGCTCGCTGGGAGAGATCTCCGGGAGAGAGTCGGAAAGGGGGACGATCCAACAATGACCGCCCACCGCTTCACTTTAGAGCGACAGCTGGATGAAAAGAACCCCACGCGTAAGCGACGGGTCGACCGAGAGGAAGCTCCGGGCGATGGTTCCCTCCCCACCCTGGGCAGGGCTCAACTGCAATTGTCCGGAATTGCACTCGGGTGTCTGGCGGGCCCCGTTCCGGGTCATCCAGGTTTTCAGGGCCTCTGGCTGGGCGCTGAAAGTCACCGTGTAGCACTTCCCAAAACCGGCTGACTCCCCGGCCACCCGGATGTCTCGGGCCCCGACCGGCAGGCTGGCGATCCCGGCGCACTGCAACGCCTCCCTGAGGCTCGGGCCACGCAAGAGCAGGAAAGCCGCCCCCGCCAGGACCAGGGCAAACAGGGCGAGAAACGTTCGCCTCATCGGCGCGGCCCGGAATCGAGCTGCTCCAGCACCCGCCGCAGCAGCACCCCGGTCGTGGCCCGCCGGTAATCGGCCGTCGAGCGCACGTCGCTGATCGGCTTGACCTCGTCGCGAATCAACCGGCAAGCCTCCTCCAGCCCGGCCATGCCCTGCTCGCGCAAGATGGCCTCGGCCTGGGGAGCGCGCACCACCGTGGGAGCCACCGAGCCGCAGGCGATGGCCAGGTAGTCGAAACGGCCCACCGCGCTGACGGCCACCGAGACCTTGCTGATGGCCTGGGAACGGCGCTGGCCCAAACGCATGAAGCCGCCCTGGATACCCTCGCGAGCCGGAAAACGCAGGGCGGTGATCAGCTCGCCCGGCTCCAGAGCGGTCTTTCTCACGTGCAGGAAAAAATCGGCGATGGGCAGCCAGCGGGTGCGCTGGCCATTGCTCAGGCCCACCTCGGCCTCCAGCGTGTAGAGCGGCGGGGCCGTGTCGGCCGCCGGGGAGCCGTTGGCCAGGTTGCCCCCCACCGTGCCCCGGTTTCTGATCTGGGGACCGCCGATGACCTCGGCCCCCTGGACCAGCACGGGAGCGTACCGTTGGATCAGGGGCGAGCGCACCAGCTCGTCATGGGTGGTGGTGGCGCCCAGCACGATCTTGCCGTCCTCCTGGCGGATGCCGGTGAGCTCGGAGATGGCCGTCAGGTCGAACCAGGTCGAGGGGCCGATAGCCCCGTCCTTGTGCTGCACCAGCAGATCGGTGCCCCCGGCCAGGAAGTAGTGCGGGGCCGGCTGGCTCTTCACCAGCTCGAACAGCTCGCCCGGCGTTTCGGGCCGAAAGACCGTGATCATACGCGCTCCAGCTGGGCCGCCTTCAGAACGGCCTGGAAGATCTTGGCGTAGCCGGTGCAGCGGCACAGGTTGCCGCCCAGACCGTACTGGATCTGCTCCAGGGTGGGCTCGGGGTGCTCATTGAGCAGGGCCCGGGCGGCCATGATCATGCCCGGAATGCAGAACCCGCACTGTACGCCCCCTTCTGAGATGAAGCACTCCTGCACCGCATCCAGCTTGCCGTCTCTGGCCAGACCCTCGATGGTCACGATCTCGGCCCCCTGGGCCTGGATGGTGAGCATCAAGCAAGAATCCACCGGCTTTCCGTTGACGAAGATGGTGCAGGCTCCGCACTCACCCTTCCCGCAGCCTTCCTTGGTGCCGGTCAAGCGCAGCTCCTCTCGCAGGGTATCGAGCAGGCGGGCGGCCGGATCCACCTCGCGCTCGACCTTTTCCCCGTTGACTTTGCAGCACAGCTTCATGCGTTCAGGGCCTCCCAAACCCGCTCCGGCGTGGCCGGAATCTCTTTCAGCCGTTTGCCGACCGCCTGGGCGATGGCGTTCACCACAGCCGGCGCCACCGCGATCATGGGCGTCTCGCCCAGTCCCTTGGCGCCGTAGGGACCCCAGGGATAGCGGTGCTCGACGATCACGGGGATCAGCTCGGGCGTGTCCATCGGGGTGGGGATGATGTAGTTGGAGAACTGGTTGTTCAGGATGCGGCCGTCCTGGAGGTGGTGCTCCTCCACCAGGGCCCAGCCCAGGCCCTGCATCGAGCCCCCCTCGATCTGGCCCTCGCCGGTCTGGGGATTGATGATCTTGCCCACGTCGTGGCCGCTCACCAGGCGTTGCACCACCACCTCGCCCGTCTCCACGTCCACCGTCAGCTCCACCGTGTTGGCGCTCCAGGTGTAGGTAACGTAGGGATCGCCCTGGCCGGTATCCACGTCAAAGGTGGTTTTGGGGGGCACCGACCACCCCTGCGAGGACATCTGCACGCACTTGCCCAGACAAGCGGCCACCGCCGCCAGCCAGGCCTCGGGCTGAAAACTGGCCACCTTCCAGGGGATGACCTGGTCGTTCAGCTCCGGTTCCATGCGCTCCTTGATCTGCTGGCAGGCGTTGCGCACGGCGTTGCCCGACATCAGCGTGGTGCGGCTGGCCACGGTGGGGCCCGAGTCGGGCACCCGGCTCGTATCCGACTCGACCAGGCGGATCAGGGACGGATCGCAGCCGAGCTCCTCGGCGGCGATCTGGGTCAGCACGGTGACCATGCCCTGGCCGAGCTCGGTGGTGCCCACCGCGATCGTCACCGAGCCATCGGCCGAGACCACCACGTTGGCGGCGGCCGGGTTGAGGTGCTTGCCCAGCGCCCCCAGCCCCACGCCGTAGTAGGAAAAGGCCACCCCCAGCCCGCGGCGCAGGCGACCGGTATCCTTGCCGTAGCTGCCATGGCGCTGCTGCCACTCGGCCTTCTCGAGCACCTTCTCGACCACTTCCCGCATGCCGCAGGAGGTCTCGATCTTGTGCCCGGTGATGGTCTCATCCCCGTAGTCGAGCAGGTTCTTGAGCCGGAAGGCCACCGGGTCCAGGCCCAGTTTCTCGGCCATGGCGTCCATGTGGGCTTCCACCGCGAACACGATCTGGGGCTCGCCAAAGCCCCGGAAGGCGCCGCAGGGCACGGTATCGGTGCGCACGGCATAGGCGTGCACGCGCACGTTGGGAACCCGATAGGGCCCGCCGGCGTGCACCAGGCCGCGCCACAGCACCACCGGCGAGAGGGTGGTGTAGGCGCCGCCGTTGAGCCAGTAGTCCACGTCGATGGCCTGGATGACCCCATCTCTCGAGCAGGCCAGGCGGTAGCGCACCTTGCCCGGGTGCCGCTTGGACATGCAGATCATGTCCTCTTCGCGGGTGTAGACCAGCTTGACCGGACGCTTCGTCTTCCAGGCCAGCAGGGCACAGTGCGAGCCGGGCGCGCTGGGGGCGTCCTCCTTGCCACCGAAGCCGCCGCCGGTGCAAAGCTGCACGATGCGCACTCTGGCCATGT
>QWHO01000414.1 GCA_021404945.1 bacterium CPR1
GTCGGCCGGGGCGGCTCGGCGTGGCCCTGGGAGGTCGGCCGGGGCGGCTCGGCGTGGCCCTGGGAGGTCGGCCGGGGCGGCTCGGCGTGGCCCTGGGAGGGCGGCCGCGAAAACTGCCCGGGATGGCCGCTGGGAGCCGGGTGCAGACCGGCCAGCGCACCGCGGATAGACCCCTCGCTCAGGCCGGGGAAACTCTCGAGCAAGGTGTGCACCGCCTGAGTCTCGGGCGTGCTCGGGGGCGGCGTGGAGGAGGTCTGCTGGCTCTTCAGCCCCGCCAGCGCCGACCGAATCTGGGCCTCGGACATTCCGGGATACTGCCTGCGCAAAGTCTCTATGGCCTGCTGCTCGGGATCGTGGGGGGAGCTGTCAGCCATCAGTTGTGCAGTTGGAGGCCCGTGGTCAGACTGAAGGTATCGGGGGTAGGTTTTCCATAGCGCCTCTGCTCGGCGGTCAGGGTTACGCTCACTGTCTCGCCCCCTCCGGCGCTGACTTTGAACTCGACGATTCCCCTGCCCACGAGCACCCCGTCCCGGCGGTAGTCCTCCAGCGTCAGTCCCTGAAAATCCTCGATGGGCAGGGCGCTCGTGTGAGCCGGGTTGCCCGCGTCGATCTCCACCTCCCGCCGGTAGAGCATCCCATCCTGCAGATAGTAGACGATGTAACGCCCGAAATTGAGGTCGTGATTATCGTCGAAGCCGAATGCGTCAGGCACGGGAACGCTGACCGCATCCTCGCTTGCGGCCACGGATAGCCCGGCCGGAGACCCTCGTTGCAGATCGCGACTGAGCCGGTAGATGATGGTCTGCACGGTTCCCTGGAGGTCCGACTGGGCCTCGGTCTTGCGAAGCGCGCTGGATCCATTGGAGTAGATCGTGAGGATCATCCCCAGCAGGAAATGAGCAGAGTACCCGTGACCAGGACCTCGACCAGGGTATGGCCGCGCTCTCTGGTCATGGGGCCGGAGCCACCGGATAGACCAGAGTCTGCAGGCGCACCTGGCGGTCCTGCCAGACGGCTTCCACCGTAACCAGCTTCAACTTCCCACTGTCCTCGATGGACACCACCAGCTTGTGCTGCCCCAGACCCGGGTAGGGCGAAGGCGGGAAGTCTCGCTCGGTCGGGGTGGGGATTCGACCGTCGAAGCGACCGGGCCCGGGAAACTCGCGCAGGTCTCGGATCGCCTCCAGCTGGCAACGAGCAAGCTCGGTGGCCTGCAGGTAACCCTGGCTCTGGGCGTTGAGGCGCAAGCCGCTGATGAACAGACCTACCATGGTCGTGATGGCCAGCGTGAGCAGAAAGAAGGCCAGGCAGATCTCGACCAGGGTCAGACCGCGACGGCTCAAAGCTGTTCCCAGGCGGCCACATTGGGAGGGCCCGGCGAATCAGGGCCGCGTTGCGAGCGCAGGTATTCCTCATCCATCGTCAGGGTACAACCGTTGTAGAGAAAGATGTCACCATTTTGAGCGGTGACGCCCTCGACCTCCTCCCCCACCGGGGTCGAGGCCGTGTCGCTGTAGGTCCAGATGCCGCCCATCACCTTGATGTGATTGGTCACGTACACGTACTTCTTGGAGTAGAGCAGGCCGAAGAAGCTGGACTCGTCCTCGGGTCCGATACCGCCCGGCAGAAAGTGACGAGCGGTGGCGTCGTAATCCTCATTGCCGACGACGGCAAGCAAAAGGCCGGGAAGAGGGAGCCCGAAAGTGAGGGCCTCCTCCACCTCGGCCGGCTCGGGATTGCCGGGACCGGTCACGGTGGCCAGGTACTCCACCCGCTTGAGCAGGCTATCGCGCGTGGGGCTGGGGCCCAGGGTATTCAGCTGCGCGAGGAACGCGGTTGCAGACAGGTTGACTTCGCCCAGCAGAGCCTCGCGCTCGCTCACCTCCAGATCGTCGTAGCCGTCCCGAAGCTCGCGCAGCTTGCCGTTCATCGTGTTCATGTCGGTCACTCCGACTTCAAGATCGGCCAGGAATTGCGCGAGATCCAAGCTGGCCAGCTGGATCTTTCCGCCGCTGTACACCGCAATGCCGCTCTCAGGGGCGTTGGCGCGAATGTTGGCGTTTCCCGTAAAGGAGATGTCCCCGGTGGCGTAGATGGACCCGACTCCGGTCACCGAGCCGTTGATGGTGACGTTTCCGTCCACGTAGAGGTTGCCCTCCTCGAGCACCAGGTCGCCGCTCAGGCTCAGGTCGCCGTTTCGGTAGCGAGAATCGGTGACGGTGACAGTTGCTGAGCCCGGTCCAACCGAGGAGGAGATACTCGGCAAGCCGCGAGCCTCCTCGATCTCGGCATCGAGATCATAGTTGGGCACGGGCTTGGCGGCTGATCCCGTCTCGAACCCCCCGGTGACCCTGTACTGGCCGGGGTTGCTGCCGAAGTTGATAGCCCCTCCCGAGGGGGAGACGGCGCTGACTTTCCCCCGGATCTCCGCCCGGCCGGTGAACTGGCCCTCCTCGTCCGTGGTGGACTCCCAGGTGATCACGTTGGAGCCGCGGGGAGCATTGGAGTGCACCTCGGCGTCGGTCGGCGTCATCGAGGTCCGGCTCTTGATGCCGTTGATCCTGGCCGGGCCCTTGAGCTTGATCCGGTTGCTGGCCGAGAGGGCGTAGGGGAGAATCGTGCCACCCTTGCGCAGCAGCACCCGCACCCGGCGCTCGGTGCTGCCCACCCGGGCCGTAACGATCAGCTCGCACGAATGGGGCGGAACGGTTTGCTCGCCCCTCGGACCGTCGGCCACGACTTTACCGCGCATGTTGTTGACCGATTCGTTAGCGCCCACCGAGAGGCCCGGACCGGTGTGAAAAAGGGCCGAATAGGTGCCGTCGATGCCAGGCAAGCTCTCCTCGCTGAATCCTTCGCTCCAGTCAGGATTCTTATCGAGCTCGGCACGGGCACGAGCCACGGCCGCCTCGCACAGGTAGTGGGCCTGCATCTGCTGGTAATGAAGCCTGGACTGGTAGCTCTTGGAGTGGGTAATCACCACCAGCGTCTTGATCATGGTAAAGAGCAGCAAGACCGCAAGCAATACAGCCATCAGGGCAGCCCCTCGTCGCTGCCGCGCAAACCATCTCATCAAAGAAAGCATAGCACCAGAATGGGCTCACGTCCCATTTCGAGGTTGCAGAGCCGACTCGATTCGATCGCCGAGCGCATTAAGAAATCCGGCTGCAATTGCCGCCAGCAGGGCCAGCAGCGCCAGCGCAACGGGCGCGATGGACCAGGGCGGCAGGCTGGGGGAGACGATGGGCGCCAGCAGCCCCTTCCAGCCGCCGAAGAGGAAGGCGCAACCCGGAGCGACCAGCACCGTCTTGGCAGCCAGCAGGCCCCGGTGGACCCAGTTCATGCGGCGCTCGGCCGGGGTGCGCAGCGAGGCCGCCTCGGCCCGCTGGGTACCGGTCAGGGTGGAGGCGGCCAGGGCCACCACCAGGGCATAAGAGCTCACCGAGAAGGCGGGCGTGAACGGGCCGGCCCAGCCCACCCCGGCCACCAGGGCCAGCACCACCAGGAGCAAGGCGCAGTTCACGGTCAGCTCCTCGGCCCGGGTGCAGGCCACCCGGTCGGCCTCCTCGGGCTCGAGCTCGGGCAGGCGCAGAAAGCACCACAGGATGCCCGCGGCCGGCAGCCAGGTGGCCAGGGGCGTGTGGCCCAGCGAGGCGGGGAAGGCCAGCAGGGCCAGGAAGGCGGCCGCGCAGAGGAGCAGGGCGGGAAGATCGGGCGGGGCGCTCCAGCGCTCCTGGCGGGGCAGGGCGAAGAAGCTGGTGTTGCCCATCTTGACCAGCTCGGCTCGCTCGAGCATCACCTGACGGCGACGTCGGGAGGCCCGCAGGTAGGGCCACAGGCCCGCCCTCACCGACGGCACGCCGAGGTCGCTCAGGCTCTTGATCTGGGGGTAGACCGGCGAGCGGCGCAGCCAGCGCTGCTCGCGCTCGCCCAGCACGAAGGCCAGGGCCAGCGCCAGGCAGGGGAAAATCCTCGGGTCGACTGGCGCGAGATGCAGGCGGTCCAAGCTCGCTGCCGCCAGGGCCGCCAGGCACCACACCCATCCCCCGGCCTGGGTCAGGGTGAAGCGGCGCCCGGCCACCATCGCCAGGCTGGCCAGGCCGCAGCCGAAGGCGTAACCAGACCAGGGTTGGCCCTTCGCAAGAGGGAGCCAGTCGACCCGGACGGTCCCTCCGGCCAGAGCCAGGGCATAGAGGTCATAGCCCAGGCCGGCCAGGAAGCCCAGCAGGAAGCCGTCTGCAACACTGAAACGGAGCCGGTGGCGAGGGGAGAGCACGGCCACCGCAGGCCAGAGCAACCCCAGAAAGCCGAGATAGGTCCGGGCCGCCGCCGCCCAGCCCGGGCCGCTCCCGGCCAGAAGCTGCACCAGGGGCACCACCAGCGCCCCCACCACCGCTCCCGACAGCAAGATGCGCAAGCGGGCGCGCAAGCTCAGGGTGGCCCTCCAGGCGGCCAGCGAGCCGGCCAGCAGCATGAGCAGCAACCAGCCGATCAAAGCTCGATCCACCGATAGCCATCCGAGGACTGGCCCGACTCCAGGCCCACCTGGCTCTCGCCCAGAGCAGCCCGCAGGACCCTGGCCAGCTTGCGGGGCTGGCTGAGAAGGTCGGCCCGCAGGGCGAGGCGGCCCGGCTCGAAGAGGGCCGCGTGGGAGACGAGAGCGCCATCGGCGTCGGCCCGATAGCGCCCCTGCCAGTCGGTGCGACCGCCCAGGTCGTCGCCCAGCATCACCCCCTCGAGCTGCTGGCGCAGCTCGAGGGGCAGCGTCCAGAGCACGGTCTCCAGGGCCCCCAGCTCGGCCGGGGCGGCGCCGTAGAGCTTGCCCCCCGGCTCCAGAGCCAGCGGCTCTCCCTGGCTCAGGGATGCCAGTCCTCCCTCCACCCAGCGGGCGCACTCGGTGATCAGCAGGCGCTTGCCGGCCACCACTCCGCGGGCGATCTCCACGAAGCCGGGGAGACGGCGCTCGCGGTAGTAGGGCCGGGGATTGTCGGCCGAGCCGGGCTGGTCGGGTCGGGGCGGCGCTCCCAGGTATTCGAAGGTGGGCGGGTCGTCGGCGCTGGCTCGTGAGCGCAGGCCCTGCGCGTCGGGCTCGCTCCAACCCGAGCCGCTCAGCTCCAGAGGGGGCTCTTCGGGCGCCTGGCAGGGCTCGGGCGGCCACCGCACCGGGGCGGCGAGCTCGCAGGGCGACCTGGCGGGCTCGCCGGCCACGTCCACCAGCTGGCCCCGTACCACCTGGTAGCGGGCGTGCAGCTCGATCAACTGGTGCTCGAGGGTCTTCCATTCGGCCTCGGCGGCGGCGGTGAACTCGTGCATGGCGGCCTCGAGCTGGCCCTGCATCTCCAGAAGCTGGCCGTGCAGCTGGGCCGTCGCCAACAGCTCGGGCTCGGGCCCAGGGACTGGCTCGACGACTGCGGCCGGCTCAGCAGGCCCCACCACGGTGAGCCGGGTGGAAGGGTCCAGCTCGGGCCGCTCCAGGGCGTGCCATTCCTCGGCCGGCAGCCAGAAGGGCACAAAGCGGCTGCGATGGTACCAGAGCACGGTCATGGCCAGCAGCGAGGCCAGAATGCCCAGGGCGGGGTCGCTGGAAGTGGCGGCGGCCAGCCAGATCACGAGCCCACCTGGCGCATCATGCCGGCCCAGGCTTCATCCAGCCG
>QWHO01000415.1 GCA_021404945.1 bacterium CPR1
CTGCGGTAGCGCTCGAAGTTGCGCCACTTGCGCCGGAGAGCGAGAAGGTGCTGGCCAGGCTCGCCTGCTGTGGCGACCAGAACGAGGGCGTGACGATGCAACACTGTAAGGAGCGTGGTGACTTACCGCCACCTGGTCTTTACGCTGCCCAAGAAGATGGGGATCCGAGCCCGCTTCCGACAGGACCGCAGTCTCTTCCGCAGCACAGCCCGGCTGGTGACCCGACTGCTCACGCGGTGGATGCGCTGTCGGCTGTCCATCCAGCAAGACACGTCACCCGGGAATCTTGCTGGCCCAGCAGTCCTTCGGAGATCAAATCAAGGTCCATCCCCATTATCATGTGCTCACGACGACAGGCCTGTTCTTGCCGGACGGCTCCTTTTACTCCGTGTCCGACTTCGACGAAGCCGACCTGACTGCCAGGCTCCGCCAGTCGGTGCTCTCCTCGCTGGTGCGGCGCAACCAGCTACTGCCTGAGAATGCAGCGAAGATGCTGAGCTGGCCTTTGGAGCGCTCCGGCTTCAACGTCCATGTTGGCCCGGTCGTCCAGGGCGAGGACCGAGAGCGGCTGCGCGGTCTGATCCACTACGTGATGCGAGCTCCATTGAGCCTCAAGCGCCTCGACTACGACGAGGCCAGCGGTCAGGTCCGCTACCGGGGCTCCCACGGTGATGTCAAGACCTGGCCCCACGCCATCCACTTTCTGGCCGACCTGGCTCAGCACATTCCCAAAGCCAGACAGCAAACAGTCTCTTATCACGGCTGGTTCGCCAACCCCACAGGCCACCTCAGTCGCAGACAAGAGAAAGTCGAGAAGGCTCCCAATCGATGGGGCCGCTGGGCGGCGAGAGTGCTGCGCGTCTGGCAAGTGGACCCGGAGCTGTGTCCCCGCTGCGGGAAGCGCATGAGCAGAAGCCGCGCCGTCCTTGAGCGGCTCGAGCTGGTCAGGCTTCTGAAAGCGCTGGGTCGGTTCGGCTACCCGCCGAGGCCCCCTCCCAGGCCGCCCGAGCCCCTGGAGCCTGACATGGACCATTACGGTCCCGCTCCCGATGAGTGCTCCCAGATTCCAGAGCACTGGGACGACACGAGCCAGCTTCCTCTCGACTGGTAGACTGGCTCCGACACTTAATTCTCTGCGCACGCCAGGTTTGTCGGCCGCCGGACCCAATCTCAGCGTCAGGTTCCTTCAACAAGGGCTCTCCAGGGAGGCCAGCGGGCGCGCTCCCGCCAGCAACCCCACTCAAACCGATCGGCCCAAGAATCTTCTGACCCGAAGACAGGGGGATCGATTTCCTAACTCCCTCCTGACTGCGACTGTACTCGTAGCCGTCCGGGTTGACCACGGGCACGACCCAGATCTCGGCCTGGTCCACCCGCCGCTTCATCTCGGGATCGCTGGCGTAGCCCTCCAGCAACTGGCGAGCCACCTCCAGCGGCGGCTGCGAGGACATCCATTCACGAGCGTGGTGCAGACCCGTCAGCACGACCCCGGGGCGGCTGGAGGTATCCTCACAGCGCACTCCCCGACTGATCTGCAGGGCCCAGATCTCGCGACCCTCGTGGGTCTGGCCCAGGCTGACGCGGCGAGACAGCGCCGGATATCTGCGCTCGAGCTGGCCAAGCTCTTCGGCCACCCGCTCGGAAGAGGGGTAGGCGGAGAGCGCGGTGTGGGGGCGCTTCTCCAGGTGGAGCTTGAACTCGTCCACCAGAGCTCGAGCGTCGCCCCGGCTGACGTCGAGGCCCTCTTCCTGCAGGTGGACCAGGATCTCGCCGTCTTCGATCAGCCCGTTCTGGTAACCCAGGTTGAAGGAAAGGTGATCTCCGATTACCAGGCCCATATCGGGAATCCAGCTGATGTGACGATGGCTGTGGGCGTTGTCGAGCGGCACATAGACCAGTTCGGAAACGCCCCGGACGAGTTCGCCGCAGACCGCGGCTACCACAGTGCCGGAAATGAGACAGGACTTGAGAAGAAGGGTGTGAAGCGCGTCAGCATTCCTGCCCGTGGCAAGCTTTCCAACAAGCGAGAGGAGCATCAAAAGCAATCCTGGTTTCGGCGTCTACAGAGATTCCGAGCGGGCAGCGAGGGCAGCATCAGTTTTCTCAAGCGATGCTTTGGTTGGCGCCGTTCACGGCTGAAGGGTCTCGAGGGCACAGCCATCTTTACCGGCTTCGGGGTTTTCAGCCACAACTTGTTGCAGGCCCACCACCTGACCGCAGATCGCCAAGCGCGGGCCCGCCGCAGAGCTCAAGCCGGTGGAGGGCGCTCCAGCGAGAATCCGGGCGCCACTCGGGCCCGCAATACGCGTCGGATGGTTGCTGCATAGGCCGAGTAGCTCAGCCGAGCAAAAAAACCAGCAACATCAACCGCTCATAGGTGGTGGAATCGGATGAGGTGTATCAAATCGGACTTTTGCAGGGCAAACTCGCTAAGGCGCCGCGCCGTTCAACCTGAACCGGCGTCGACCAGTCGGTCGTGCAGCAAGCTGGCCACCTGCCAGGGCCGCTCGCGCCAGGCCTGACGGAGCTCTGCCAGAGAGTGGGCCACCCCGGTCGAGTCCGCCCCCAGGACCTGGTCCAGGGCCGCGGCCAGGGGCTCGCCGCCCTGGGCCAGCTCGGCCAGTAGCCGACCGCCCACCGACTCCTTCTCGGCTCTCAGACGGCTCGACTCCTCGTCCATTCTCCGGTGGAAATCCTGGCGCTCTGTTTCTAACTGTTTCAACCTCTCGCGCAGCGCCTGGTCGGCCTGGGCGACCTGTTGGTGGGCCTGGCGCAACAGCTCACGCGTTTGGTCCGAGCCGATCGGCAACTTGATCGGCCCGAGCAGGGGCTCCAGCGCTTCGGCCGTCAGCGGGGAGGGCAGCCGGTCCAGGTGCTGTTGCAGCACGACGCGTCGTTTCCAGGCCTGGAACGCAGCCGGGTCGGCCGAGGCCTCCTTCAGATCGCGGCCGGCGCGAACGGCGGCCAGATGGGCCCGCTGGCCGGCAACCTCCAGCCGCGAGAGCATGCCTTCCCGGTCAGCCGGCATCCGGCTCAGCACCAGCTTTCGATCCTCTTCCAGCAGCCCGGTCAGGCAGCCGGTCACCTGGATCGGGCTGAGAGCGCCATCGGGCAGCTCGAGCGCCTGGTCTTGTGCCTGGTCGAAAGCCTGACTCCTCTGCTCCAGCCGTTTCAGCATGGCCTGACCTTCGGGTGGGGGCGGGGCGGGGGGCTGGTTGAGGGCGTCCAGCGCCTGCCGAAGCTGGGCGCTGGCCTGCTCCAACTGGCGGTCGAGCTCGGCCTGGATGTTGCCCAGCCGGGCCAGATCGTCCACCAGGTCCTGGACCTTCCGGGGCTGAGCCGACTGCGGATTCTGGCCGGCCAGGTGGCTTTCCAGCCAGGCCCGGCGACCGGTCGTGATTGCGTCCGGCAGGGCGGCGCGATCATCAGGGCGCAGCTTGACCTGCAGCAGGGCGCGGGCGCTGCGCTCCAGGTCCTCACGCGGGGCAACAGGGCACCCCCGGGCATCCAGCCAGCCAAAGGGGGAGCGGCCCTGATCCACCTCCTCGAGCAGCCGCACGAACCGGTCCGAGGGGGGAAGGCTCACTCCGTAGCCGCGCTCCAGGATGAAGGCCAGCTTCTGGCCCAGCTTGCCGTTGGCGTGGAGGTACAGGTCCGGCTGGGAGGTCACCTCATGCCAGTGCTCGAGCAAGAACTCGTGCGTCTCGGCGAAGTCTTCGCAGGGGTCGGTCTCGGAGTAGCCTGAGACGAAGTCTTCCGGCCGGCTGGTCTTTCCGAACGGCGAGTCAGGGCTGCGCGAGATGAACCCGTTCTTGCCCCCGAGCCGGGCGTCCAGCTGGTGACCCATCTCGTGAAACAGCACTCGCCGGCACTCGCGCTCATCGGCCGCTACCGAGTTGAGCAGCCAGAGTGCGCTCGAGCCGCCGAACTGGCCGGCGATGGGGGCCGCACCCTCCCGGTTGGAGCTCCGGCTCTCTCCGATGTACGGGCGCAGATGCACCGACTCGAGCAACCGGTCGGGCGAGGCGCCCGTGCGGCGCTGATACTCCTCCAGGGCGGTCTGCAGGTTGGCCGCTTCGGCCCCATCGGCCGCTCCGAAAAGCTTGACTTTGAACGGGGACAGCACCGCTGCAGGCTCCAACTCGCCGGCCAGGTCCTGGCTCCAGGCCAGCTGCCCCAGGGAGCGACTGGTGTTGGTCCCGTAGCTGCTCGACTTCATCAGAAGCTGCGGGTCGAGGTCGGACAAGACGGCCAGAACAGCGGGCGGAAGCGGTGCCTTCAGCGTGGCCTGCAAGGCCGATCGATAGCCCTCGAGAGCGGCCAGTCCCACCAGCGGCGGCTCCTGCGACGAGGCAGCCGGCATCTCGCCCCTGCGCAGACTGGCCTCAAAGGCGAGCAGCGAGGCGAACTCCAGGATTCCGCCCGGCAGCGCCGCAGTGTATCCGGCCCGCGTCAGGGCCTCGGCAGCCACCTTGCGGTAAGGCTCAGCCGCCCCGTTGCCCGAGGAAGGAATCAGCTCGAGCGGCTCATGGCTCGAGGCGCGATAGGCGTCGCCATGCCCGGTCGGCTGAGTCCGCCTGGGGGTCTGGGCCCGCAGTTCTTGCTCGGATTTCCCGGTCAGGGGTTGAGCCGCATGGCGGGGAAGTTCGACAACCGGGGACACACTCCCTTGGGGGCTGTTGTAACCCATCTTGGAACAGCGATGATCGCGCCCATCGTCCGCCCGAAGCGATGTCCATAGGATGCCGGGTCCGAATCGCCCTGCATGCAGACCGTCGAGCAGCAGGCCCTGGACAAGCTCTTCCCTTATCTTTGATACCAGATGCCTCACTGGCCGATCTAACCCTTTCAGGGCCTCCACGGCGAAAGAATTGTATGATCCAAAATAGTATACTCTTGATCATACAGTGACTTTCATCAATCGCAAGACAGAATTGACGGCGCTGAAACGGGCCGTCCCAAGCCGTGGAGCGGCTATGTTTGTGCTGTACGGAAGACGCCGAATCGGCAAAACCGAGCTTTTGAAGCACTTCCTGGCCGAGCGGCCGCACATCTTTTTTACTGGCGACCTTGGGACTCCAGCCCAGCACTTGCGTGGCCTTTCCCAGCGCCTCGGAGATTTCCTGGCTGACCCGGTGCTGCAGTCCGGGAGTCTCCCGGACTGGCGAGCCCTATTGGGTTATTTGGAGCACCACCCACCGGCGGTCGATCTGGTCCTGGACGAGTTTCCTTATCTCTGCCAAGCCGAGCCGGCGCTCCCTTCGTTGCTTCAGGCAGCCTGGGACCGGAGTCTCAAAGACAGTTCTCTGCGCCTGTTCCTGTGCGGGTCCTCAGTCGCATTCATGGAACAGGAGCTACTTGCGGACCCAAGCCCCTTGTTCGGTCGGCGGACTGGTCAGATGCGCCTTCGCGCAATGGATTTCTGGAGCGCCCAAGAGTTCGTCCCGCATTTCACCCCAGTCGAGCGTGTGGAGGCCTACGCATGCTTGGGAGGGACCCCGGCTTATCTCGCCCAGATAGCATCCAGTGAGTCCCTGGCCGATGGCTTATTAACGACCACCAGCTAAAGCTGGTGGATTTGAGTAAACGACTGAAGTCGTTGGTTCCGGCTAAAGCCGGCTCAAGCCACCCGCCCATGCGGGCCAA
>QWHO01000416.1 GCA_021404945.1 bacterium CPR1
CTGCGGATCGAGGGCGTCGTCGTCGAATATCTGGGCGGCGTCGACGACCTGGCCGACATCGTCGCCGAGTTCGCGCCCGGACCGGGCCGGCGTTTGGGCGTGCTGGTCGATCACCTGGTCACCGGGTCCAAGGAGGCGCGGATCGCCGAGGCGGTACGCCGGGGCCCCGGCGGGGAGCACACCCTGGTGGTCGGGCATCCGTTCGTCGATATCTGGCAGTCCGTCAAACCGGCCCGGCTCGGGATGAAGGCCTGGCCGACCGTGCCGCGCAGCATCGAGTGGAAACACGGCATCTGTGAAGCGCTGGGCTGGCCGCATCAGGATCAGGCCGACATCGCCCGGGCCTGGCAGCGGATCCGTGGGCGGGTGCGGGACTGGAACGATCTGGAGCCCGCGCTGATCGGCCGGGTCGAGGAACTCATCGATTTCGTGACCGCACCGGCGTAGCCCGTCGTGTCGGCGTGGTAAGCAGAAGGCGTGTCCGACAGTTTGTTCGACGTGCCCGGTGAGCCCGCATCCGCGGGGTCCGGTGCACCGGCGCCCGCTTCGGGGTTGGTCGGCTCCTCGCCCGAGCGCTCGTCGGCGCCGCTGGCGGTGCGGATGCGCCCGGCCGGCCTCGACGAGGTAGTCGGCCAGACCCACCTGCTGCAGGCCGGTTCGCCGTTGCGGCGCCTGGTCGAAGGATCCGGCGCCGCATCCGTCATCCTCTACGGCCCGCCCGGCACCGGAAAGACCACGCTGGCCTCGCTGATCTCGCAGGCCACCGGTCGGCGGTTCGAAGCCCTGTCGGCGCTGAGCGCCGGCGTCAAGGAGGTCCGCGCCGTGATCGACACAGCGCGGCGGGCCGCGGTCCACGGCGAACAGACCGTGCTGTTCATCGACGAGGTACACCGGTTCTCCAAGACGCAGCAGGACGCACTGCTGGCGGCGGTGGAGAACCGGGTCGTCCTGCTGGTCGCCGCGACCACGGAAAACCCGTCGTTCTCGGTCGTCGCGCCGCTGCTGTCGCGCTCGCTGATCCTGCAGCTGCAGCCGCTGAGCGCCCAGGACATCGGCACCGTGGTGCGCCGGGCACTGGCCGATCCGCGCGGGCTCGGCGGTGCCGTCGAGGCCACCGACGAGGCCGTCGAACTGCTGGTGCGGCTGTCCTCGGGCGACGCCCGCCGCGCCCTGACCGCCCTGGAAGTGGCCGCCGAAACCGCAGGCGGCGCGGGCGGCACCATCACCGTCGAGATCATCGAGCAGTCACTGGACAAGGCCGCCGTGCGCTACGACCGCGACGGCGATCAGCACTACGACGTGATCAGCGCATTCATCAAGTCGGTGCGTGGCTCCGATGTCGATGCGGCGTTGCACTACCTGGCTCGGATGCTGGTGGCGGGGGAGGACCCCCGATTCGTCGCGCGCCGGTTGATGAATACGAAGATGTCCCCGCCCAGAGGGTCCTCGCCGAGGTGCTGCAAGATCAGGCTCTCCAGGCCGGTAAAACCTTTGCGCATATCGACTGGCTGACCGTAGGCGAAGATTCTGCGCCCGCCGCCAAAATTCAACGGCTGGTCCTGCGGAAGCGGAGGACGACCCCGAGTGGCAGTTCAACCACCAAGTCGCCCTGGTAACCATCGAGCTTACGGTTCGCGCCCGGAAGAAACTCGAGCTCAAGAAACTTGGGTTCGATCGTTACTCCCTCTTGGACTGTCCCGCCCTGGTCACGCCTCTTCTTCAGCCAGTAGCTGAAGGTGGACAACGAGATCCCCGACTGCTCACAGAACGCCTTTTGGGCCAGGCCGCTCTCGTCGTAGCGCTCCAAGATGGCTGGCCAGTCGACCGTCGAACGTCGCATTTGTAGAGGTCCTTTCCTGAAGATGCATATAGATCTTCAGGATAAACCTGATCGGCCGGCCACGGGAGGACGCGGTCCAGGCACCGCTTACGTTTTGCGTCCTCCTGTGACGAATGGGGGAACCGGCCATCAAACGGCGCCACTCCCGGCCCTGAGCGCGTCGGTATGATCTTGCGTCACCGACGCGCGCCACCTGGTTGAGCACACGTTTTGCGTCGGCCCTGTCGCCCTGTGACGATCGGGGAATAGGGATCGATGTTTGATGTTTTCGTCGAATCTCACGAATGATCGCGTTCTGGAGCCCGTCCCGCCGATACCTATCGAAGGTTCCCGATCAAAAATCGGGAGGTTAGGCTTCGTCTCTGGAGAACTGACGGCTGAGCGACCACTTCTGGGATTGAGGCTGCCGCGCAACGCTAACTCCTGGACTCTCCTTCGCCTACAACCTTGACCACTATTCCAGGGTCCACAGATACTTCAATGTAATTCTTAGTCGACAGGAACACCAGTAACTTACTATTGTCTTTGGACAATACAACGTCAATCGGGCTTAGTATTCCTATGCTCAACAGCGTTTCACCATTCATCTGCAACAACAGTTGAACGTCACCGAAACTTTCCGAATAGGAAAAGGTAAGTCTTGTGGGACCTCGAGAAACCACGAAGTGAATATTCGAGAAAAATTCTTTCTGGTCCAGGTTGTCATCAGAGTCGAATTCCGGTGAGACATGAAAGAATATCGCTAAATCTTTTTCGGCCGGGCGAGACATTTGGATCATTTAACTCCGAATACTTTCACGGTTATCAGGGTTGTATTGTCCCACACGGTTATGAGCTTAACTGCTCCCTTGGGGCCGTAAAGGAGCGTTTCGCGCGTTGTTGACTTTGCGTCGGCGGCAACAATGCTATCTGCGGTATTCAGCGTCTTCTCAATGGCATCATATACATATTTCCTGTTTTCCTTTGTATTATTGATTCCTATCTTCTGTAGTTCGATGAGCATGGACTTGGATCTTTGAACATTGTACGCGCCGCGCTCGGCGGTCGCTGCATTTGCAGGGTTGGCCATCCCGAACAAGTAGTCGAGCTTTCGTCCGACTCGCGGTACATACCTGGTTACGGCAGCCCTCTCAACCGCTACAGCTTCCCTTTCGAGCGCACCCACAACAGCTCTCTCGGTGGCTGCCTCGGCACGCTGCGGGGAGAGCGATCCTGGCTTCAACATCTCTACTGTCAACCAAGCCTCAACAGTCGACATCACCAGGGGGCCCCAGGTGTTGATTGACTTTAATTGTTCAATGGCTAATCTGAGCTGTTCCTCGTCGATGAGGCCAGACGGATCCACTCGATTCACCGGGTTGCCCCCACAATAAGCGTACTTACTGTCGGAAGCAGATCGGGTGTACAGCGCGATCCTGCTCGCGAAGAAGCGCGAGCCGGTACGGCTTAGAAGAGGATCGAGAACTTGGTGGCTAAGGCTCGAGGCCTCGGCGCGGCCCGATATGAGCAACAGCAAGAGAAGGAGAAGGGTGCGCATCCGGGCCGGCATGGGCGTGAAGATTCGCCGTCGAGCCGGAAGGTTCCTTAAATGGAGAAGCGGTGGGGTCCGGCTTGGTGCTAGATTTCCTCGAGATGGTTCAACATTTCCTCGGGTGCCATGACGCCGTGAATCAACTCGAGGCCGCGCACAAGTTCCGCATCGGGCAGTAGACGACGCCGCTGTGCGGCCAGGCCGTGTAACTCAGTGTAATGAAGTCACGGTCGCGCGAGGCCAGCACCCGGCCGTCGGAGTGCGCTCGTTGGAGGTGGTCCTCGTCTGAAGAGCCGCGCAGCTTCAGCTCTGCCACGGTCACCACGTCGATTCCACGCTGGCGCAGGGCCGCTGCCACTGCTCCTGGGAAGTTCTCGTCGAGGTAGAACCGGATGTCAGGCACGCGAAGGCAGTTTGGAGGGGTTCTTCTTCCTCAATTCCTCGGCGAATTTGTCTTCCTGACGGAGGTCCTCGCGAATTTCCTCGATATGGTCGAAGTAGTAGGCGAGAGCGGCGTGGACCTGGCTCAGGCTCAGCTCGAACTCCCGGGCAATCTGGTCAGGGGTCCAGCCGAAGCGCTCAGACCAAGCAGCCACATCGAGGACTCGCACGCGCGTGCCGTCGATGCGAGGACGGCCGCTGCACGTGCCGGAAGTCTGGACGATATAGGGGTGGGCTTTGGGCTCCATAATCCTATTGTAACAGCATCCACGCCAGTCTGGGAGGGGGGATGAAGTTTGGAATCGGGTTGGTGGGGTCAAAAGGGCAGTCTTGGCCTCTGAAATGCGTCCGCCAGGGCCCGAACAGACTGGAGCAGTCGACGAGGCCCCAGCCTCTGCTCCAGACCGGCCCGCCGGCCCAGGTGCAAGAGAAGCTGGGTCACCCGCTCCGGCCCCAGGCGACGGCCCTGCGAGCTCAGGAATAGAGCCTTCTCCTCGGGCCCCGTCGCCAGCGCTGGCCGGCCGCGCTGCAGATAGGCTCCCAGCGCCTGGGTGGCCCGGTCTTCCAGGAGCAGCACCTGGCCGGTCGGCAGGCGCAGGCGCCCGCCCGGCAGCACGTCCGCCAGGTCGCGCCCCAGAACCTCGGGCACGGTCAGCTGTCCGAGCAGCTCGAAGAGTGCGGCGTCGCGTCGCCCCAGTGGGGTGGACCGGTCCAGCAGCAGGCGCAGCGAGTCGAACTGCTGCCCGGTCAGAAGAGACCGCGCGGGCTGAGCCGGGCGGGTCAGGAGCAGCTCGCGCGTGGGGTCCTCCAAGAGGTAGCCCTGGCCGTGCGCCCAGCGCAGGAACGTGCGCACCGCCCACAGGCCCTGCATCACGCTGTTGGCGGCATAAAGTCGCCCGCTCTTGCCCGGGCGCCAGAGCAGCCGGCGGTGAAAGCGCTGCAGGTGGGCCGGGGTCAGGTCTTGCCAGCCGGCCAGTTCCTCGGCCCGGCAGAAGTCCGCCAGCTCGGCCAGCCAGTGCCGGGTCGCCGTCAGCGTGGTCTCGGTCATGCCCTGCTCGGTCCGGTGGCGCAGGAAGGCCTCTTCCGGGCTCATGGCCGGGCCCAGATCAACGGATGCTCTGGCAGGCAGGGCCCCGGGCTCCTGCGGCGGGCCCGAGGATGGCAGCGGCGCACGAGCGCGAACAGCTCCACCGGCCGCACCCGGGTGTAGAGCTCGGTGGCCAACGAGGAGCGGTGGCCCAGGAGCGCCTGGATGTGACGCAGGTCGGCGCCGCCTTCGAGCAGATGGGTCGCGAACGCGTGTCTCAGCCGATGGGGCGAGAGCGGCGCCAGCCCGGCCTTCTTGCCCCAGCGCGCCACCATCACGCCCAGGTGGCAGCGCCCCAGCCGCCCTCCATACTGGTTCAAAAACAACGCCGCCTGCTCGTGCGCTGCCGGCAAACCGGGCCGGCCCTGCTCGAGCCAGCGGGTCAGGACCGCCGCCAGGTGGTCTCCCACGGGCAAGAGCCGGGGGCGTCCGCCCTTGCCCTCGCGCACTTCGAGCTGCCCCTGCACCAGGTCGAGGTCGCGCAACTCGGGCCGATGGCACTCGGTCAGCCGCACCCCCGTCCCGTAGAGCGTCTCCAGCACCGCCAAGTCGCGCAGTCCCAGAGGCGAGCCCGCGTCCGGCAGGGCCAGCAGCTTCTCCACCTGGCCCGGCGTCAAGACCCGCGGCAGCCGGCGGGGCAGGTGATTCAGCTCCAGCTCCAGGCCCGGGTCGAGCAGCAGGTGGCCGCGCCGCCAGGCCCAGCGGAACAGGCCCCGCAGGCCCAGCGGAACAGGCCCCGCACCCGCACCAAATAGGCATTGGCCGTCCACTCCGAGCAGCTACTCCGTAGCTCCGCGCGCCAGGCCGTCAGGTTCTCGAGCCGCACCGCTCCCGGTCCGAGCCCGGCGCAGAAAGCCTCGAAGCGTCGCAGGAGCGTGCCCGCCTGCTCGCGCGTGCGCCAGGCCCGGCCCCGCGCGCGCAGGTGCTCGAGGTAACCGGCCACCAGCTCGGCCCAACTCACGCCCGCAGACGCCGCTCGCGCGGGTGGCAGCGCCGCAACACCCGCCGCAGGTCGGCGATCTCCACCCGCGTGTAGTGCTCGGTCACGGCCGAGGACGAGTGGCCGAGCAGCACCTGCAGTTGGCGAAGACCCGCGCCTCTTCGCAGCATGTGGGTGGCCATGGAGTGACGAAGGACGTGGGGGGTTATCTTTTTTTGCAGCGTGGCTTTGCGCGCTAAGCGAGCCACTACGTCAATCAGGGTGGGGCGCGCCAGCGGGCGGCCGTCTTTGCTCAAGAAGACCGCCTTTTCGCCCGCGCTCCGGAGCAGTCGCGGGCGCACTTGGCCCAGGTAGGCCTCCAGCCAGGCCAGCGCCTCCTCGCCCAACGGCACCACCCGGCTCTTGCCACCCTTGCCACGCAGAATGCGGAGCGCCGGCACCGCGAGATCGCAAGCGTCCAGTGTTAGGGCGCACAGCTCGCCGTTCCTGATACCGGTGCCGTAGAGCACCTCGAGCAGCGTCCGGTCGCGCACGCCCAGGAGCGTGGCGGGATCGGGCACGTCCAGCAGCCGCTGCATCTCGGCCTCGGTCAGCACGGTGGGCAGCCCGGCCTTGCAGCGCGGCAGCTCCAGGCCCGAGGCCACATCCACCAACACGAACCCGCGTCGCGCCAGAAACCGAAAGAACGCCTTCACCCCTGCCAACCGGGCCTGCTGCGTGGACAGACTCAGCGGCCGGCCCCTATATCTCAAATAAAAAAGCTCCGTGCGGTAAGTCTCCACCAGCTCCCGGGTCACCGCGCCCAGACTGGCCACGCCCCGCTCCTCGAGAAAGCGCAGGAAAGGCCGCACCCCCATCAGGTAGGTGGTCACGGTATCGGCCGAGCGGCCCCGCACCTCGAGATGGTCGCGGAAGCGCTCCTCCCAGAGAACGGGATCCAGCGTGCTGCTCACCGGGACCCCTCGTGTTTTTTTCGCATCCCCGAAAAAAGTTGCAGAAGTGCAGAAGTTGCCAAGAATGGCTCAACCACGGGCCGGAACTTCGTTGAAGAAGTTTTGCCGAAGTTGGCCCTCGGCGGCGTGGGGTGCGCGATGTTTTTTCTGCACCCCCGGAAAAAGTTGCAGAAGTGCAGAAGTTGCCCAAAATGGCTTAACCGTGCCCCAGAACTTTGTTGCAGAAGTTTTGCAGAAGTTGGCCTGTCCGGACCGGGGACTTCGATGTTTTTTTCGCTCGCCCGGAAAAAGTTGCAGAAGTGCAGAAGTTGCCCAGAATGGCTCAACCACGGCCCAGAACTTTGTTGCAGAAGTTTTGCCGAAGTTGGCCTGGCCGCCGAGGGAAATGGCCACCCACTGCCCGTCCGTAGAAGTACAGACCCGCAGGCTCCTTGATTTTCAGTTGAAGAGAGAGCGAACAAGAACCGCGCCTCCTCACCATTTTCTTCAATCGTAAGCTACCGGACCCCCAGGCGCTCCAGCTCCTCGGGCGTGGTCAGGTCGTGCAGCGGACAGGCCACCGAGCCGCCCGCGGCCAGC
>QWHO01000011.1 GCA_021404945.1 bacterium CPR1
GTTGGTGAGCAAGGTGATCAGGCGCAGCTCCTGGCTGGCCAGGGGGAAGTTGGGAGCCCTTCCCACGTAGACCACGCCCAGGCTCCCCAGCGGCAGGGCAACGGCCGATCCCTCCGAGGAGAACAGGGCCCCGCCCGGTCCCTGGCTGCGCGAGGCCGGAGCCCGGGTCTTCCAGGCCTGCTCCACCAGCTCTTCGCTCAGTCCGGTCAGCTCGACGTTGGCCAGTTGCTCTCGGAAGGGCGAGCGAAAGGCGAGCGGCAGCAGCCGGCCTTCCTTGCCCAGGAACACCACCGCGCTCTGGCAGTCCACCATGGAGGCCAATCGCGCGACCAGGCTCTCGAGACACAGTGGCAGGCTGGGGCTGGCTCCCAGCTCCAGGGTGGCCTCCTCCAGCAACACGTAGTCGTGGCGGCTCTTCTCCAACTCGTGGCGCAGCTCGTCCTCGAGCCGGCGTCGCGAGGGGGTGATCTCGCGGGGCGGGGCGGGGGTCTGGGGGGGAGCGCTCGAGCGCAGGGAGGGAACCAGAGCGGCCGCGGCCAGGAGGGCCAGCACCGTGATCCAGCCTTGCCCCAGGGTGCCCCCGAGGCCCACCGCCAGGCCGCAGCTCACCAGGGCCCGCGGGAAAGAGGGGGGGCGTTTGAGATGCAGGGCCACGGGCAGGTAGAGGTCGACCAGCAGCAAGACCTGACCCCAACGGGGCAGCCCCGGACCGAGCAGCGCCAGCGGCAGGGTGGCCGCCAGCACGGGCAATGACTCCCCCGCCACCTCCTCCAGGCGGCCACGACGGAGCACCATCCGGGTGGCCATTCCCAGAGTGAGCAGCAGCACCGTCCAGGCCGGACCCAGTCCGGGAGCCAGGGCCACCCCGAGATAGAGGGCCGAGGCTCCCCCGGCCATCTCGAGCAGCACCGTGGCCAGCAGGAGCAGCGCCGCCTCCGGCGGAACAGGCACAGCCCGGCCCAGGGTCAACGCCAGGCCTCCGGCATAAAGAAGGCCAGCCAGCACCCAGGCCGTTCCGGGCAATCGCGTGGGGGGCGAATGAGTGTTCAGTCTGTCTTGGGAATTGGCGCGCCGATGCCTTTGAACCTGCCTCAAATGAGCCAGTTGACCCGCCAACTGGCCACCTTGTTCAATGCCGGAGTTCCTCTCACCCGAAGCCTGGAAGTGTGTCGCACCGGCGAGAAGGCCGTCCAGACGGCGGTGGACCAGATGGTGGCCAACCTGCAGCAGGGCCACAGCCTGGCGGAGACCCTTCGCCGTCAGGATTTTCCCGAGCCCTACGTGCAGGCGATCGCGGTGGGCGAGCGCACGGGTGGCCTGGCCCTGGTGCTGGAGCGCCTGGCTCTCGATCTGGAGCGCCAGCACACGGAACGGCGCAAGCTGGTGGCAGCTCTGACCTACCCGGCCATGATGCTGGCCGTTGGGGGCGTGCTCTGCCTGCTGTTCACCTTCGTTCTATTGCCGGTGATGGAGCAGCTCTTTGTCTCGATGCACATGCAATTGCCCCTGCTGACCCGCATGGTGCTGGCCGTCGGTGGCCTGGCGCGCCATCCGGCCATGCTGGTGCCGGTCGTGCTCTTGCCGCTCAGCCTGTGGCTCAGCCGCGCCTCCATCCGAGCCTGGTTGGACGAGTCCCCCCTCGGTCTGCAGCTTGATAGCCTGTGGCTGCGCGTTCCTCTGGTGGAGCGAAGGGCCGCCAGCCGCCTGCTCTATCTCCTGGCTCTGTTGATCGAATCGGGCTGCCGGCTCTCGGAGGCCCTGGACATGCTCTCTCGTCTCAGCGGCAACCGCATGCTGGCCCGTCAGTTTCTACAGATTCGCCAGCAGGTGTTCGATGGCTCCAGCCTGACCGAAGCCTTGCGCTCATGCCAGGTGCTGCGAGCCGACGCCCTGCAGTTGATCGGGGCGGGGGAAGAGTCGGCCCGTCTGGGATCTCTGACAAGGATGGCGGCCCGCCTCAACGAGTTGGAGGCCGACCACCTGACCGAGGTGTTGACCGCCATGCTCGAGCCGCTCTTAATGATGGCCATGGGCGTGATCTCGGGGATCTTGTTCATTGCCGTGCTTCTGCCTACCAGCATGTTGATTTCCGGGCTCACATAAACTCCCTCGCATAGAAGATGCGATGAATTCTCAACAGGTTGAGCTTCGTCGCATCGCCCGTTGGGAGCGGCTCGAAACAAGTTTCTCACCGCACGTCAGGTGGCACGGTCAAGGCGACGAAGTTTAGAGGGGAATTGTCTGCCACTCGCGAGGGGTGACGGTATAGAGGAAGTTGGAGATGGCCCGGTGGACGTCCCAGCGGTCGTAGGTCTCGAGCAGGTAGTCGAGGTAGAGGCAGCGCCGCGCCACCCCGTCCAGCTCGAACCCCCAGTACATCGACATCAAGGGATTGATGAACTGAGGCGTTCCATGGGTGCGCGAGGTGGGATGGTGGTCGCCAAACTGGCCTTCCCCGGCAGCCACGATGGAAGTGGTCACGATGCTCTCGTGACCGGGCATGCGCTCGCAGACATAGCGGACCGCCCCGGCGAAGGCCTGGAACTCGGGCATGCCAGGCAGAAGCGAGAAGGCGCCCAGGAAGTCTCCCGTGGGGGTGAGGTCAGCCACCGCCTCCAGCACGTGGGCATGGCACACGCCGTGGTGGGTGTCCACCCCGAATCCCAGGTTGAGCAGCAAGCGGACCGGCAGATCGAGCTTGTGCACGGCCGCGATGCTGGACATGTCCTCGGCCGGCGAGCCCAGCCCGGGCTCGTCGCCGCGCATCAGGCTGTCGGTCCCTCCATCCACCAGCACGACCGCGTCCAGATTCAGCTCTTTGACCAGGTCCTGGTAGATCTGGAGCAAGATGGCTGCGCCCGCGGTGCGGAAGCAGTAAACAGGCACGTCCTGGCCCTGGCTCTGGAACCACTCGGTGAGATAGCGCTCGGGGAAGTAGTGGTCCTCCCCCCCACAGCCCGGCCGCACCTCGAGGATGCGTTTGGCGCTGCCCATCCAGCGCCCACTCGCTCTGGCCAGATCGGAGAAGGAGAGGCTGGCCAGGAACACCTCTTTGCCCTGGCTCTTGAGGTGGCCATAGAGCGGGACTCCGGTCAGGATGTCGAACCCGCCGCCGGCGCCGGCGAGCAGCACGCGCTTGCAGGGGGCGAGTTTCTCGAGGAAGGGCAGGCTGCCGAGAGTCATGCGCAGGTCTCCTTCATGATTTATGTGTCTACAATACACTAACTTGAGAGCACAGGTCAAGCCCCGCCGTATTCTTTGCCGCTTCTCTGTGCGGTCTGCAAGTTGCACAACACATTGCAGGAGGGGCCCTGAGGAGGCTGGTGCCCCACGCGCGCAAAGGCCAGATTACGCCTGCGGTCCGGTCCGGGGACAGACCACCCGTGGGGCGCTCGCCCAGGGTGGAGCGAAAGCCCCGCTCGTGACGGTATCCTTCCCTTACACCGAAGATGCAGGCATTTTCAGTCCACGGTCCCCGAAGGAGCAACTACTTCTTGATCGCCTGTGTGAGAAAGAGCAAAGCGGCCATTCCGCAGGCGGCGGCCATGAGAAGACCGCCGGTTCGGAGCAGGGCCGTCGCTCCCAGGAGAATGAGCAGACCCGTGGCGACCGCCCATCCATTGATCCGGGTGCCAGCAAGCTTGTTCAGCAAGGCAAAAAATCCCACCACGACGAGACCGAGGATCCCGCTGCCGATCAAGAGCCCCATGACTTGTCCGAGAAGAAACGCCGGGGCAGCCTCAGATGCGTTCATAGCTCAATTCTACCAATGGAAAGAGGACAAGGAAAGTTCAATCAGCAGGCTCGGACCGGGCCCTGAATTGAAAACCCCCTCGATTCCCGGAGAAGGTCCCGACTCAGCCCCTGGGCATCCAGGCTCCAGCGCGGCGCTCGGGGGAAGCACCCCGGGCCTTGAACAGCTCAAGCTGGAGGCGCTCGATCTGGTGTAACAAGCGAGTCTGCTCGCCCTGGCGCATTGCCTCCTGCTCGGAGGCGGCCCGCAGTGAGCGGCGTAGCTCCTCCTCGCGAGAGGTGAAAGCCTGCAGATCGCTCGTGGCCCGGGCCAGGCTCTGGCGCAAGGCGCAGTTGTCCTGCTCGGCAGACAGGCGCAGGAACTCGCTCTCGCGCAGGCTTCTTCTCAGGTCGTCGCACTCAGCCCGAGCTTTGAGGTAGGCAGCTTTCAGGCGAGCGAACCGATGACGGATCTCTTCGCGAACCGACATAACGACCAGAGTTTAGCTCTCACGCAGGATGAGGCGCACCATGCCCACCCCGGTGCCCAGGATGGCGCCGCCGATGCCGCCGTAAATGCCGGCGGGCAAGCTGGCCAGCAGGCCCGCGCCCACGGCGCCCCCGAGGGACAGGCCGGCTGCTCCGGCCACCAGGCCAGCGCCTATGCCTACAGCTGCGCCCAAACCGATACCCCCGATGGCAGCGCCGCACGCGGTGTGTTTGAAGATGAAGCGCAAATCGTCCTGGCCGCTCTCAAAAGTGTCACCCGAGGACTGAGGACGCGGGGCCGGCAACTGGGCCAGGGTAGGCCGGTATTGATTCTGGTAAGACAGGCTCTGAATCTGCATGGTTGATCTCCTTGTCGACTGCGCAATGCGCTCTCTGGGCGGCAGTCTACGCGACATGAAACCGCGCGTTGTTTCCAACCGAGAACTGGCTGTTTCCGAGATGTTGCCAGAGCGATTCCCGGTACGTCCCCCGACGGATCAACAAGGCTTGCACTGAGAGCGGGGGGGCGGAGCTGCGCTCGGTGGTTTTCCTGCGGCCCCGGGGCAAATGTCAAGAAACCTGGGCCAGTATGGCACTTGCGGGTCAGGCGAGGGCTCGAGCACTTGCACAGCTACTGTAGTTTAGCCGCTCGGCACCTTTGAGCTCCGTTTTTTCGCCAGCGTGACTCCATTGACCAGAATCTTGCGCGAGTCTTCCTGGACGGCCGCGGACGTTTCGGAGGGAACCATCACCGCCGCCTGATGATTCGCCAGGGCCTCGGCCAGACGATGCTCGAGAGCTCTCTCCTGCGGGGCCAGCGCCGCGTACTTCTCGGCACCCTCCTGCTCAGCCGACCTGCTGATCAGCCAGAACCCGACACCCGGGGCCACCAGCCCGGCCACGAGCGCAGGAAGACCCAGTCCCAAGTTGCCAGCGAGGTACATCCCGGCGATCGGCGGTAGACACAAAACCCAGATGCCGTAGGCGGACATCTTCTTGCGGCTGGCCAGCTTGCAGAGCGCCTCCTGGCTGTGCGCGGTGCGGAGCTCGGCCAGCGCTGCCCTGGCTTGTTTGACTTCCTGCTCTGCTTGTTGGACTTTCTCATCGGCTCGGGTCAACTGCCGGACAGCCGATGTGAGCGACGTCGCTCCCCTGGGCAGCGCAAAGCGGATCTGCATTGGCGAATCTCTCCAGAGTTGACCTTTTTGCAGACCCTATCGGAGCGGGCTAAAATATTTTCGATTTCTCAAAGCCCGAGGCTCATGGCTCCCAGGTCTCCCCCAGAACACGCAGCCAGTTTCCGTGAGCCACCTTCTCGATCTCCTCGTGCGAGAAGCCGCGGTCTGCCAGACCCCAGAGCACCTGCCCCAACTCGCTGGTATCCCAGAGCTCTTCTGGCATGGTGGCGCCTTCGTAGTCTGAGCCCAGCGCCACGTGGTCGATCCCGGCCAGCTCAGCCACGTACTCCAGGTGATCGAGCACCAGCTCGAGCGGGGTGTCCGGGTCGTCCTCGCCGTCGGGACGAAGGTCGGCCACGCTGAAGCTGATTCCGACCAGGCCTCCGGAATCAGCCAACGCCCGGAGCTGCTCGTCGGTGAGATTGCGCGAGGAAGGGCAAAGGGCGTGGGCGTTGGAGTGCGTGGCCACCAGCGGGTAGCGGCTCAGATAGGCCACGTCCCAGAAGCCCTCCTCGGTCAGGTGGGACACGTCCAGCATGATGCCCAGCTCGTTGCAGGCGCGCACCAGCTCGCGCCCACGCCGGGTCAGGCCGGGCCCGGTGTCGGGCGAGGAGGGGAAACGAAGCTGCACGCCGTGCCCGAACAGGTTGGGCCGGCTCCACACCAGGCCCAGCGAGCGCAGACCCAGCGCATAGAGCTCCTCCAGATTGCGCAGGCCCGAATCGATGGGCTCGGCTCCTTCGAAGTGTAAGATGGCCGCGAAGACATCCTCTTCCAGACAGCTCACCAGATCAGACCACGAGCGCACCACGCAGACGCTGCCCAACGAGTCGCTTTCGAGCTGCAACAGCTTGTCCGACATCGAGAGGGCGACTTCGAAGGCATACTCGGGATCGAGCGGATCGGGCAGGGCGATGGCATAGCCGCCGCTGTCATCGTAGTAAGTCTCGTCGGGGTCGAGATCGGGAACCCAGGCCGCAAAGAAGCCCCCGCCCAGGCCGCCGCGTCGGGCCAGCGGCAGGTCCACCTGAGCCTCCGGGTCCCCCAGCAGGAAGGGCAGGTGGTCGCCCTCGCGCTCGAGGCGAAGCAGCACGTCGTTGTGGCCGAGCAGAATGGGGATGTCCATGCTGGTATTGCCAGATCGAGGCCTGAGGGAAAGATTCCTCCGTGAGAGAGAGAAAGACTTGGGGATGCTCGATGCGCTGCAACGCCCTCTGGAGAGCCTCCGGGTCTCGGTCACCGACCGCTGCAACCTTCGCTGCGCTTACTGCATGCCCGAAGAAGAATACCACTGGCTGCCCAGGACGCATCTGCTCAGCTATGAGGAGATCGCACGCCTGGCGGCGGCATTCCGCGATCTGGGGGTGCGTCGCCTTCGTCTGACTGGAGGCGAGCCGCTGTTGCGACGCAACCTGGCCGGCCTGGTCGAATTGCTCGACTTTGAGGATCTCGCTCTGACCACCAATGGTGTTCTGCTGGCCGCTCAAGCCCGTGAGCTGCGTGAGGCTGGCCTGCACCGCGTCACGGTCAGCCTGGATACCCTGCGGCCCGATCGCTTCCGCGAGCTGGCCCGGCGCGACTCGCTCGAGCAGGTGCTGGAAGGAATTGCAGCCGCTCGTCGTGAGTTCGGAGGGCTGAAGCTGGACACGGTGGTGATGCGCGGCGTCAACGAAGACGAGCTGGCCGAGCTACTCGCCTTCGCCCGCTCGATGAACGCCGAGCTTCGTTTCATCGAGTACATGGACGTGGGCGGTGCCACGCGTTGGAGCCCCGAGCGGGTGCTGTCGCGGACCGAGATCCTGGAACGGGTGGGGCCGGCCGAGCCACTACCCGGCCGCGGCTCGGCTCCGGCCGAGCGATTCGCCCTGGCGGACGGCCAGGTCTTCGGCATCGTGGCCTCCACCACGGCGCCCTTCTGCGCCGATTGCGACCGGGCCCGGCTGACCGCCGATGGGCGCTTGTTTACCTGCCTCTACGCCACCCGCGGCACCGACCTGCGCCAACCGCTGCGCTCCGGCGAGAGCCGCGAGCAGCTGGTGGAACGACTGCGGACCGTGTGGGGCGCGCGCAGCGATCGAGGGGCCGAGGAGCGCACCGCCCTGCGCCGTCGCGGGTCCTTTGTCAGCCTTGAAGAGCTGCGCCAGAATCCGCATCTTGAGATGCACACGCGGGGGGGTTGAAGTAAGGGCGCGGGCTGCTCAAGCGTGGACAGCAAGAAATCTGCCACGGCTGCCCGCACCTCGGGCCTGGCAAAGGGGTCGTCGTTATGCCCTCCGGGAAGCTCGACGAAGGTCCTGGGCGCGGCCGCCACGACGAGCAAGATTCGGGTAAAAATTTCTCGATCCTCGAAAGTGCGTACGCGGGAGAGGGGCCCGATGCGTCGTATGCGGGGGCCTTATGGAGAACTATTCGCTGTTTGACTCCCCCATCGGTGTGCTGGGAATTCTGTGGACGGAACGGGGCATCTCGGGCATCCAGTTGCCAGAGAAAGACAGCGAAGCCACCGCCGAGCGCCTGCGCCAGCGGGGCAGGACGGCCCGTCCCCCTGAGCATGTGAGGCAGGCCATCGCAGCGCTGGTCCGTCATCTGTCCGGCCAGCCTCAAGCCTTTCAGGAGCTGAGCCTGGACTGGGGCAAGGTTCCCCTCTTTCATCGCGCCGTCTACGAGCGCGCCCGTCAGGTGCGGCCGGGTGAGACGATCTCTTACGGCGAGCTGGCCCGCGAGCTGGGCAAGCCGGGTGGAGCCCGGGCGGTGGGCCAGGCGATGGCCCGCAACCCCTTCCCCATCGTGGTGCCCTGCCATCGGGTGGTGGCCTGCGGTGGGCGGCCGGGCGGATTCTCGGCCTACGGCGAGACGGCCGCCAAGGCACGCTTGCTGGCCCTGGAAGGAGTCGAGCTGGCCGGCGTGCGCTGAGCGCTCAGCTCCTGGAGAAATTCCACCCTGTCGGTGCGCGGGCTCCTTTGGTGGTTGTAGCAGGGTGAAAAGGTCGATCTCTCTTCCATCGTCCGACCATCCCCGCTTGCAAGCGACACAGACAGGACATCCAAAGGCACGATTAAGTGGGCCGCCGCAAGCCGGACATGCACGATCCATAACGTGATTGTGGCATGGCACCGAAGTTAACATGAGGTTCAAGTCTGACCTCCCCCGGACAGGATAGCTTGTCGCCAGAGCACGCGGCGGGGGGGACAGAGCCACAGCCAGACCTCCTTTCCGCCTGGCCATGATGATGAACCGGAGGGTATTCCCATGTCCATGACCTTGAGCGCTATTCAGCTTCCGCTTTTCACCACGCCCCTGAAGGGCCGCGAGGAGCCGCCGGCTCCCGAGCCCCCGGCCCCCGAGCCCCCCGCTCCCGAGCCGCCCACTCCCGAGCCCGGCATCGACTTCTCGCGCATCGACTGCCCCAACAAGGCCCTGTTGCTGCCCACCCTGAACCCGGCCGCCGTGGCCACTGTGGTCACCGGCCTGATCGCCTCCTCCATGACCGGTGCCCCGGCCAGCGCCGCTCTGGCCCTGACCTTCAACGACACCGCCGGCAGCGTCAACTACAGCTTCAACCCCGGCGACCCCAGCGCCCTGGTGAGTGCCACGGGAACGCTGGGCGAGGCCGCCTACACCGAGAACTGGGCAGTCAACACCGAGACCGGTGCCATCACGGTCACGGGCACCATCGGCGAGAGCACCCAGGAGCTGACCTTCAGCGAGTGTGAAGGGCAGAACGCCATGTTCATCAACGGCCGCGTGGGCGACCTGGCCGTCAGCCAGAAGCTGTTCCTGGTCGAGAGCCAGAGCGGCGACGAGAGCCGCAGCCGTCTGGTGGTGGACGGCGCCATCGGCGGCCGTTCCTATCACCAGGAGCTGAGCCTCCTGGGCGAGAGCGAGGACGGCTCAGCCATCGGCACCAGCGGCTACCTGGCCGGCTCCGACCTCAACCAGGTGATCCTGACCAGCTCCACCGAGACCGGCGCCAACACGCTGGCCGCCGGCGATGTGGCGGGCGTCGAGGTCACCCTCAACGCCGACCTGGTGATGGCCCAGCCCTGACCTTCCCTGAAACCGGTAAACCGACCTGAGCGGCTTCTTCGTCGCCTTTCCGGGCCCCGCACGTAACCCGTGCGGGGCCCGATTTTCGTTTCAGCTCTCTTTGAGAAGCAAGCGATACTCTGAGCCCATGCGGATCCATGCCCAGACGCTGCCGGCCAGCCTTCCCGCCCTGCCCGCCCGGGCCTCGGGAGACCACCCTGACCAGGTCACGATCAGCGGCCACGCCCCCGCCACCAACACCATGGAAGCGGCCCGCAAGCTCTTTCACACCGACACCGAGCGGGCCAGGCACATCGTGCGCTCCTTTCCCATCGACGACATCCACCAGCGGGGCAACACCTACTACTATCCCCCCACTCCCGTCTTCACGCCCGACGGGACGCTGGTGGTGGGCACGAACAAGGGCACCATCCTGGCCTTCGATCCGGTGACCCGCCAGGAGCGGTGGCGGCGAGAGCTCTCTCCCAGCGGCTACAACACGCCCGCAAGCACTCCGGATGGGCGACTGTTGTTCTCCAACCACGAGTCCGGTCAGGTTCTCTGCCTGCGCCAGGACGGCAGCGAGGTCTTCCAGGCCGAGCTTCCCGGCCCGCTGGTCCAGGATATCCAGCTCGATTCGAAGGGGAATGCTTACGCCCTGACCAGAGGCCAGATCGTGGCCCTCGACCCGCAGGGCCAGGAGCGATGGCGCCAGCCGGCGCCGGAGGAGAACGCCGCCTTGCTGGCCACTCCGGATGATCGGATGGTGCTGGCCACCTGGCAGGGGGTGACCCTGCTCGACGACCAGGGGAAAGAGCTCTGGAAGCATCCCTGCGTCCTCACCCGCTGCCCCGCTTTTACGCCCGACAACACGATGTTCCTGGCCACCGACGAGGGGGTGCTGGTGGCCCGGCCGGAGGGCACGATCACCGCCGCCGACCCGCTGCCGGGCAAGCCCTACGCGCTGCTCGCCGACGCTCGCGGCAACGTGGTGGTGGTGACCGACAACGGCCACGTGGTGAGCCTGGACAGCCAGGGCAAGGAGCGCCACCGGCGCGACATGCGGACCGCCCTTCCCTCGGCCCCGGCGGTGCTGGGCGACGGAACCATCCTCCTGTGCACGGCCGAGTCTGAGGTGTGGAAGCTCGACTCCGACCTGCAGCCAGAATCGATCATGCACGTACCCCGAAAGAGCGGCTGGCGCACCATCGGGATGAATACGCCCCAGGTCGCTCCCAACGGGGCCATCTACGTGGGCCAGGAAGGAAATCGCCTGGACGTGCTCAGCAAGGAGGGCTACGTCTCCTGGCGACTGGACGGCTACCACCGCAGCTCGCCGAGCTTCGGTCCGGACGGCAGTCTGGCGGTGGCTCACTACGACCAGGTCCACCTGCTCCAGGAGCGCAGCCTGGACGAGGTGCTGGCAGAGCCCTCGGTAGAGCAGCCCGTCAGCGCTCAGGTCGAGCGACGCGGAGACTTCCTGGTGGTCGGCGGTCGGATGGTGCGCGTCAAGAAGCCGTGGTGAGGTGCTGCGGTTGGTGCGAGAATGTGGTTATGGCTATTTCTTCTTCTTTTTCTTCTTGTTTTTTCGAGCTTTGGCCGAAGGGCGGGCCACGGCCGGCTTGCGCGGACCCTCCCCCTCGACCGGCCCTTCGTCCTCCTCCTCTTCCCAGTTTACGAGGAACTCTTGCAGGGCGGGCACCAGAGCCAGCTCGGCCGGGGTCTCCAGGGTGGCCCCCTCGAGCACGTCCAGCACGGCTCGCGGATCGGTGTTGGCCAGAGCGGCCAGGGCCTCGTCTGGGCGATTCTGAGCAGCGTAGAGCAGCACCAGGTTGAGCCAGACCTGCTCGGCATCAGGATGCTCCTTGACCACCGGCTCGCACAGCTCGACCCCCTCGCCGTAACGCCCCGCGCTGTAGAGGGCGGTGGCCAGCTGAGAGGCCAGATCGGGGGTGGGCCGCAAGGCGTAGGAGCAGCGAAAATGCTCCACGGCCTCGGCCAGATTGCCCATGGCCATCTCCAGCTGACCGCGCAGGCGCCAGGGACCGGGATCCTTGTCATCCAAGGCCAGAAGAGTCTCGATCAGGTGCAGGCTCTGGTCGTACTCCTCTCGTCTGAGGCAGACGCCGGCCACCTGGAGCATCAGATCGGCCGGCAGCCGGTCGTGCGGCTGCAGCGCCTCCAGGAACTTCTCCGATTCCTCTGCGCGACCGAGCTGATCGAGCACCACGGCCTTGTAGGTCAGAACCCGGGGATGGGTCGACTGCACCTTACCGATGAGCTGCCAGGCACGGTCGGGGTGCTCGAGATCGAGGGCGGCCTCCACGGCAGCCTCCACGGTGACCAGGTCATCGGGCCGGTAGGTAGCCGTCTGCTCAATGATCTCGAAGGCCTCCTGGTCGCGCCCGAGCAGTCGCAACACGTCGGATGCGGTGATGGCCAGGTCTGGATTGTAGGGTAGCTGACCGAATGCCTGGACCGCAAGGTCGGCAGCCTCATCCAGGTCGCCCCGGTCGGCCAGGATCAGCGCCAGCTGCTGCAAGCCAGCGGCGTGGTCGGGCGCGTTCTCGAGCGCCATCCGAAAGCACTGCTCGGCGCGGGCGTACTCGCGTTTTTCCTTCATCGTCATCCCCGTAGCCACCAGCAGGTGAGCGTTGGAGGGGTCCTCCAGGAGGGCCTCCTTAAGGATCTCGAGCGATTCCTCGTGGCGACCCTGCAGCCCGAGCAAACTGGCCAGGATGGCCGTGTACAGAGCTGGCTCGTCAGACAGCTCGACCGCCTGCCGCAACAGCTGCTCGGCTGCGCTCAGATCGCCCGAGGCGATCTGGTTCTGGGCTGATTCAAACAGCCTCTTCGGGTCCTGCATAGGAGTGGGTGCATTCTATGACCGGTCGGGATGACCCTGGCTCCGGGCTGCCCAATCTGCAAGCCCCCGCATCGACCGTGCTCTCAATTGACGGCGATCAAGCTTCGTCCCGTCGCCCGTGCCACATCCTGCAGGGAAGGTTTCGAGAAGAATCTCGCAAGGCCGGGTTCATTGGCACTGTCATCAGTCGAAGCCTCAAGCGGAGTGCTGACGAATTTGCAGCAATTGCGCCGCCGGGCTTGGACCAGGCGAAGTGCTGAGCAATTGCGCCGACAAAATTGTGACTGAAGGGTAGGAAAACCCTCAATCACGAGGAGGGGACGGAACTGCAGCAACGAACTCCGGCCCATGCGCCGGGTTATCTGGCTGGTTTTGCTTTTCTTGATGGGCTGCGGTGGCGAGATCAAGCACCCGCTCGTTGCCCACGGCATCTTCCTGGGCCCCGCAGGCCGCCCTGAGGAAGTTGTCAGTTTGAAGGTTCCAGAAAGCTGGGAGCTGCGCGAGGGTCTGAAAGAGGTCGCCCTGGTGGCCATCAGCCCGGTGCGCAAAGGACACGACTTCCGGGAAAATCTTACCCTGGTTTCGGTGCCACTCGAGGCGGGCGAGACCAGTGAGGCCTTCGTTCAGCGTAGCCTGAAACAAGCAACCAGGCTGGAAGGTTTCGAAAGTCTGCCCTCCCCGGATCCTTCCCGTTGGGCCCTCTACCGGCACAGCTACGGTGGCCAGCCGGTCCAGGTCATGGCCTACTTCGTGACCCGCGAGAGCTCAGGCTATATCTTTGCCTTCAGCTGCGCCCCGGACGACTTCGCGGAGACCCGGGAGCTTTTTGAATCTATCGCCCGCACCATCTCCGTCGAGCCCGAGCAGCGCCAGAAGATGAAAGAGCTTCTCGATAGCCTGCAAAAACATGACGAAGTGATGAACAAGCACTTTCCCAAGCGTTGACCCCCACGCAGCCAGACCTGGCCAGCAGGTCACGCCTCCGCCGGGGATCCAGCCGACTTCTCTCTGAAGGGCAAGAATCTCGTCTCGCTTTGAGCGGTCTTTCAGCTTGCCAGATTATCCTCGACGAGATGATCAGCCATCGCCTGCCCTGGCATGCTCCCTGGCCCGCCGGCTCGCGCCTCGAGAACGCGACCGCGGTGCTGGCCAGCGAGTCTCAATTCGACCCGGAGCGGCGCCGGCAGGCGCAAGGTCCCTTCCTGCCCGTCTCGCCGCCCCTGCGCTCGGGCTCGAAGCTCTGGCTCACCGGGCTGCAAGAGCTCATCCAGCTCGATGCCGATAGCCTCAAGGTCACCGGCCGCGACGAGCAGCCCCGACTGTCCAACGAAGGCGCCGCTATCTTGCCGGACGGACGCCTGATCTATGTGGAGGTGCAGGCCACCACGTTGCGCACAGCCGATGGCCAGCTCTTCCACGACGCCGGCGGCAGGATCAGCTCGCGCATCGCCTTCACCCCGGACGGGAAGCCCGCGGTGGGAGTCGCTCCCAACCAGATCCAGGTGGTCGGAGGTCCCATCTGCCTGGTCCCTCCAGCCGCCGAGCAGACTCCCGAGTGCGACCGGGTGCTGGCCCTGGCCGCCGGAGAGCGAGCGCTGGTAGGGCTGACCCGCGACGGGCGGGCAGTCGGTTTCGGCCAGGACGGCGTGCTGCTCTGGAGCGTGAGCGAGAAAATGACCTGGCCCCGCTTGCCGCCTGTCTTCTCGCCGGACCAGAGGACCGTTTACCTGGCCTCGGTGGAGGGCGCGGTGGTGGCCCTGGATGCTGAGAATGGAAGCGAGCGCTGGCGCTGCAAGATAGAAGGCCATGCCCTGACCCCGCCGGCCCTGGACAAGGCGGGCAACCTGCATCTTTACACCAGCCCCAGCCAGGTGGTGAAGATCAGTCCCGAGGGAAAACTGGAGCGCAGCACGCCCTCGGGCACGCGCTACTATGTCTCCATGGGCTATGCACCCCAGCTCGAGCTGGACCGCATGGGCAACGCCGTGGTGCTGGCCAACCCGGACGAGACCCTGGTCTTCTCGCCCGAAGGATATCGCTTGATGCGGCTCACCACCGCCGAGCTGTTCGACGGAATGGGCGAGTTCGTGGACTCGTTTGCCCTGAATCCGGAGCGCGATCGGGTGATCTTGCTGAGCGGCTCGCGGGGAGTCACCGAGGTAGAGCTTCCCCGCACCCCGCAAGAGCAGAAGGCCCGTCTGCGAGCGGCCATCGCCCGTCGCGACAACCAGCAGGAAGGCCCTCAGGTGGCTGTGCAGGAGGACTGGGTGACCGTGCGTGGAGCGCGATTGCGCCGACGCAAGCTGGAAGGCTGACAAGCCGGCCCGCATGATGATCGCTCTGCTGGATGGGCCACTCCTTGCTCGGTGCTACAGACCCAGGGCTTTCGGATCGTCCGGCAGGCAAATGATGATCCGTCTCAGAATGAGCCTCGCCCGTGAAAGCTTTCTACTGCGACACCTTCGTGCTGCCCCTGCCGGACGGGCATCGCTTTCCCATGCAAAAGTACCGGCTTTTGCGTGAAGCCCTGCTCGACGAGCCGGGCCTGACCCTGGCCTTGCCCGAGCCGGTTGACGATGAGACCCTGGCCCGCGCCCACACGCTCAACTACATCCAGCGCGCCTCGCGCGGCCAGCTGAGCGCCCAGGAGGTCCGCGAGCTGGGCTTTCCCTGGTCGCCCCAACTGGTAGAGCGCAGCCGCCGCTCGGCGGGAGCCACGCTGCAGGCCGCCCGGGCCGCGCTGGAGGAGGGCGTGGCCGTCAACCTGGCCGGGGGCACCCACCACGCCTTCGCCGACCGGGGAGCCGGGTTCTGCCTCTTCAACGACTCGGCCATCGCCGCCCGGGCCCTGCAGGCCGAGGGGTTGGTGGAGCGGGTGCTGGTGGTGGACACCGACGTGCACCAGGGCAACGGCACCGCCGCCATCGCGGCCGGAGACGAGAGCCTGTTCACTTTCTCGATCCACGGCCAGCACAACTATCCCCTGCGCAAGGAAGAGAGCGACCTCGACCTGGGCCTTCCTGATCAGACCGCCGACGAGGACTACCTGACCGCCCTGGAGCGCGGCCTGGACGAGGCGCTAAAGCGATCCCGACCCGACCTGGTGCTGTTCGTGTCGGGAGCCGATCCCTTCGAGGGCGACCGGCTGGGCCGCCTCAAGCTGACCCGCCCGGGCCTTCGCCGCCGTGACGAGCTGGTGCTGCAGCGGTGCCAGGGCCTGCCGGTGGCCATCAGCATGGCGGGGGGATACGCCCACGACCTGGCCGACACGGTGGCCATCCACCTCCAGACGGTGAAAGCGGCCCTGGCCCGATGAAGCCCGGGCAGCGCGTGGTCAACGAGGCCGAGCCCACCCTGGGCCTGGGAAGGGTGGAGCGGCTGGTGCCCCCTCGCTCCATCGAGGTGGCCTTCCCGGCCGTGGGCGAGACCCGGCTTTACAACGTCAAGACGGCCCCCTTGCGCCGGCTGGTGCTGCAGCCCGGCCAGCAGGCCGTGGGCCGCGACGGCCGGCGCTTTCGGGTGGAGCGGGTGGAGGAGCAGGACGGCCTGCTCATCTACCGCGGCCAGGGCCGCAGCCTCGCGGAAGCCGAGCTGGCCGATCAGAACACCTCCACCTCGGCGGCCGATGACCTGCGCCACGGGCGGCTCTCGCACTATCAGCTATTCGACCTGCGCGAGCGAGGTTGGCGGGTGCGCCGCGATCTGCTGGCCTCGCAGGCCCGAGGACTGGCCGGGGCGCGCGTGCGCCTGCTTCCCCACCAGCTGCACATTGCCTACACGGTGAGCCGCCGGCTGCTGCCCAGAGTGCTGCTGGCGGACGAAGTTGGGCTGGGCAAGACCATCGAGGCGGGACTGATCTTCTCAGCCCTGCGAGCCCTGGGCCGAGCCGACCGGGTGCTGATCCTGACCCCCCCTTCGCTCCTCTACCAGTGGCTCACCGAGCTGGTGCGCCGCTTCAACGAGCTCTTCTCGGTGCTCGATTTCGAGCGCTATGAGGAGCTGCTTGAGGTGGAGGACGGGCTCACCCCGTTCGAGCGATTGACCCGCATCATCGCTCCCATCACCCTGCTCTCCGACGAGGAGGCGCTGGAGGAGGCCGTCTCGGCCAGCTGGGACCTGGTCATCGTGGACGAGGCCCACCATTTGCTGGAGGGCTACACCGATGCCTTGCGCCAGCTCAGTCTCAGAACCCGGGGCCTGCTCTTGCTGACGGCCACCCCCATGCGCCAGGGCTGGCAGACCGAGTATGCCCTGCTGCACCTGGTCGACCCCGAGCGCTTCGGATCGCCCGAGGCCTTCGAGGAAGAGCACCTGCACTTGCAGGAGGTGGCCCGGGCCGCCCGCAATCTGGACCCGAAGCGCTTGAAGGAGCTCTTCCCCGAGGACCGCGCCCTGGCCGAGTTGCTCGACGAGAAGGCTCCCCGCGAGGAGATCCTCCAGAGCCTGATCGACCGTCACGGCACCGGTCGCGTGCTGGTGCGAAACCGACGCGAGCGGTTGCAGGGCTTTCCCGGCCGGCGCGTGCACCCGGTTCCGGTCGAGGACCGGCTTAACTGGCTGTTCGACTTCGTGCGCACCCACGACAAGACCGTGCTGATCGCCCGCGATGCCCACACCGTGCTCGAGCTGCAGCGCGCCTTCCGCGAGCAGACTGGCATCCTGACGGCCACCTTCCACGAGGGGCTGAGCATCCTCGAGCGCGACCGTCAGGTAGCCTACTTCGCCCAGAGCGACGGGGCCCAGATCCTACTTTCCAGCGAGATCGGGGGCGAGGGGCGCAACTTCCAGTTCGCCCACCACCTGGTGCTGTGGGACCTGCCCCTGTCGCCCGACCTCCTCGAGCAGCGCATCGGCCGGCTGGACCGCATCGGCCAGGACCGCGAGATTCAGGTCTACGTCCCCTTCGCCCCCGACAGCCCCGAAGAGGTCCTGTTTCGCTGGCACCACGAGGGACTCGACGGCTTCGAGCACCCGGTCAACGGCAGCGAGCTGGTGCGCGAGGAGGTGCAGGATGAGCTGGAGGACGTGCTCACCTCGCACCAGGGTCTGGAGACGCTTCTCGAGCGCACCCACGGGATGCTGGAGGCCCACAAAAAGGCCCTGCAGGACTCGGTGGACGTACTGGTGGACCTGAACTCATTCGACCCTGTCCTGGGCGAGGAGCTGGTCGTCAAGGTCAGCGAGCTGGCCTCGAGCTCTCCGCTGCGGGAGTTCTTGAGCCGGGCGCTGGAAAGCTTCGGAGTACAGGAGGAGGAGCTGGCCGAGAAGGGTCTGCTACGCATCAAAGCGGGCGATCTGATGACGGTGGACAGTTTCCCCGGCCTGGGCCATGATCGCGCCTTCCTGGCCACCTGGGACCGCGACCTGGCCCTGATGCGCGAGGACGTGGAGTTTTTGTCGGCCGACCATCCGTTGGTGGAGGGCTCGCTGGCCATGGTGCTCGACCAGGACCAGGGACGCGCCACCGCCGCGCTCTGGAACGGCGCCCCCGAGAAGGGGGTGCTGGTGCAGTTGCTCTACCTGCTGCAGGGGATCGGTCCGGCCGAGCTGGAGCTGGCCCGCTACCTGCCGCTGGAGCCGCTCTCCATCCACCTGGATGCCCGCGCTCGCGACCGCTCCGACCTGGTGCCCCCGGATAGCCTGGTGGGAGTGGGCGCCGAGGGAGCGGCCAGCCTGGTGGCCGTGCTCGAACCGCACCTGGCCAACTGGCTGGCCCGAGCCGAGCAACTGGCGGCCGAGCGGGCCGCGCCTATGAAGGCAGCCGCCCTTTCGTCGGCCCGCGAGATGCTGCAAGCCGAGCTCGACCGACTCGAGGAGCTCTCCCGGGTCAACCCCACCGTGCGCCCGGCCGAGCTCGAGGGACAGCGCCAGCGGCGCGACCAGATCCTGCAGGCCCTGGAGGAGAGCCGCCCGACGCTAGAAGCCATCCGAGTGATCGTGCTGCGTTAATTCAAAGCTGGCGAACAGCGCTACTCGCGCTCGAGCAGCTTCCAGTCGAACCAGAGCGGCCCCCCTGGAAAGAAGGCAGCCAGGAAGGCCAGGAACGTCTTCGTGCGGCTCCATTTACGCTCCAGCGCCAGCACCAGGGCGGCGTGGCAGTAAAGCAGGAACAGGATGCCGTGCAGCAAGCCGACCACTCGCACCGCCTCCGGTCGTGCATAAAAATACTTGAGCGGCATGGCAACGCCCAGCAAGAGCAGAAACGAGCAGGCTTCCAGCCCTCCCACCCGGCGGAAGTATCTCAGCACAGCGCCTCCTGCAGCAGGCCCTTCAGGTCGGCCAGGGTCAGCGGGACCGGGTTGGTGGACGTGCTCGGATCGTCTTTGGCCAGACCGGCCAGCTCGTCCAGGTCGGCGTTCTCGAGCTGCAACCGGTCGGGAATCTCAAGCTGGGAGCGCAACTCGAGAATCCAGGTGTAAAAGCCGTCGAAGCCGGACAATCCCAGATAGGCCGCCAGACGGTCGATGCGCCCCTCCACCGCGGGGCGGTTGAAACGCAGCACGTAGGGCATGAAGATGGCGTTGAGCAGGCCGTGGTGGAGATCGTAGCGCCCCCCGACCGGGTGGCTGAGCGAGTGAATCGCGCCCAGACCCTTCTGGAAAGCAGCCGCGCCCATCATGGCGGCGGTCAGCATCTGGCCGCGGGCCTGGAGGTTGGAGGGATCGCGATAGACCACGGGCAGGGCCGAATGAACCAGCCGGATCGCTTCCAGGGCCACCCCCTCGGCCAGAGGATGATAGAGCGGGCTGCAGAGCGCCTCCAGGCTGTGAGCCAGGGCGTCCATCCCGGTGTAGGCGGTCACCCTGGGGGGCAGGGCCAGGGTCAATTCAGGGTCGAGGATGACGCGTCCGGGCAGCATGCGAGGATGGAAGATGATCTTCTTGAGGCCCATGCTCTCGTCGGTGATCACCGAGGCCCGGCCCACCTCCGAGCCCGTGCCCGCGGTGGTGGGAATGGCCACCACGCTGGCCACGCCCTCGGGATGGACCCGCGTCCACCAGTCCTCGCGGTCCTCGAAGTCGAAGAGCGGGCGGGTCTGGCCCACCATCAGGGCAATGGCCTTGCCGGCATCCAGGGCGCTGCCTCCCCCGATGGCGATCACGCCGTCGTGGCCCCCGGCCCGGTAGGCCTCCACTCCTCCGGTCACGTTGGCCCCCACCGGATTGGGCTTCACGCCGGTGTAGAGTCCGGCCGGCTGAGCCTGCAAGGCGTGCTGCACGGGAGGCAGCACGGCCAGCCCCGGGTCGGTCACCAGCAAGGGCCGCGCGATGCCCAGCTCGCGGCAGGCGTCAGGCAGCTCGGCCAGCCGTCCGGGACCGAATCGGATCGAGGTCGGGTAATTCCAGTTCGCCTTCATGGGCGCGGCCCTTCGCCACCCCACGGTCGCGTCCCGCTTTCGGACAGGTCCAGGGTTCGCTCGAGCGCAGCGGGCTTGAGCAGCATACGCAGAATTCTCCCGCTACCGGGCTGGTTCCGGAGTATACCCCGGAATCAGGGCGGTACCGGCCGGTAAAGCCACTGGCTTCAACCTGCGAATATCGGAGCAAAGCTCCTCGGGTAGTCTTCACGACCACAGTTCGGGCTGGCTAATGCGCTCGCACTTAGACTCGCCGATAATAAAATGACTTGGGCCGGGTGAGCTGCTCGTAGCCCACCCGCGAGAGCGTGCAGCCGCGCCCCGAGTCCTTCACGCCGGTCCAGGCGAGCTCAGGGTCGAGGTAGTCGCAGCGATTGGCGAACAAGGTGCCGGTCTCGACCTGCTGAGCGAGCCGGTCGGCGGCCTCCAGGTCGCGCGTCCAGATCGAGGCGGTGAGGCCGTAACGGCTATCGTTCATCAACCGCACCGCTGCCTCGTCGTTTTTCACGGCCATGATCCCCACCACCGGGCCGAAGGTCTCCTCGGTCATCAGGTCCATCGAGTGGTCCACGTCCACCAGCACCTGGGGCGCCAGGTAGGCTCCTCCGACAGCCGGAAATCGGGCCGGATCGATGAGGGCGCGCGCCCCTCTGGCCACGGCTTGATCGACCTGACTCTGGATAGCCTGCGCCGCGGAAGCCCTCACTACCGGACCCAGATTGGTGGAAGGCTCCAGCGGGTTGCCCAGCTTGTAGGCGTAAGCTCGCTCCACGAAACCCTCCACAAACTGCTCGTAGAGGCTCTGGTGCACGTAGATGCGCTCGATGCCGCAACAGGACTGGCCGGAGTTATAGAACGAGCCGTCCACCAGGTTCTCAAGGGTGTACTCGAGATCGGCGTCCGAGCGCACAAAGGCCGGGTCCTTTCCGCCCAGCTCCAGCCCCAGACCGATGAAACGCTCGCTGGCCGCGCGTTGCACGGCCCGTCCGCCCTCGACCGAGCCGGTGAAGCAGACGAAGTCGACCTCGGCCACCGCCCGGGCGGTCAGGTCGTGGTTCATGTGCAGGAGCTGAAACAAACCCTCGGGCAGACAATCGACCCCCGCTTCCACCAGCCGCTCGGCGCACAGGGGAGTCTGGGCCGAGTGCTTGAGCAGCACGGCGTTGCCGGCCGCCAGGGCAGGCACCACCGAGTTGACCGCGATCAGGTAAGGGTAGTTCCAGGCGGCCACGGTCAGCACCACACCCAGCGGTTCGCGCTGCACGCGCCGCAGGGAATCGAGCCGGATCGGCTCCAGAGCCGACGGCGCCAGCTCGAGCATGGTGCGAGAGCGGTGGGCAAATCCGCGCAGCTCGCCAGGTGCCTGACTGACCGGCCGGCCCATCTGCCAGCTCAACTCGGGGCTCAACTGATCGGCGCGGGCCATGAACCGGTCCACGAACTGAATCAGTCGCTCGACCCGCAGCTTCAGGGGGAGACCACGCCACTCGCGCTGGGCCCGGCGGGCCCGGGCCAACGCCTGCTCGAGCTCGCTGGGCCCGGCCAGCGCCCGCTCGAGGTAGACCGACCCGTCCACCGGGCTCAGGCACTGAAAGCTAGATAATCTCAAAGTAGCGTTTCAGCTCCCAATCGGTGACGTGCTTGCGGAACTCGCGCTCTTCCCACTCGCGCGTGGCCGCGAAGTGCTCCACGAAGTCAGCCCCGAAAAAGTCGCGCGCGAAGGCCGACTTGCGCAAACGCTGGGCCGCCTCCCACAAGGTCTCGGGCAGCTTGAGCTCCACAGGCAGGACCTGCTCGTAGGCGTTGCCCACGATGGGCGCGGTCGGCTCGAGCTCGTTCTGAATGCCGTAGAGGCCCGAAGCCAGGGCGGCCGCGAGGGCCAGGTAGGGGTTGGCGTCGGAGGCCGCCACCCGGTACTCAAGCCGTTGCGACTTGGAAGAGCCGGGGATGGCGCGCAGAGCGCAGGTGCGGTTCTCCACACCCCAGGTTGCGCTGGTGGGGGCCCAGTAGCCGGGCACCAGACGGGTGTAAGAGTTGACCGTGCTGGCCACCATCACCAGCAGCTCGGGCATCAGCTTCTGGCAACCGGCCACGAAGTGGCGCATGGTTTGCGAGATGCCATGGGGGGCGTCGGGGTCGAAGAATGCGTCCTTGAGGGACAGGTGGATGTGGCCACTCTGACCGGGCAGCTCGGCGTTCCAGCGGGCCATGAAGGTGAGCATCTTGCCCTGACGCTGGGCCACCACCTTGGCGAAGGTCTTGAACAAAGCCGCCTTGTCGGCCGCGTCCAGAGCCCGGTCCACGGTGATGGCCGCCTCGAGCACTCCGGGGCCGGTCTCGGTGTGCAGGCCCTCCAGGCCCAGCTGCATCTCGTCGCACACCGACCAGAGCTCGCGATGGAACTCGTTTCGAACCGAGTTGCGCAGCACCGAATAACCAAAGTTGCCCGGCGTGAGCGGCTTGAGATTCTGATAGTGCTTCTCGCGGCAGCTCTCGGGGGACTCATCGAAGCAGAAGAACTCGTATTCCAGTGCCGAGTAGGGCTCGAAGCCAGCTTCTCTCACCCGGTCGACGGTGCGGCGCAGAAGGCCGCGGGGGCAAAGTTTCTCGGCCTCGCCGGCAAACTCGGAGAGGAAGAACACCCCGTCTTGCTCATAAGGCAGGTTGCGCACTGTCTCGGGAAGGATTCGGGCGGGAGCGTCCGGATAGCCGGTATGCCAGCCGGTGAAGGCCAGGTTGTCCATCAGCTTGTCGTTGGAGTCCCAGCCGAGCACCACGTCGCAGAATCCGAAGCCGTTCTCCAGAGCCGAAAGGAATTTCTCGCGCGAGATGTATTTGCCGCGCAGGATGCCGTCCAGGTCGAACAGGCCGACCTTGACGTGGGAGAGGGCCCGCTCTTGCACGAGACGGCGCGCCTCCTCCAGGGAGTTGATTCGAGCTTGCTGCTGTTGCATCGGAAAACCCACCTTTCACTGGCGCGGCGCTGGTTCTTTGCGTACGCGAAACAGTCCTGGTCCGGGGACATCCTCGACGGTTGGCCGCCGGCCCGAGCAGAAGTGCCGCCCCGGCACTTGCCCGAGGGCTGGGAGCTCACCCCAACATTGTAACATCGGCGCAACAACCTGTCCGCAATTCGTTCACCGCCAAACAGGAATGTTAACATGCGGTGGCCCCACGTGGTGGGAAGGCTCGTCTATCCTGAGCCTGCTAAGATTCGAGCAATGTTCACCCAGGAGGCTCCATGACCGACGAAGTCAAGAAAACCGAGAATGTAAATGAGACCAGATCGGGCAGCCCGGCAGCGGCAGCTCCCGAGGTCGCTCCGCCGCCCCAGGACGACCGTGGCGCAGCGGCGCGGGCTACCGGAACGGCCCCTCCTCCGGCGGGCCGCGAGCTGGATGCCGGAAAGAGCACCCAGAAAGGGGACACGGACTATTTCGACGGCAAGTCGGTGATCACCGACGCGGACACGGCCATCGAGATCGGTCAGATGCTGGCCAACCGTGGCAAGTCGGAGATGAAAGTCGAAGACATGCTCAAAGAGCTGCAGAATCGAGGCTACGCCGCGGAGCTCACCAACGTTGACGGGAAGAAGGCCATCCGTTTCCAAAACGGGGATGTTTTCATCGACACCAGCGGCGATGGCCAGCTTGGCAGCGAGGACGTAAACTTCAACAAAGCCCTCTCGGCCATCGAGCAAAAACACGGGGTCAACCTCTCGCAGCTCAAGAGCACACTGGACATTCTGGCGGCGCAGCACAAAGCGGAGAAAGACGCCAAGAAGCTTGGGGCGCTCGGCGCGGGCATGTATGGCCTGGGTGGTGCTGACCAGGACTATCTGGCCATCAGGGATGCCTTGCGGGCCACCGACAAGGACATGGCGGCGGCCGGCTACGAAGGCACCGAGACGGCTTTTGACCTGTGGCAAAAAAGCGCGCTCAACCCCCAGCTGGGCAAGTTGAACATCACCCCTCCCAACATCCCCTCCGTCGAAGAGCTTTCCTTGAAGATGGCCAACTGTCAGTGCTGCAACATGTTCACCGCCGCCTACGACCTGGCTGGTTTGCTGAAAGGAAGGCCCTATGCCGCAGTGTGACGACCTCACCCAGGAGCAGATCCTGGACATGATGCAAGATTACGTCGACTCGATGCGACGCGTGCAAGACCTCAAGGACCAGCTGCTTTACTCCAACTTTTTCGGCAACGACGAAGAGATGGACCGTCTGCACGACGAATGCCACTTCTATGATCAAACCATGTCCGAGATCCACTCGATCTACAGCCAGAAAGTGCTGCCGCTGATGGATCGGGTCGCGAGCTTCCTGGGGCGCTATCCGGACGAAGTGGCCGAGTTGGCCGAGGCCGAGTCCTGAGAGCCGGCTCGCCCATGGCCCTCCCGGAGTCTCTCGGACGGCCTACCTGTCGGGGGGGTTGACCTGGCTCGGGCCGGAGCCTGAGAATGGGAGGACGAGATGGAGAAGCCCAGGGTATTGCTGGTGTTCCCGCCCCAGTGGACCCCGCTGAACCCGCATTTTGCGCTGGCAGCCCTCAACGGTCACCTGCGCGAGCGCGGGCACGAGGTCAAGCTGCTCGACCTGAACGTGCGCTACTATCGCCGCGTCCTGACTCGCAAATATCTTGAGTTCTCGCTGGCCAAGGCGCGCAATGCGATCCAGCACCTGATGCCCAAGACCCTTCTCAACCTCCGTCTCGGCGAGCGCACAGCCAGAACCGATCGCGAGAATGTCAGGCTGCTGCAAATCGAGCAGGTGCTCGCTCAGGACAATCGCCGCACTCTGGAAGATATCGATGAAGCCGTCTCCGTTTTCGACGACCCCGAAAAATTCTATGACCCGATCCAGTTGACCTGGGCCTACGTCACGGTGGATCGGGCCCTGGATATCGCTTCGCTCCCCTACTGGCCGATCCGGGTTCGCTTCAACGATCTTGTGATTCCCAGGCTTCCCCTCACGGTGGAGGCGGTGAAGGCCTTTGCCACCAATCGCGATGAGAATCCCTACCTGACCTACTTCGAGGCTCAGCTTGCCGAGATCCAGGCCTACCGCCCCGACGTCATCGGCATCTCCATCAATGCTCACGCCCAGCTCGTTCCCGGCCTCACGCTGGCCTGGCTGCTGCGGCGTCGAGGGACGGCCCACGTCACGCTGGGCGGGAACCATCTGATCCGCATCAAGGAGGGCGTCTTGCGCTCGCCCGAGTTCTTGACCTCCTTTGCTCACAGCGTGATCCTCGGGGAAGGCGAAACACCCCTCGACGGCCTGTTGCACGCCCTCGAGCACGGTCACGACCTGAGCCGGGTTCCCGGGCTCGTCTACGCCGACCCCGACGAAAAGCCCGTCTACACGTTCGAATGCTCCGGCCTGTCGTTGAACTCTCGTGCCCTGCCTTCGCTGGAAGGCCTTCCTCTGGCCGACTATTTCTCTCCCGAGCCGGTCTTGACGATTCGCTCGAGCAAGGGCTGCTACTGGAAGAAGTGCACCTTCTGCGATACCGACTATGGCGTCTGCCCGGACAATCGCTCGGTAGAGAATCTCGTGGATGAAATGCAAGCGCTGCAAGAGAAGTGGGGAGTTTCCGACTATTGCTTCATCGACGAGTGCATTGTTCCCCGTTACATGGAGCGTGTTGTCGATTGCATCGAGCAACGAGGACTGAAGGTCCATTGGTACGGTAACGGAAGACTGGAGACCAGCTTTACCACCCAACGGCTCGATCGCCTGCGTCAGGGAGGCTTGACGATGCTGCTCTGGGGCCTGGAGTCCGGCTCCGATCGCATCATGAAGCTCATCAACAAGGGCATCAAGCTGGACAAGCGTCTTGAAATCCTGAAAAATTCGAGCGATTCCGGCATCTGGAATTTCTGCTACATCTTCTTTGGATTTCCCAGTGAGACCGAAGAAGAAGGACTGCAGACCATCGAGATGATCGAGAGCAACACCGACATCATCCATTCCTACGGCCGCAGTGTGTTCACCTTGAACAAGCACGCCAAGCTGCACACCGACCCTTCCACCCTGGGAATCCTTGAGATGGTCGGCGACCCGGAGGAGCTGTCGGCCAACCTCGATTACCGGGTCTCCGACGAAGGGGCCAAGCAAAGAGCCCGGAAACTGGCCCAGCTTTGCAAGTTCCGCTGTGCTCTGGCCTACGGCGACCCTTTGTGGATGCACCTGAGGTACCGCGAGGTGATGCACCTCTACCTCAAGCGCCACGGTCGCGACTTTGTGGCCAACTATCGTTTCGACCCGGCCGCCAAGGCTGCCCGGCTGGGCCTGAGCCCGGACGGCCCCACCCTGGTGGGTATCGACAACCCCTGAGAGCTTCTGAGCCGCCAGGATAGGCCCGAGACCGGCCTGGCCAGGCGCCGACTCTCATCGGGATTCCTCAGGCGCCACCGCCACGCTCCCGACCTGTGAGGTTTGCCAAAAAGTGGTATAACCAGGGCAAGGCCATGGGTACTTCAGATGATGTGAGACCAGCGACTCCGAGGCCTTTCTCCGGACCGGGTTGGATCTGCTGGTTCAGTCTCCGGACGGATGCCAGGAGCGAATCCCCTTGTGCCGGGCCCAGACGACCATCGGCAGCGATCCTGGGGCTCACGTGCGGCTCGATGACCTTGAGGTGGCCCCCGCCAGGCTCTGCTTCATTATCGCACGGGCCAGCTCTTTTTTACCAACGCCGACACGCGCAAGACGACCCGGGTGAACGGAACGGACTGCAACTTCCGTGAGCTGTCCGATCAGGACGAGGAGCCAGTTTCGCTTGCGCTTCAATTTTCAGGACGGCCCCGCCGGTGGCGACGGGCTGAGCGACCCGGGCCTCACCGTCAACAGCCCGTACTTGTCGGTCAACAACCTGATCGGGGCGGGCCCGGCCGACGTGCCCCGGGCCGATGGGCCTGGTTTTTCGGTCACCGCAGCCAGCCCGGTCGCTTTTCAGACTCCGGTCTGGTCGGTCTGCCTCGCCGTAGAAGGCAAAGCGGGCCGGGGCTGCTCCCAGCTCTCTCCGGCCAGCCCCAACGCGGCCACCGGGGGGGCGACCCGTAAGGTGCTCGAAGCCATCTACCAGATCCCCAATCTGGGACCGACCGTCGAGACAGCCGCCAGCATGGCCGGCAACGACTTTTCGGTGACCTTGCGACCGGGCAGCTCCGGTTACGTGGAAGTCGGCTCCAAGGACGCCACCACGCCGACCATCAGGTCCAAAGGCCTGGTCCGGGTCGAGAACGGTGACCCGGCGGAAAACTACAAGTCAGACAAAGGAGAGGTCAAGAGTCAAGATGGCAACCTGACGGCGGTCTACGACAACACCAAGACCAGCGTGACTGCCGAGGCGCTCATCGACCCCTTCTACCAGCTGGCCTGGAATGAAGTGCGCAAAGCCTCTCCCAGCGGCCCCAAGCTGCCGGCCGGCACCTATGTCTGGTGGCAAGATGGCTCGCTCCACTACTCCGCCCTGGTCGCCTCTTCCGGGCACAGAGTGGCTTGCGGCTTCCAAGAGCGAGATGTACCCTTTGGACCGAAATAAGCCAGCGGAACGCTCTCAGGACACCTCAGACTGCAAGAGCTTTCAAGTCTCAACTCAACCGTGACAGGCGGCCACTGCGGGCCTCCATGAAGAATCTTGACGGCGCCAGATTTCAGGCCTGGCCTTGCGCAAGGTCGCGAGTCCTGTATGAGCTATTTTTCAGCCCCCGTGGCTAAACTCCAACCATGGCCGTCACCTGCCCGCCGGGCGCAAATCGCTCCCCTCTCCATGCTCTCCGGAGCCTCTCCTCCAGGCTGACCGCAAGACCAGGCTGGAGGGCTTAGATGCAGGTGCTCTCCACTCCCCGCAGCGAGGTGGTGCGACTGATCCGCGAGCGGGCTGATCGCAGCGCTGACCCGGCTACCACCCGCTACCACGCCGACCTGATCGACAAGCTGCCGGGCGAGACGCTCGGCGACGCGCTCTACCAGACCCAGCTCGAACGCCAGCAGCTCTTGCAGACCCGCCACCGCTGCCTGGCCGCCGGGCTGGGCCTGTTCGCGGTAGCCGGGGTCAACGCCGTGCTCAGCGCCGGGGGGCCCACCTCGGGTTGGGTCACGGCCCTCCAGTTCGCCTCTACCTTCGGCGGAGCGGCCCTGGTGGCCAAAGGCGGCATGACCGGAGACAAGATCGACCGCACCTGGCACAAGCAAGCGGTGCTGACCCACTGGAGCCAGCAGCTGCGCCACGAAGGCACCGTCCCCGCCGGTCAGGGCGAGCTGGCCCGCAAGCTGGCCGGGAGCGACGGCACGGCCACCAAAGCCGAGCTGATCGAGCTGCTCGAGAACGTCAAGCAGGGCCTGGCTGACCACCCCGGAGCCCAGAAGCAGGTCGAGGAAGACCTCAAACGGGTGCGCGGCGCAGTGGGAGAAACCCTGGACAGCATGCGGGCCGCCTCCGAGCTGCGAGGCAAGAAGATGCGCGATCGCTCGATGCTGCTCTTCGGGGGCGGAACGGTCAACATGCTCGCCCTCATGGTCACGGCCAAGCTGGCCCCCACGGTCGGCATCGTGAACTCGGTCTTGATGAGCGGGCTGTTCGGAGCCGGCATCTTTTTGCAGGACAAGAGCGATCAGCAGGCCTTGCTGCGAGACACGTTGGACCGCTGGGAGCTGCAACTGGGCGAGCTGAAGGAGGTAGGCAGGCTCGGGTCCAACCCCGATGGCGCCAGCGGCCTGGAGGTTCGCCAGGGCTCAGTGGTGGTGGGAGGAGTGCGCGTACCCGTGAAGGTGCGCGGCTGAGCTTTGCCACCTCAAGACTTCTTGAGCTTTTTTTGGGGACAGGAGGATCGGATGCTGGCATGGCGATTCGTTTCCCCCTCGGCGACCCCCGCGCAGAGAAGTACACCGGCCCCCTGAAGAGTGGTCAGTGGGTGACTCTGCGCGACGACCTCCTGGCAGGGCCGGACGAGTTCTACCAGGTGCCGGTGGGGATCGAGGAGATGACCGGCAAGATGGCCCGACTGATCAACCTCCGGGGAGAGGTCCGCGACGTCAAGGCCGACTGCCTGACCTCCGTGCCGCGCGATAGCCTGGCCTCCAGCCTGGCCGCCTTCTGCCTGGTCAGCGTCCCGGTGCAGGGCGACAAAGTGGGCCTGGTCTGCCCTGCCTTGCTCAGCCCTCCCACCCGTGAGCTCTTCCAGAGCGGAGCCGAGATGGTGCGGCTCGAAGAGCGGGGAGACCTGCAGTTGGCCCTGGTGCGCAACAAGCAGGGCCAGGAGATCGAATTGGGCTGGGGACACCTCAAGCGAGCCGACCTCCCCGAGCAGGTCACCAGTCTCCTCCAGCGCAGCCACGCGGCAAACTGCGCCGGAACGGGCGTGGGGATGGCCGGCGGCGCTGCCATCCTGGGCGGAGTCAGGCTGGCCATGCGCCGATCCAGAGAAGTCTGAGCGCCCTGGGCGATGAGTTCGCCCCCGCTCACCGCACGGTCAAGCGACCGGGGTCAGACCCTCTTGCGCAGCCTCACGCCGGGCAGGGTCACCTGAGCCCCCTCCTCTCGAATGGCCGAGCTGCTGGCATGCGAAGCGCCGGGTCGGGTCATCTCCGAGAGCACCGCTTGCACGTCCAGGCTTTTGAACAGGGTATCCGGCCCCAGACGAGCCGCGGCGGCGGTGAACGAGCCCAGGGCTTCGGAGAATCGGGCCGGCGCCTGGCCCCGGCGGCCCATGGCGTGCAACTTCTCGACCACGGTCAGGAAGTCGGAGCGCTGGACCAGCATGGCCCGCAGGCGCACCCCCGCATCCACCGTGTCGGCCAGGCCTTCGCCGGGGCCGAGACGGGCCGTGAGCGTCGCCCAGTCTTCGCCGGCCTGGCGCAGATCGCCGGGGCAGGCCTCGAGCCAGCTCAAGGCACTCTGGCAGCGCTCGGCTAAGCCTTCCTGGCCGAACGGAACGGTCAGAGCCGGAACCACCCGGCCGGCATCCTCGCCCCGCCGGCCCAGCTCGGCAAGAAGCGGCGCTGCCGTCCGCAGGGCCTCGTGTGAGCCTAACTGGCGGGCGACGTCTTCGGCAGACGCGCCCAGCGAGACCAGCGCGGCCGCCTCGGCGGACCACCCCTCTCCACCCAGTCGCCGGGCCAGCTCGGCCGTGGCCTTCTCTGGGGACTGGCTCTTTGCCAGCAGGCTGGCGGCTCGACCCAGTCGGGCCAGCTCGCTGTCCGCAGCCCGCGCTTTCAGGCCCAGATAGTCCTCCACCTCGGCCAGCTTGCTGCCCTTGAGCG
>QWHO01000417.1 GCA_021404945.1 bacterium CPR1
CCACGGCAACTATGAGGCCCTGCAGCGGGTGCTGGAAGACATCGAGAGCTGCGCCTGCGACCGAATCGTCTGCCTGGGCGACCTGGTGGATGGCGGACCAGGAGGCAGCCCGCGGCCAGGCCTGTCGGCTGAAATTCTGGAAGCGCGACCAGATCAATCTGGCCGAAGCCGAGCGCTCGCTGGACACTCTGGTCACGTTCGGGCCCGTGAGGGCGAGCGGCGCGTGGTGGGCATGGCCCGGGCCGCCGCCCAGCCCCCGACCACCCGGCTCAAGGTCTTGCAGCAGCGCCGCCCCCCAAAGCGCTCGGAATTGGCCGTAGCTGCTCAGGAACAGAGGTCCGCGGCTGGTGCACCCAGAAACTTTCGCTATGGCAAGACGACGGGGCGTCGGCCTGGGAACCACCCTGATCGTGACCGCGATCGTGGCCCTGCTGGGTTTTGCCCTGGCCGGCGCCAGCGTGACTCACATCAACCTGATGACGCACACCGGCAACGCCTCGATGGCCCTCGATCTGGCCCGAAGCTCGGTGCATGTTGCTCTGGGTCACCTCTTCACCGACAAGGACTTCCGCCAGACGGTGACCGTCAATGGTCCGGGCGGAGCTGTCGGACAACTCACATTCGACCCTGCTCAGGCAGCCAGTCTGGGGATCCCCCTCTCGGAGAACAATCTGACGGGAGGCAGCTCCAAGCTGGCTGCCGACAACCAGATGGTGCCCGAGGAAGGGGCCTACCTGGTGGGAGTGGCCACCGTGCGGGGGGTGACCCGCCGGGTCAAAGCGGTGGTGCACCTGCCGCCCTTCCCCTTCGCGGCGGCCTCGGACGGGCCGATCGTGTCTCCCGGCAGCCTGGTGGTGGGGTCGCTGCGGCCGGGGCAAGATCCGAACTCTCCTCCGAACCGCTTGTTGCCGGCTGATCTGCTGACCAACGATACCGGAATGGCAGCCCTGACCCTGGGACCGGCCACCACCGTGCGCGGCGACCTGCGCTCGGGAGGTGGGGTGAGCCTGGACCCGGGAGTCCAGGTCGGGGGCCGGGTGCTGACCAGCCAGGCGCCTCGTCTGGTGCCCAGCATGAGCGTCACCGCTCTCGACCCTGACCAGCCAGCTCCGAACGGTCACCCCTTCCTGGCCCTCGAGCCGACCTATCCCGCCACAACCTTTACCGGAACCCTGCGGGGAACCGGCACGGTGACCGTCAACGGTCGGCTCAAGCTGGACCGAGCTCTGGTGTACATCGATGGCAACCTGGAGATCAACGGGGGAGTGGACGGCACGGGCGTGCTGGTGACGACCGGCAACCTGACCGTGAACGGCCAGGCCAACGTGGTGGCCGACAGTCGGGTGGCCATGCTCAGCCAGGGGAAGATCACCCTGGCAGGCAACGGTCCGGCCGGCTCGAGCATCAAGGGACTGGTTTACGCCGAAGGAGGGGTGGACGCAAAACAGCTCAAGCTGCAGGGGGCCCTGGTCGCGCGCAACCTGCCTCCGGTGCAGTTGGACCGGGCCCGGGTGCTCAACGATGGAGGCTTGCTTCAGCCGCCCTTTAACACCCTTCCTCACGGCGAGCCCGAGCCGCAGGTCCGCTGGGTGGTGGGGTCGGGAAGCGAGCTCATGGGCGGTGAGCCCACCGCGGGGTATCCGCCAACGACTCCCCCGGGACCGTCTGATCCGACTCAGGTTTCCAAGAGCAAGATCGAGGTCAAGATCGGCCGGGACGGGAAGATCTCAGGCACCGTCACGACCTGCGTCTGGACCTACAACACAACCTCGCTGACCTGGGACTTTACCCAGGACGAGCCGGTCCAGTTCGATCCCAGTCGACTGGTCGAGCTGGTGCCCTTCGGCTACATTGCTCCGGGTGATCCTCGCCATGATCCGTCCAAGGACAACATTTTCAACCCCGAGTCGAGCGCGCCACCGTCCTCGACGCCCACTTACCCCCTGGTGCTCGACCCGGCCGAGCTCTTGCCCACGAAGGACCGCGCCCGCATCCTGATCTGGCGCGAAGGAGCTCAGTAGCGCACGTTGCGCAGCATCAAACGGCGGGTCAGCTCAAAACTCTCCTCTCCGAGCTTGAGGACCAGCTGAAGGCGGGGGGGATCCACGCTCAGATCCACTGTGAAGCTCTCCACGTGGCCGGCCAGCACCGCTCCTCCCACGGCCAGGGTGGCAAGCTCGGTGGCGATAGGCGCTGCGGGTGGCGGGGGGTTGGGCTGCTCGAAGAAGGGCTCGTCTTGCTGGGGCAGGCGACCCACCGAGGGCGGCTCGGGGGGCCATTGGCGGCGATAGAGCTTGCGCTCCACCGGGTCATACCGATACAGGGCCAGGGTCGTGCTCCACTCTTGCCCTCCCGTGCTGGTGACCGTGGTCAGAGGCTGGATCGAGAGCAGGGTGGGATCGCTGGCGGGGTTGGCGGGCGGCACCAGGTTGATTCCGGCCCTTGGCGCGCTGGAGAGGTCGGCGGCCAGGCGATCCATGGCCACCTGGGCCAACTGTTGCAGCTCGATCTGGGTGGCACCCCGCCGTGTGCCCCGGCCCATGGGCACGAGTACCTGGGCCAGAAGCGTGAGCAAGATGAGCAAGAGGGCCATGGCCATCAAGGTCTCGAGCAGACCGAAGGCCCGCGTTCTGATTTCGCGCGGGGCTCTAGATGCGCACATCGCAACGCACCGCTTCACGAAGGATTTCCCTCTGCACCTGATGATCCGTCCATACCACCCGCACTCTCACGCCCACCAGCAAACCCGGGTCGATTCCGGCCCGGTTGACCGCGAAAAATTGAACCGAGGGTTGGAAGGTGGCTCCCCGTCCGGGCACGGCTGGCAGGGCCTGGGTCGGCCCGGGCACCAGCTGGCTGAAGGGGCGCGTCAGCTGCTCCTCCAGGATCGAGTCAGCCAGGGCGTTGGCCTGCAGGCGCTGGCCGGAGACCCGTACCGCCGCCACCGAGGTGGGGTAGAGGTTGAAGATCAGCAGCACCACCAGGGTCAAGATGGCAAAGCACAAGATGGCCTCGGCCAGCGAGGCTCCGCGCCGCCTCACAGGGTCTGCACCAGCTTGACCAGGGGCAGCAGGGTGGCCAGGGCCACCACCCCGGCCATCAGGCCCATGGCCAGCATCATCAAAGGCTCGAGGGCGGCGGCGGCCATCTCCATGGTGGCCTCCAGCTCGAGCTGGTAGAGCTTTGCCAGCCACTCCAGGGTGCCGGCCACGTGCCCCGACTCCTCGCCGGCGGTGACGGTGGAGAGAAAGGCGGTGGGGAAGAAGTCGGCCGCGGCCAGGCTCTGATCCAGGCCGGCCCCCTCGCGCAGGGCATTCACGCTGGCTTGCAGACGCTCATGAAGCACGGGAGAGTTGGCGGCCGCGCCGGCCTGGGGAACGGCTTCCAGGATGGACAGGCCCACTCGCAGCTGCAGGGCCAGAGCCTGGGAGAACCGGGCCACCGCCACCAGGCGCCACAGTCGGCCGACTCGGGGCATCTCCAACATGATGCGGTCGAGCTGGTAGCGGCCTTTCTCGGTCTGGAGATAGCGCCAGCTGAGAACCGAGAAGAAAGCCGCCCCGGCGCCCAGGGCCAGCAAGACGCGGCCGTCTGAGAGCGTGAACAGGGCCTTCGTGAGCCACGGCAGCTCGCCCCCGATCTGGTCGAGCATCTTCAGCTGACCCTTGAGCAGGAAAGGTGGAGCGGCCACGATCAAGGCCATGCAGAGAACGAAGAGCACCGCGGGGTAGGTGAGGGCCGAACGCAATCGGAGTGCGAGGGCCCGGGCCCGTTCCTCGTGGTCGGCCAACCGGGCCAGCACCTCGACCAGGCTGCCGGTGGCTTCTCCCACTTTGATCAGCTTGAGCTGAAGGTTGGTGAACGAGGGCGAGGACTTCTGCATGGCCACCGACAGGGGCTTGCCCTGCTCCACCTCGGTCAGCATGCGTCGGCACACGGCCACGGCCGAGGGCTCGTCCCCCAGCACCGTGAGGGCCCGGGTCAGGGGCACGCCGGCCGAGAGCAGCACCGGCAGCGAGCGCAAGAGCACGACCAGAGAGCGGTTGGAAAGGCGCAGGGCCCGGTCCGGAGCGGGCTTGCTGGCCGGCTCGGGCTGGTAGGTCTTGCGGGCCGAGGGCAACGGAGGAGGGGTCTGGAGGGGCGGGAGGGGGACCAGCTCGGGGGCGCGAGGGCGCTCCAGTTGCCACAGCTTGTGCTCCAGGTCGCGGGCGTGGCTGCAGACCTTCATCAGGTCGAGCGAGGAGAAGGCCACCGCCCTGGAGCAGTGGTCGGCGTAAAGAACCCCCCGCACCCGGCGCTCGGCGTCTTGCAGGGGCACGCACAGCACCGAGCGGATGCCGGTCAAGAGCACGCTGGAGCTCTCGGCGAACTCCGGGTCTTCGCGCAGATCGCCCGACAGGAGCGGCAGTCCCGACTCGATCACCTGGTGGACCAGACTCAGGCTGACCGAGGCGCTCCACAGGCCGCGCATCCCCCGCGAGGCCTGCACCTGGAGCTCTCCCGATCCGGTGCGGTCGTAGAGGATCAACAACCGCTCGGCCTGCAGGCCATCCAGCACCTGGAACGACTCCTGGAAGAGCCTGGCGATGCTCGAGTCGGTGAGGGTGCCCATCACCAGCGACCCAGCGCGGCCACCAGGTGGGCCCCGGCCTCCTCTACGCTGGCAAAGCGTGATTCCGGGGCTTTGGCCAGCATGCGCAGCAAGATCTGCTCCACCTCGGCCGGCATGTCAGATCGCAGGCGCGAAGGCGGCTCGGGTTTCTCGCCGACGTGCTTGAAGAGCACCTGGAGCGGGTCGGGAGCCTGGAATGGCTGGCGCCCTGTCAAGAGCTCGTAAGCCATCACCCCCAGCGCATACTGATCGATGGACTTGTCGTAGCTCACCCCCTGAATTTGCTCGGGCGCCATGTAAGCGGGAGTGCCAAGCACGGTGCCGGTTTGGGTCAGGTTGGTGGAGTTGTCTCCCCGGCTGAGCCCGAAATCCATCACTTTGAGCTTGCCCGAAGCGGTGAGCATGACGTTCTCGGGCTTGAGGTCGCGATGGACCACCCCGCGCGAGTGAGCATAGGCCAGGGCCTGGAAGAGTGGCAGCAGGATCTCGGCCGCCCGCTGAGGGGAAAGGCCCTCTCCGGTCAGCTGCTCGCGCAGGGTGCCGCCTTCTACCAGCTCCATGACCAGATAGACCAGCCCGTCCTCCTCGCCCCAGTCGTAGAGGCGCACGATGTGGGGATGGTCCATTTCCTTGCACAACCGGACCTCGCGCTTGAAGCGCTTGAACAGCTCCGGATCGCCGCTCAGGGTGGCCTGCAGCACCTTGACGGCCACCTCCTCGTCGCCCCGGCGGCCCTGGTAGACCCGGGCCATTCCTCCCGCGCCCAGCTCGCCAAGCAGGTCGTACCCTCCCACCCTGGACAGCGGGCCCCCTGTATCGGCCCGGGCCAGCAGGCCTTCCAACTTGCGGACCCGGCGGTGGTCGCGGGTCAAGAAGAGCACCGTGCCTCCCGCTCCGATCAGAATCAGGGCTGCGAAGGCCAGCGGGAG
>QWHO01000418.1 GCA_021404945.1 bacterium CPR1
CTCGACGAGTTGGGAGCGTACTATCGCAGCAAGGGCGCAGAACGACTGGGCACACCCCACGAAGTACTCAGGGAAACCGTGGACTACTTTTTCGGCGAGCTCGAGCGGGAGATCGCGCAGCTCGACTCGACCACCGCGTTGAATCGTCTGTTGAACCAGTATGAGGCCCAAATGTTCGCGCACGCCCGTTTCGAAAAGTCCCTTCCCTATCAATTGCTCACCGAGCAGGGAGACCGGGCACGTAGCAGCCTGCTCGAAACACACCGGAGGCGGGAGCTCACGGCCTCGGCCAGCCGCTTCTTGGTGGAATACGCTGCCGCGTGCCCTCCCAAAGGGTCTCGGGTCCTGACCAACTTGCAGCTGGACAGGCTCCTGGCCATTGCCTCCCACATCATTCATTTCGGCGAGGAATGCGACCAGATCTACTATGGACTGGTGCCCATCCAGGTTGAGATGCTGAAGTCAGGGCGGTTAGGAGTGGACCGGGGGGAGTTCTTACGCCATTCCAAAGCGTTCGGAGTCAAGTTCACCTTCGGAAAGGCGCAGCGAGCAGTTGACGACCTCAGGCAGGAGACAGAATCTCCGGCCATCGGAGGGATGATCGCGTCCGCCTGGGCGGCTGAGTGGGGACTCACCCTGCGGGAGCTGGTGGAGGCCTTTGAGGCAATTCATGTGGCCGGAGAATACGACGGTTCCGCCGGCAGCGCAACACTGGAGCAAGTTCGGACTGCCCTGACTAGCACGGGTTTGAGCGCATCGCAGGCAGAATTCATCTTGGAGCGCTTCAGCCTGGAACCGAGGGATCGCTACCTCGCCCCGCCGCCAGCCTTCAGCCGGGCGGACGTCTTCCCCTGGAAGATGAACCGAGCTCTCTCCCTCCTTCGACGACCGCTCATCCGGGTCGATGACCGCCTTGTCTGGGGTCGCCGTAGCCTGGCATTCTGCCCGAGATTCTTGCACGGACAGTGCCTCTACGGCCGTCACAAGGCGAACTCCAAAGCCATGCGCGAGGTCATGTCAAAAATCGCAAATATTCGGGGGAAGGAGTTTAATCGCGAGGTCTTCCAGGCCCTGGCGGCGCTCTCGCACTTGAAGTGCAGAATGGGTGTGGATGCCGTGGGGCGCGTCTTGATCGCCAACGAGAAGGGAAAGCTGGGCGATATCGACGTGTTGTGCATCGACGAGCGCAAAAGGGACCTTTGGCTCCTTGAGTGCAAAGACTTTGCTGGCGCCAGGACAGGCTCCGAACTGAAGAGCGAGGTCGACAAGCTCTTCAACCCCGGGGGGTTCGTGGCCAAGCATGGCAGGCGAGTCGAGTGGGTGCGAAAGCATCTGAAGCTCGTGCTCGCCGAGTATGCCTTGAAGGGCAAAGCAAAGGACTGGCGAGTTCGGGGGCGGATTATCACCGACCGAGCGATCTACTCGCCCTATCTGCGGGAGTCGTCGGTTCGAATCGAAGCCTGGGTCGACTTCAGAAAGCACTTCGGGCTGTAACGGTGGGTGGTGATTGACCGCTCACTGAAGAATTTCGTTGCTTAGCAGCTGCCGAACATCTCCCAGGAGCGGCCTCAAATGGCTGTGAGGCAGCAGACCTTCAAAGTGAAGCCGCCCCACCACGATTGCGGGGTGAATGCCCAGCTCTTCGCCGAATCTTGTCACAGCCGCCCTGGAGAACCGCGGCCGATGAAGACCGATGAACTGTTTCAAACGATCTGGCGGAATCAGCCAGTCGCAAGCGGCCTGGTTCGCGCGCCGCTCGCACGGGTCGATGTCCTCGTCGGCATCCCCACCAAGAAGGTCGATATCCAGCCTCGGGTGGTCCTTGCCATCCTCGTTGCAGACGTGAGCAACCTCGTGCAGGAGGGTGAAGAAAAAGGAATCGACTCGCTTGAAACGCAAGGAAAGTCCGACGACGGGGCTTTCAGCCAGCCACAGGGCCACTCCATCAATCTTGGTGCGCGGTAAGGCCTCCAGGAAGATGACGCGAACGCCCACCTCACGCAAGAGCGCAGGCACCTGCTGAATGCCGGCCTCGGTTGCCGACTGACTGGCCAGCTTAAGGGCAAGCTTGACCAGGCGCTTCGGCTGGAAGCTCTCGACCGATTGACTCTCGGACAGATTCCGGACTCTGGTCACCCAGGCCAATTGTGCGCTCGTGAGCTCGCCGCCCCCGGTCTTTCTGGCAGCGCAGGGCAGCCGCAAATCTCTGGTCAGCCGTGGCACGCCGTAGAATCGGCCAAGCGCCGTCTCGAGCTGGTCCAGGTTCTTGGGGTCCCGGACAGTTATCCACCCTCGATTGAGCATCTCTTTGATGGGGCCGAAATCGTGAAGCCTGGCTCGTCTCTCCACCTCATCCTCCTTGCCCGCGGGAGTGGCGGAGGCCAAGTCGAGCCGATAGCTTGTCTCAAGATTCAACCAGTACTCGGGTGTCGTTTCAAAGACTCGAGCCAGCTGACGGGCCGTTTCTGCCGTGATGGCCTTTTTGCCCACAACAATCTCGTTGACCGCCTGAACGGGTCGCTCCATGATCTCGGCGAGTTCGGCCTGGCTCCAGCCTCTCGCATCCAATTCCTCCTGCAGAATCTCGCCTGGGCGGATGGGACGGAACGGTCTGGGTGACGTTTTACGCATTGGACTTACCGACTCTTAGAGTGGCGACTCAGTCGCCATAATGCTTGGTGATTTCATGGATCCGGACGAACTTTCCGTCTCCATCCTGCTCGATGGACAATATCAAGCGCCATTGCTGATTGAGGCGCATGGAGTGCTTGCCCGCATACTTCTTGCTCAGCAGTTTTTCGAAATGCACACTCTTGGGCACTCTCAAGTCGGCCTCGTTGCTCGCGGCCTCGATATGACGGACACGCTTGAGAAATGCCTCTATCACCTCGGCAGGGTACCTCTCTGCTCCCTTCCTTTGCGTATAAAGCGACTCCAGCCTGGTATCGGCGAAATCAAAGTGCACGCTGGCATACTCCAGTATAAGGTTTTGTTCGACATCTGTCAACACAAGTTCACCCTAAGGGTGAATACTCAGTACGGGGCGAGCTGGAACACACTGCGAACGGGGCATATCCTGGACGCCCGCTGTGCGCCGGAGGCCTGACCAGTAGCCTCGACAACAGGTATTGAGTAACACTCAATTCGCCGAGTCGAATCATGCTACCTTCGCCCGGGTCACGGGTCGGGCGCACCGGAGGCGCAGCCCCGCACACCGGATCGAGTTTGCCGGGCGTTGCGCCGTGGTGGTTGAGGATGGACGGCGGGTTTGATATCAAGACTCGCCGCATCAACTGCTTGTGCCTTCGAGTGGGCCCGCCCAATTGATTTACAAGGGACGAGAGCAAGAAATGACGAAGCCGAATGCCATGAGCGCAACGATCCGACGTCAACCCTGCCGTCGAATAAGATGAGCTTTCTATCTCAAGAGCTCGAGAAGCAAATCATTGCGCGCCTACGCGAAAAGGGGCTGGTGTTTTGGCTCGACCGCGAAGGCCTCTACAGCCGCTTTGTGGACGACCTTCAGCAAAGCCACGAAGAAGGTCGGTTCTTCGCTCCCGTTGTGGCTTTCCGAGGCAGTTTCCTGGAAACGATGTTGGCCCTGGAGCCTTACGAAAGTGGCCTGGATCCCACCCCATTGCTCGTGCACCTTCCAGGCCACACGGACGTTACGGTGCGCCGTACTCCTCTGCTGGAAGCCTACAAGTGCGGCACACGCTTCGAGCGCGCCCTGGAAACTTTGGTGCGGGAAGTGGCCGCCGGGAGGGTCTCCCCCGAGCAGACCGAGCGGTATATCGGACAGGGAAAAGGCTCGCTCGAGGAGGCCGAAGAATGGCTCGCGGGCCTGATGGACCGTAACCCGGTGGGGTTGGTGGCCATACTGCAATCGATGGAGCCCCAGTGGGTGCTCGATGGTCTGGTGGAGGCGCCCAACAGCGAGTTCAGTCGACGCATTACAGGCGCGGAGGACCTCGAGGCCCTGCGCCAATACCTGGCGCGCCACACCGGCTTCTCTCCCGAGTTCCTCGCCTTCTTCCTCGAGGGCGAGTCGAGCCTGACGCTCCGCTCACTCACCGAAGGATGGGTCGGCTGGCTTCTATGCGTGGAGTATGTCCACGACTTGGGGCGTCCCCCGTCGCTGCCCGAGTTACAGCCTTTGCGCGGTCTGTCGGCGCCGCTTCGCAAAGCTTGCATCGACCTCGTCGGCCACCTGCGCAAGCGCCACGTCGACGCCTATCGCGTCTACGCTATGCAGACCGAGGGGCGGCTGGAGGCCGAGCTGAACGCCGGGACGGCAGAGGAGCTCGGCAAGATCGACACCTTCAGTCGGGAGGATACCCGCCTGCTGGAGGCTGCGCTCGCCAGTCTGGAGGAGGAGCATTGGGCCCAGGCTCTCGGCTGGGCCGCCTCGCGCCTGGAGTCTCCTTCGGTCTGGCTGGAGAAGGACCTCAGCCGCCGCCAAGAGTGGAGCCTGGTCCGAGACGCGGCGACTCTGGGGCTGCGCGCCGCCGGAAACCGGCAGCCCCTCCAGTCTGTTCGAAATCTCGAGGAGGCCCTGCTCAGCTACACAGGAGTCGAGGGCGCCCACCTGGTGGACCGCGCCCATCGTCACTTTGAGCAGGAGCGGTTACAGCACCTTTCTCCCCAGATCCCCCACTACCCGGGTCTGGAGCGGGCGGCGACCCTTGTTCGCCGCCGCTATCGCGAATGGCTCGACGACCTGACCGGCGCCTTCTCCGACCTGTGCGCACAGGAGGGTTTCCTGCCTCCCGCCGCGCTTCAGCAGCGCCACCTCTATGAGCAGGTTGTCCACCCGCTCACCCAGTCGGCCGAAGCCCGTGTGGCCTACTTCATGGTGGATGCCTTGCGCTTCGAGATGGCATCTGAGCTGGCCGAACGGCTCGAGGGCCAGGTGCACCTCAAAGCCAGATTCTCCGAGCTCCCCTCCATCACCTCAGTCGGGATGAACGTGCTGGCCCCCGTGTGTCGTGACGGGAGTCTCACGCCGGACGATCGGTCATTCAGCGGCTTCCGTGCCGGGCAGTACAGCGTCAAGAATCCCCAGCAGCGCGTGCGGGCAATGGGAGACCGGAGCCTCGAGCGCCACGCGGGCTCACGTCGCACGCCCCTTCTGCTGAGCCTGGCCGAAGTCGGCAACCTGACTGCGGAGAAACTTGCCAAGCAGGTTAAGGGCGCTACCCTGGTCGTGGTGCATAGTCGCGAGATCGACAGCAGCGGCGAGGCGGACGTAGGCCCCGCGACGTTTGACCGCTTGATCGGACAGCTGCGCTCGGCCGTACATCACCTTCGCAACGCTGGCGTGGAAGAGTTCGTCCTCACTGCCGACCACGGCTTTCTTCTCCTCGATGACTCGCGCGAGCCTTTTGTCTATCATTCCGAGGCCATCGACCGGCGATTCATCCTCACCGACACTCCTGGTATCAGATCGTGATCTCCTCCTAAGACATTTATAAAAATGGTCGCGTCGTCGTGCCTGTGGGAAGTGTGGGCAGCTTTGCTGTCCAAGCCCTGT